>JBEKXO010000017.1:0-41078 GCA_049511995.1 Terriglobales bacterium
ATCGAGCCGGCCCAATCGCTCGCCGATCAGACCGACGTTCCGGCGCAGCTCAGCTTCATCGGTCACGTCAAAACAAGCCACAGACACGGTCAGGCCCGCATTCTTCAACTCCTCAGCGACCGTCTCTAGCGGTTCGCGCCTGCGTCCATTCAACACCACGTGAGCGCCCGCAAAGGCGAGTGCCTTCGCCATGGGCCGACCCAAAAGTCCGCCTGCGCCAGACAAGAAAGCGACTCTCCCGTCAAGGCGAAACATCGAAAGCGGATCGCGGTCGCTACCGCTGCTTTGCAGAGTGCTCATGGACAAAATTCCATTGGGATGGATTCAAAAGATCTTCAGGCGCTTCCGGCAATGAACGCTCCAGTTCGGCGCATTGCTCCGTAGTCAGCTTGGGCCGGCACAACAATTCTAGATTCTCATCCACCTGCTCCAGCGTCTCACAACCTACCACGACGCTCGTGATCCACGGTTGCGAGCGAACGTAGGCGAGACAGAGGTCTGTCATACTCTGCCGCCCGAACTCGGCGGTTAACTTTCGGAGTTGGCGCAGGCATGCGGCTGCATCGAACCCAGCCGATACGGGCCACAATGAAGGCGGGGAGTCAGCGAGAACACCCTGTAACAGTGCGCTCCGGGCATGCACGACCACATCTGGACGTCTCACAACCGCGCGATCAAAGCCACTCGCCCTCCAACGCCAATCGAGAACGTTCATCGGAATTTGTAAATGCGTAATCGCCATGTCTTGCAAGAGATCGAGCGCTTCGCGCGGCTCATAGACTGAAGCTCCTAAATTACCGATCGTTCCGTCGTCGCGCAATTCCAGAAGCCGTCGCCAGGCCGCGCCTCCCCAGGCGTCATGGTGTGAAGAGCGATGCAACAACAAGGTCGAAAGCGTTTTCGATCGTAGTGCTTCGCAAGAGCGCTTTACACTATCATCAACCGCCGCGCGAACTTCATTCACCGTGGCGTTTTGTGGCAACGATGCTAGCGGATCGAGCTTAGTGATTACTTCAACCCGGGATCGCCACGCCCCGGTAAGCGCTTGGCCAACAACTGACTCGGCATCGCCGTAGGCGCGAGCCGTGTCCAGCGCCGTAACCCCGTGAGCGACAGCCTGGCGCACCATTCTTATCGCTACGGGAAGCGCAGGCTGACCAGCCCTGTTCGCGATTCCATAATCCATTCCCAATTGTGCTGTGCCGAGCGTCAATTCACTATGAATTTTCCCCGCAGAAATGCCATATGGGACGCGAAATCTGGGCTCGCCTTCTTGAGCCGCTAGCTTCTGAGTCAGTTCAAACCATCCGAAGTGAACCGGCTCGGCCACGCCCGCAAATAAGCGAACGATTCTGTCGTAGTCTTCTTCGTCATCTATGGTGCAGCGCAGGTGGCTGAAGTCGTGTGTGCCGATGGCGCGAGGCGTGTGAATCATCGCTCTGCAATTGCGGCGGATCCACGGGCTCACATGCTCGCGATCATAGGTACTGGTAGCCTGCGCCTGCGCACGCCGCAGCGTCGCAACCGAGAAAGCTTCTCCGCCCAATCCGAAGGGAAGGCGGCTTTGCGGCGAATCCTGCGAAAGATATTCCACGCGCGACTCCCCAAAGGCTGAGACGAGTTCTTGCACCAAACTGCCGTCGGAAACCACATTGTCGCCGGTGAGCCGGACCACGACGCAATCCTCGGGCAAATCTGCGACGGCGAGCGCATATCGCGCCAGCACATCGTCCAAAGGTCCGCGCACGACGGAGATTTTATGTTGACCAAGCATGTCGGCGAGAGCATCATCCTCCGGCTCAGATGACGTCGCTACTAACGCTGGGAGATTTGTATTACTCGCTCGCAATGCGGCCAGCACCGCGCTCGCATATCCGCCTACCGGTAATACTGCCTTTCCCGGAAGGCGGGTGCTGCTACTCCGCGCCTGTATGATGGTGACCGTTCTCATCGATGATGGCGACAACCCGTGTCCTTACAAGATTACCTCTTGAGTTGCGAACGAAGGATTGTACACCTCGATTTGTGTGCCTCGATTTTGAGAGACACAACGCTTTCCCTCCTCTGCCCGGCGGCTCCGAATCAGAAAGGCGATTTGGAGCCCGTATTGGCGGATTGCAACTGCTTCAATGCGCCGTGATAGCATCGGCAGTAAACCGCAGAGCGACTTCCGTGGAATGAAACTCCAAGAGTGGCGATGAAAACAGGCACACTTCTGATTCGAGCGGATGCCAGTCTGGCGATAGGGACGGGACATGTCATGCGCTGCCTGGCACTGGCGCAAGCATGGCAGGCCGCTGGCGGCACGACTAGTCTAGCGGCGACTGAGTTGCCGGATGCGCTCGCTCCACGGGTAACGGCGGAGGGAGTTGCTCTCACGTGGATTCGGGCCATCGCCGGCAGTGCTGAGGACGCCCGCGAAACGGTGGCGCAGGCTCGCCGGATCGGCGCCGATTGGGTAGTTATCGATGGCGATCGCTTCGGCAGCGATTTTCTGGGGACGGTTAGATCCGCCGGTTTTCGAGTGCTCCTGATCGATGATTTCGCCGACCGAGATTCCTTTCCTGCCGACTTGATCGTCAATGCCGATCTCGATGACGACGGGCACCCATATCGGAAACGGGGCGCAACCGCGCGGCTGTTGCTGGGCCCGTCTTATATTCTGTTGCGTCGGGAATTCCATCAGGAAATAGAAAAAAAAGCGATTCACAAAACCGGCAACCGGATTCTTGTGACCCTCGGTGGAAGCGATCCGGAGAATCTGACGCCGGAAATTGCGTCTGCTCTTGGCGCGTGCCCTGATCTCGAAGTTACGGTGATTGCGGGAGCGGGCTTCAACAAGGTTGATGACTTGCGAGCGTTGGAAACGAGCAATCTCCGAGTCGTTTTCAACCCTCCAAATATGGCGCAGTTCATGACAGAAGCGGACCTGGCGATCGTGGTCGCCGGCGGAACGCTCTGGGAACTGCTTTCCATGGGGTGTGGAGTATTTAGCTATTCCAGAAATATTGCACAGGCTCGCGTAATACAATCGTTGTCGCGTCGCGGGGTGCTAGTAGATATGGGACAGACCGATCATTTCGATTCCTCAAAGCTGGTGCACGCGGCAAAAGAATTGGCCGCCTCGAGCGTGGCGCGAGAGCGCATGACGGGCAGGGGTAAAGCGCTGGTCGACGGCCGGGGCGCGGCGCGTGTGGTCGAAGCCGTGCAGCAAGCCAGTTTAGTTCGGATGATTCCGATCGCCGTGTCGGACCGGGACGATTTTCTTTGCATGGCGGCCAAACATTTTCTCGAGCTGGACTCTTCTTTTGTGCCGCAGGACGATTGGAAAGAGCACTACTTTCCAACTATTATGGCGAATCCGCTGTATTTTCTGCGCTGGATTGTTGTCGAAGAAAAACGCGCGGGATTCGTTCTCTTCGGACTCGAGAAGCATCGCTTTCTTCCACGGATGACAGGGGTTATCTACGAACTCTACATTTCGTCAGAGTTTCGCAGGCGCGGGATTGCGTCGATTTGCGCCAGCGATGCGATTCGCGAACTCCAGGCGCATGCTCCCTCGAAGATTCAACTCGAAGTGATCGACGGAAGATTCGCTGCCGTGGCGTTGTGGGAGTCTCTCGGGTTTCAGAGAGTCACCGGGCGCTTTGTGCTGCGCGGGGGCGAGTTGTGAAGATCGCGATTGCGCAGCCGACCTATCTGCCATGGCTCGGCTATTTCGACCTGCTCGACCAGGTAGACAAGTTCGTGCTGCTCGATACCGTGCAGTTTGAAAAGCAATCGTGGCAGCAGCGTAACCGGATCAAGACACCAACCGGCTTGCTGTGGCTCACTGTACCCGTGGTATTTCGCGGACGGCTAGGGCAGCGGATCATGGACGTGGAAATTCGAGACGCGGAATTCTGGCGCGATCACTTGCGCGCGATCGAACTGAACTATCGGCGCGCTAGATTTTTCGACAAATATTTCCCCGCGTTGAATGAATTGTTGCGGGCGGCATCGTCCGGCCTGCGACTCGCCGATTTGACGATTGGACTGCTGCGCTGGCTGACAGAGGTGCTCGGCATCACAACGCCGGTCGTGAGATCTTCGGACCTTGCGGTCGATGGAAAACGTACGCAGTTGCTGGCGGAGATTTGCTGCTTGCTGGGAGCGACCACCTACATTTCGCCGCTCGGGTCCGCCGATTATTTGTTGAACGATCTTCCCATCTTAACTGGCCGGGGAGTCGATGTGGTTTTTCAGCATTACGAGCATCCGGAGTATGGCCAGCTATTTCTCCCATTCGAAGCGCAGGCCAGTGTTCTCGATCTGCTATTTAACGAAGGCGAAAGCTCGCTGGCGATAATTCGCAGCGGCCGGCGTCCGCCGTTTGCTCCCGCAGAAGTCGCATCGCGGCAAAGATCAGGTTCCATCACTCGCAGCACTACTGTTCAGCTGTAATCAGCCAGTCGGAATTGACGCCGCTTACATGGGCAAACTCAGCATGCCCGTTTGTTGCAGGTGCTGCTACTCGCCGCTATCATCCAGATTAGAATTGAGAATCTGACAAGGAGAGAATTCTGGTCGAAGCAAAATTTGCGCAGTCCATCAAGCTCGATGGCCGTGAGATAGGAAGCGGCCAGCCAGTTTATATTGTGGCCGAACTGTCGGCCAATCATCAGCAAGACTTTGACCAGGCGGTTCGCATTTTGGGTGCCGCCAAAGATGCGGGGGCCGATGCAGTCAAGCTGCAAACCTATACGGCCGACACGATTACGCTGCGCAGCGACAAGGAATGCTTTCGGGTTGGAGGCGGCACGCTTTGGGATGGGCGCCTTCTTCACGACCTCTACCAAGAAGCGTTTACGCCCTGGGAATGGCAGCCCAAACTGAAAGAGATCGCAGATGAGCTAGGAATGCAGCTATTTTCCAGCGCGTTCGACGAGAGTGCGGTCGATTTTCTTGAGCAGATGAATGTTCCCGCGCACAAGGTGGCATCGTTTGAATTGGTGGATATTGGACTGATTCAAAAAATGGCTCGTACCCGCAAGCCGCTGATCATGTCGACCGGCATGGCGAGCGAAGATGAAATCTCCGAAGCGCTGCAAGCGGCGCGCATAGCCGGCGCGACTGAGATTGCGTTGTTGAAGTGTACGAGCGCGTATCCGGCACCACCGGAAGAGGCGAACCTGCTGACGATTCCGGAACTGGAGCGGCGTTTTGGCTGCCCCGTCGGATTGTCCGATCACACCATGGGCGTCACGGTGCCAGTGGTCGCGGTGACTCTTGGAGCGTGCATCATAGAGAAGCATCTGTGTCTGCGGCGGGCCGATGGCGGTCCGGACGGCGCGTTCTCGCTGGAGCCCGAGGAATTCAAGGCCATGGTGCAGGCCGTGCGCACGGCGGAAAAGGCACTGGGCTCGGTGAAATTCGACTCCGGCCCGCGCGAAGCCAATAGCCGTAAGTTTCGGCGCTCGCTGTTTGCGGTCGAAGATATAAAAGAGGGCGAGTTATTTACGAAGCGGAACGTGCGTTCGATTCGTCCCGCTGATGGATTGCACCCGCGGCACCTCGATGAAGTTCTCGGAAAACGCGCGGCTTGCAACGTGGAACGCGGAACGCCGCTGAGTTGGTCGCTGGTGGCGCGTTGAACCATTTGAATCGGCGATTGTGCGAACCGGAGTGTCCGGGCATCCCCGAATCCAGGCGCAATTCCCAAACTTCATGATTACGATATTTACTCCGTCGTTCGCCGATGAAGCGAACACCAACGCACAGAACCTTACGGTCAAAGAAGTCGTGAGCCGTCTTCCGCCCGACCGCTTTAGAGTGATCCTTCTTGGTGACGGAACGCCGGACCCGCGAATTCTGGCTCGCGAAAATACTGAGATTCTGCCCTATCACCGCCATGGCAACACTCCTCGATGGCTGGCAAGTGTTTTGCGCTCTGGAATCGACATCTATTTTTTCCCGCGTTTCGGGCCGCTGGATTCGATGTTCCTGTTCTTGCGGCGTTCTCTGCGGCTGCGAGTTGGTCTGGTCACTTATATCGTGATGGCGTTGGATGAGATCGCTGTTGAGCCAACCATGACTCGATCGATTCGCGAGGCCGATTGTGTGGTTGGGAACTCGCTCCACGTTTCACGAACTGTCAAAGAGCGCTTCGGAGTAAACACTGAAACAATTTATGACGGTATTGATCGAGCGTTATACCACCCGCCGTCGCAAGGTCGCCAGAATGTATCGAAGCTCACCGTACTTTATGCCGGCTCTTTACAGGCTCGGAAGCGCGTGGATGTCGTGATCCGAGAGGCGGCCAAGCGGCCATCCGTCGAATTTCGACTGACGGGCAAGGGCGTGGAGGAAGACAAATTGAGGGCGCTGGTGAATGATTTGCGATGTCGCAACGTGACCTTCGTGGGCCACCTTTCGCAGCCGCAGTTAGCTGAGGAGATGCGGAAGGCCGACCTCTTTCTTTTCCCCAGTGTGCTGGAAGGTCATCCGCAAGTGCTGGGGCAGGCTGCATCGTGCGGACTCCCCGCGATAGCCATGGAAATTTATCGGCCGGACTATGTTGCGCATGATCAGACCGGATACTTGGTAAAATCCGAAGACGAACTCTCTCAGAAGCTAAGCTTGCTGCTGACCGATCACGATCTGCGGCGGAAGATGTCGGTGGCGGCGGCACAGCATGCGCTGCAGTTCGACTGGGACCGAGTAACGCGAGATTGGGAAAATGTTTTTGTGCAGGCGGCAGTCAAACGCCGCAAGAAAGAGCAGTCCGCGGAAGTGCGGCAGAACTGCAAGTGAGCGCGCTTTAATAGGTATCGTGGCGCGCCGATCGTGGTCCGGACTTGGTCGTGAAGATTGGGACATAGGATGGGTTATTGAGCATCTCTAAGTCGCTGTTGCGTTACGGAGGATTTGCGCTCTCCGTGACCACTGCCCGCGTTGTGGGCACGATACTCACGGCCATTACTTTTCCGTTTTTGGTGCGGCGCCTCGGCGTCGATGTGTATGGGTTGTGGAGTTATGTCGTCGCAATCTGCGCCTTCACGGGATTGGTCGCGAATCCGGGCCTGACCACCTATGCCGCCCAGCAGCTCGCTGCTCGGCGTAAGGAAGCTTTTCAGACCATTTCCGATGTTCTGGTGTTGCGCGTGCTTGCGAGCGGGGTGGCAGTAGTCGTGGTTTTGGTAGTGGCGAGTCTGGAAGTCCGTCCGGATGTCCGCTTTCTGCTTAAATTTTACGGAGTGGCCATTCCCCTAACCACGTCTCTCTCGTTGGATTATCTGTTGTCTTCGCTGGAGCTGTTCCATGTGCAATCTTTGGTCTTGATCATGCAGCAAAGTCTTTACGCCATCGGTATTTTTACGCTGGTTCGATCTCCCAAGGATGTGATCTGGGTGCCGGTTAGTATCGTGGCGTCTTCAGTCTTGACCAGCTTAATCGCTTGGATATTTTTGTGGAGGGAGGGCTATCGCTTTCGGCTTTCGATTGCACCGCGGCGCCTGGCGGCGATTCTAGTTCCGAGCCTGCACTATGCGGCATCTTCGCTCATGGGGAATCTCTATCATCGCACTGGACATGTCGTAGTCCGATGGTATCTGGGGGAGCACGCCCTCGGCTTGTACGCCGCCGCCGCTCGGCTCGCCGACGTGCTGCGCAACTTTCTCTCGGTAGCGCAGACCGTTATGATGCCGCGCATGGCGTTGCGCGCCAATCTTGCAAATGGGCTTTTCCGGCCCACTCGAATTGCCGCTTCCGTGCTGGCCTTATTGGGCGTCCCCTTGACGATTGGCGGCTTGGTGACCGCCCCGGTGGTTGTCCCTTGGTTGTTGGGTGCACAATTTCAAGAGGCGGTACGTGCTTTCCAGTGGGTGTCGCTTTACATCATTACCGCCCCTGCCGCGGCGCTGTTCGCCGGAACAATTCTTTACGCGATGGGCCGCCACCAGGATTATTTTCTCTCCACGCTCGCCGGTGCAATCACCGCTGTTGTTCTCTATCTGATCCTCCCGCCATTGTTCGGCATCGCCGGCGCTTGTGTCGCTTTTGTGCTGGGTGAGTTCGGAGTTGCGCTCTTTGCTTTCCTGCGCTGTCCGCCGGATGTGCGTGCCGCCGCGAAAACTCCGCTGATCAGCTTTGCCGTCATCGCCAGTCTGGTCATGGCAGCGGTATTGTGGGTCGCGCTTCCGCGGCATTTGCCGCCGTTGATTCTGATCGGCGTAGGGTGCGCAGTCTATACGGTCAGCTGGGCCGCCGCTGGCCGCAATCTTCTGAAACGAGAGGTCGAAGGTTTTGTATGATGCTCAATCCAAAACGCGGCAACTCGTGAGAAACTCCATTGAACTGATCAAGAAAAGGGTAGTCGAACCGGTGTCATCGTCACCGTTGCTCAAAGTCGGGGTTCTTCTGTCGGGCCGGGAGCAATTCAGCCCATTTTACGGCGGTGCCCTGGCACGCTGGACCTACGAGGTCTACAACCGCCTAAGAGATCGCATGGAAGTTACTGCGTTTGGCTTCCCCACTGCCTCCGAACAGCGCTATGACTTATCCCACTATACGAGTGGCGTGTGGAGAACTTGCGATGTGATCTCCACGATCCCCTTCTTGCGCCGGTGGGACGACCCGCTCTGGTTGCGTGGCTTAATCAAGTCCTTGCGTAAACTCGATGTGGTGCACATCCATAACCGCCCGCAGTGGGTTCGAGAGTTGCGCCGGATCGGTTATGAAGGAACAATCTGGCTGCATCTTCAAAATAACCATCTGGGGCATTGGACTGCGCCAATGCTCGAAGAATTGGCTCCGCAACTGGACGGGGTCGCAGTCTGCAGTTCATTTTTGCGCGGAACATTTGCCGATCGCTGCCCTGGTTTGTCAGCCAAGACCAAGGTTATTTTCAACGGCGTCAACATGCAGCTGTTCCACCCGCGCGAAGACATTCGCGAAGCAAAGACCATCTTCTTTGTCGGACGTTTTGATGAGGAAAAGGGAGTGCTTCAGTTGGTGCGCGCCTATGCTCGCCTGCTTGATCGGCATCCGGACGCGGTCCTGGTGATTGGGGGGACAACCGGTTTCGGAGTTCACCGCGAAACGGATTACGTCCGCAAAGTGCGCGATTTGGCGGAATCGTTGACCCAAATGCGGAACGCGCGAATCCATTTCCCGGGATATATTGATCACGATCGGGACCTGCCAACTTGGTTTCAGCGAGCGACGGTTTTCGCCAGCCCTTCTTTATTTCAGGAGCCCTTCGGCTTGGTGAATGCTGAAGCCATGGCATGCGGGACTCCCGTCGTGGGTTCAAACCGCGGTGGCATTCCGGAAGTGCTGGGGGACGCGGGGATCGTGGTGAATCCCGAAGAAGTAGAGGAATTCGCCGATGCGCTCTCCAGTCTGCTGGAAAAACCGGATTATCGGGCCTCGCTGGCGCGGGTAGCATACCTGCGTTGTCGCGAAATGTTTGATTGGGACGTCATCGCAGGGCACTGGGCATCGATTCTGGAGACTGTAACGCGACCGGAATCGGTGGAATGTCGGAGATGAGCATTCGGCTGGTGATCCTGACGGAGATTATTGCACCGTATCGCATTCCGGTTTTCAATGCTCTCGCGCGCCGACCGGGGCTGGAATTGCACGTAATATTCTTGGCCGAGACAAATGCGACGCTTCGACGATGGCGTGTTTATAAGGATGAAATCTGTTTTTCGTATCAGGTTCTTCCGTCGTTGCGCATGCGTTTCTGCGCGATCGATTTGCTGGTCAACCGCGGGTTGTCGTCAGCTCTGAATAAAGCTAATCCACATGTCATCATCTGCGGGGGATATAACTATGCCGCTTCATGGCAGGCTCTCCTGTGGGCGAAGCGGCGCGGGGTCAAATTTCTTCTGTGGTCCGAGAGCAATCGCCATGATGCTCGCCGCGGATGGGAATGGGTGGAGTTTCTCAAGACGTATTTCTTGAGACGCTGCGATGGGTTTGTAGTTCCGGGTAAGGCTTCCTTTGAATATCTCACCTCATTGGGATCGGCAGAAGGAAGTATCTCGACCGCGCCGAATGCGGTCGATAACGATCTTTTCGCGACCCAAGCGAACGCCGCGAGAATTGACGCTGCGGAAGTTCGAGAGAAGCTGAAATTACCCGCTCGTTATATCCTTTTTGTCGGGCGGTTGGTGCCTGGAAAAGGTGTCTTTGATCTCCTCGAAGCCTATGCCAAACTAGAGAGTAGCCTGCGATCCGGGGTGGGGCTGGTATTTGCGGGCGATGGAGTCTCGCGAGCGAAATTAGCGGAAAAGGCGAAACACATAAGTCCGGGGACGGTTTGTTTTCCTGGATTCGCGCAGCGGGAAGACCTGGCATGTGTTTATGCGCTGGCGGAGGTTCTGGTCATGCCGACGCACAGTGACCCATGGGGGCTGGTGGTGAACGAAGCGATGGCCTGCGGACTTCCGATCATCGTGAGCAGTGTCGCGGGCTGTGCGGCGGATCTGGTCGAAAATGGATGGAACGGGTACATCGTGCCTCCGCGAGATTCAGATAAGCTGCGCGAGGCGATTGACTGTGTGGTGCGGCAACCGGAACGGCAACGACAGATGAGTGAGCGAAGCCTAGAGCGAATTCGAAGGAATTCGCCGGAAGCGTGTGCCGATGGTTTGGCGGCGGCCGCTATCTCCGCGGTTGCGGGGAACCAATGAGGGACCTGAAGCCACTATCGTGGGTTGGGATCATTCTTGGCGTAGGCATAGTCCTGTATTTTTCTTACTCTCATTTTCAGTACTTTGGCAACGTGTCTTTGCTGGGCGGGATCATGTTGCTGGAATTAATGATCGCCTGCATCTGGAAGTACGACCAGCGTTTTTTTGTTCTGCTGATCGTGGCTTTCGTTTGGGCCGGACTGCACATACCTCTGCAAGGAGCCTGGACAGGCGGACGATGGGCCGTACTCGCAGCGGGTGCCGTGGTTGGGTTCATTGTCTGGACCAGGGCGCAACGCAGACCGTTTCGGTCGATACATCTGATTGCTTTTTTTTGCGTTTGCGCAGCGTTTGTTTCCGCTACAGTTTCTCCTTTTGTCCGAATGGCTTCGCTGAAGGCTCTGAGCCTGTCCCTTCTGTTTCTTTATTGTGCCACCGGTGCTCGCTCGGCGGTTTTTGGTCGCGAAAACCGTTTTTTCCAAGGGGTGCTCCTGGGCGTGGAGTTAATGGTCTATGGCACGACCGTCTGTTATTTCCTGGGCATGGGTATCTGGGGAAATCCCAACTCCATGGGTGCCGTGATGAGCATCGCCTGTTTTCCGTTCTTGTTATGGGGATGGCTGAACAGCGATGGACCGATAGTGAAGGGACGCAGATTAGTCGCTCTGCTCCTCTGCGTTTACTTAATACGGTCCAGCCTGGCACGCGCCGGGATGGTTTCTGCTCTCGTGGTTGTCCTTGTCTTTTGCATTTGCCTGGGCCAATACAAGTTGCTGGGCAGGATAGCTGCATTCGTTCTGGTGCTGGTTGCGCTTACCGGGATGCTGATGCCAGGGACGTTAGATCGTCAGCTTGGAGAATTGAAGGATGCATTCCTCTACAAGGGACATAAGGAGGAAGGCGTGCTTGGTTCGCGTCGGACCCCGTGGGATAAAACGGTCGCCACGATCAAAGAACATCCGTGGTTTGGGACGGGCTATGGCACAAGTCCGTCGGGTACCGATCCGGGATCCGAGTTTGGTGCTTTCCTTCCGGTCGGTGGAACTCTTGCTTCGACCGGAGACACGGAGCGCGAGCACGGAAGTAGCTACATGACCATCGCCGAGTGGGTCGGTTTACTGGGTGTGTTCCCTTTTGTGGCGCTGGTCGCGGTAACGGTAGCGAATGTGTGGAAAGTCTGCGCGTGGGTGAAACGAACGGCCGATCCGCGCCCTTATGCGATCCCCTTGGCCATGGTGGTATTGTCCGGGCTTGTTCATGCCAACTTCGAAGATTGGCTCTTTGCCGCAGGCTCCTATCTTGCATTATTTTTTTGGGTTTGTGGTTTTGTACTCGCGGACATGGTTGCCGACGCCGTGGCGGTTCCGGCACCGAGCGCCGTTTCCCGAGTCTTCCATCCGTTACCCGCCAGTATTGGAGCCGTTGTCTCGAACCGATGATCCGTTTGTTTATCAATGGTCTGGCCGCGAGCGCGGGCGGAGGCCTCACGTATTTGCGCAACGTGATTCCTCATCTTGCGCGCAGAGTCGACGCTCAAACGACGATATGGTTGAATTCGGCGATACGCGCGGAGTTTGGAACCCTTCCAAATATTTCATTTGTTGAAACGTGGGAAAGCTCGGGAGTGCTTCGTCGTTTCATGCGGGAGCAAACGGCGTTGCCAAAGCTGATCCGGCAGAGTGGCGCACAGGTATTAATCTCCGCAGGCAACTTTGCGCTGTGGAATTGTCCCGTGCCGCAAATACTCCTCTCTCGCAACTCGCTTTATACGTCTGAAGATTTCTTGCGGGATGTACGTGATCGCCGAGCCTATGCAATATGGGCGGACACTGCGGTCAAGGGCTAGTTGGCCAGGCAATCCATAAGCCGCGCCGACGTTACGGTTGCGCCCAGTGAAGCGTTTGCCCACGAATTGAGCCACTGGAGCGGAAGGAAAGTATTGACGGTGCATCATGGATTCGACGCCGAGGCCTTCACGAGCAACACCGCGCCTTTGCCTCCAGCAGTCAAAACGCAGCTCGAGCTGGGGAAAGACTCGCTCCGTCTGCTCTTTGTAAGCCATTACAATTACTACCGCAATTTCGAAACTCTCTTTCGATCTCTGCCAATTTTGAGCGACCGTTTGAACGGGAAGAAGGTGAAGCTGTTCCTCACCTGTCGATTGAGTTCGGATGAGAATCCTGGTTCCTATCGAGCCGAGGCGGCTTCGTCTTTGGTGAGTGCCCTGCGCACCAGCGATAGTGTGGTCGAGTTAGGAATGATCCCCTATCGCTCGCTGCACCATCTTTATCGTGCCTGTAACATTTATGTGACGCCGGCTTACGCGGAATCCTTCGCTCACCCGTTGATCGAATCAATGTCGAGCGGCTTGCCGGTAGTGGCGTCGGATTTGCCGGTGCATCGCGAAATCTGCGGAGACGCGGGAATTTACTTTGACCGTTTCTCTCCAGAAGCGCTGGCCGAGCGCGTGCTGCAGATTCATGAATCCCCCGAGTTAGCGGCAAGACTATCGAGCTGTGGTCTTCGGCGAGCCTCTGACTTCAGTTGGAGCAATCATGTGGGACGGATGGTCACTCTAGCGCAGGAATTGGCACGGTCTCCTGCCCGATCTGCAGGGGACCGAAACTGATGTCCCCAGCCACGAATGCGAGTAAAAGGCTGCACGTTTTGACGCTTACCCCGTTTTTCCCCTCGGATCGAAATGAGGTGAGTGGGTGTTACGTCGCGGAACCGATCGAAGAGCTGCGGCGCTCCGGTGTTGACTGTAGCGTGATGGCGGTCTCGCCGATTCATTATTCGCGAAAACAGCGCGGTTCATTGTCCGCGGCTGATTGGGTGCGCTATCCGCAACTCCCCGGAAATCTTGGGCTCTCCAGCGGGGGGAAACTGCTCTACGCCCGTTTGCTCGGACGGATACGCCGGCTGCACAGGGCGCAGCCGATCGATGTAATCCACGCTCACGCGGCCCTCCCGTGCGGTCACGCGGCTTCGTTGCTTTCCAGGCGTTTGAAAATTCCGTTTGTGGTGACAGTCCATGGGTTGGATGTATTTAATATGTGCTCTTCGAATGGGATTCCCGCGGCGTGGCGGCGCAAGGTGTCGGTTGAAGTTTATAGTACGGCGCGAACCGTAATCTGTATCAGCGGGAGAGTACAGGAGATTCTGAGATCTGGAACTCCGGTGGGCACGTGCAGTGCGGTCGTCCACAACGGTGTAAATTCGAGTTTTTTTTCGCCAACCGCGGAGAAGGAGGGGGCGGCTCCGGAAATTTTAGTTGTCGGTACCTTGCTGCCGAGCAAGGGCCATGAACTTGTGCTGAGAGCGCTCCAGATTCTCAAACTTTCGTGGCCGCAGATTCAATGCCGCATCATCGGAGAAGGCCCATACCGAGCCCAATTTGAGACGCGCGCCCACGAGTTGGGTGTGGGGCCGCAAGTTCAGTTTGTCGGGAGGCAAACCCGTAGCGAAGTAGCGGAGTCCATGCAACGTTCCTCTGTGTTCGTGTTGCCCAGTCGGAACGAGGCCCTCGGATGCGTGTATCTCGAGGCGATGTCTTGCGGCAAACCGGTGATTGCCTGTCGAGGGCAGGGAATTGATGAAGTGATTGGGCATGGCGAAAACGGCTGGCTTATTCCTGCGGATGGACTCGAAGAACTGGTGCAGGGCTTATCCGCGTTACTCCGGTCGTCGGAATTGCGCACACGCATCGGAAGAGCGGCACGCCAAACTATCCTGGACAACCTGACGCTATCGCATCAGGCA
Source organism: Terriglobales bacterium (assembly GCA_049511995.1). Classification (GTDB taxonomy): domain Bacteria; phylum Acidobacteriota; class Terriglobia; order Terriglobales; family Acidobacteriaceae; genus Acidiflorens. The sequence continues at coordinate 14,442 of JBEKXO010000017.1, forward strand.
CAGCACCTGTCTGCAATTTATCGCCAAGCCGTCGCCGGAGCGGCCCGTCCATCGTAGCGGGCATGACCGTGTGATTTACAATTACGATCACTGCTAGGGGAGGATGGGTTGCTTCACCAACGCTATAAAGACCTCTTGTTTTGGGGTATTTCCAAGGCCACGGTTCCGAATTACTTTTTGCGCCGCTATTTGACGGTACCTCGTTCCGCGAATGGGCAACGCCATCTGCATCTTGGGTGCGGTACGAAATATCTTTCCGGTTTCTTGAATGTCGACGGCAACATCCTCAACAAGATCGACGTTTGGCTGGATGTGCGAAATGGCCTTCCGTTTCCATCTGGCTCGGTCGATTCCATCTATTCGACTCATATGTTCGAGCACTTCTATTCCGACGAGCTCAGGCGCCTGCTTCATGAGTGCGTCCGCGTGTTGAAAAACGGCGGCGGCATCCGGCTCATCGTGCCCAGCCTGGAGAACGCGATCGCCGCTTATACTCAAGAGCGCAGCAATTGGTTTTGTGATTCCTTTCCACATCGTTTTGATTCGCTGGGCGGCAAGTTTTCGAATTTCGTTTTTTGCGACGGGCAACACCGGACCGCGTTCGATTTCAGTTATCTCAGCGAGGTGCTCCGCGAAGCTGGATTCCGCGAGGTGGAGGAATCTGCAGAAGGAAAAAGTCGCTTATACGGGAGTGGCGTCCCGCCGTTTGAGCCTGGAGATGGGACAGACTTGCCACATTCATTGTACGTAGAAGCGTTCAAGTAGAGTCGTATTCTTCCTTCTACAGCGCGTTCCTCAGGCGATCGGCCATCCTTATAGACAGGGCAATTATCGTAAGGGTTGGATTGGAGTGGCCGCTGGTGGGAAAGACGGCACTGCTGCCGATGAAAAGATTTGTCACGCCATGTACCCGGCAGTTTCGATCAACCACTCCCTGCCTGGGTGAATCGTGCATCCTCGCGGTTCCGACGTGGTGATACTGATCTGTCACGTGATTCGTCCAATCTGAGGAATCTTCAAGCACCCAGGTTTCCAAGGCGATTTCTCCCAGACTGGCACGCCGAAATTCTTCGCTCAATGTGCGTGCAAATTGCCTGATCGTATGCAGCGTCAGGTCAGTTAGTTTCCAGCGCACGTCGGCTCGACGCATCCCCAGTTTGTCGGTGGCGTCAGAGAGCAGTATTCGGCTTTCCGGATTCGGCTCCTGCTCCGAGGTGACGCCGATTCGCATACGGGCGGCGGGTGTAAAGGTCCTGCCCCGCACAAAATAGTGATACGCGGGCAGCAGCGCCGACGCCGGACGGAGCAGCGTCCGCATGAGTTTGTGCGGCAAATCCGCGGTGAACTGCCCCTGCCGCAGCGCCACATAGACGTCCTTCGCGTCCTGCAGGCTGGAACCGTCCTGCACAAAGGTTGCGCCCATTGAGATGTTCAGCGTCTTATGGTCGCGTTGCCACTCTGGTGTCGCAGTGCAGCGGACGGAATATTTCAGTCCGCGCTTGTGAAACACATTGAATACCTGCTGTGTTCTTGCTGGATTCGAAGAGTTCAGCCACCCCACAAACGCGCTGGGATGATCCTGAAAGAAGCGCCCTACGAGGTCGCACTCATTGCCAATTCCGGTTGGCACCTGCCGGTCATTAACCAGCAGCAGGCGAGCGGTTTCGATGCCGCCAACACATAAGACAAACGCTTTTGCTCGCAGCGTTGCCTTGCGTCCCTGCAGCGAGCGCACTTCAATACTGTCTACACGGTTCCGTCCCTCGGCCAGATCGATTTGCGTTAGATTGGCGTGCAACAAGAGAGTGATGTTCTTCGACGCTCGGATGCAGGGCACGTAGCGTTCGCGCAAGTTCGCGATCGGGCTCCATTTCGAGAAGTGATACCACAAATGTTCCCGATCGAAGGAAGGTTGGCGGGTGCGCAAGTACGCGAATAGATCCCTATCGAAATTAAATCGGTCCACCTGCAGGAATCGGCATGCCCGTTCGTAATACGGTTGCAAATCTTCGAACGAAATCGGCCAGCCACTGTTTCGAACCCAATCCCGCTGCTCGAAATCGGAAGGCATCAGGGGTAAGGCTTGGCCTCCCCACTTCGTGGTCGAGCCGCCCAAAATGCGAAACCTACCCTCGGTGGAACCGGGATGAGGCAAGCCGCTGATGGCGACGTCATAAAGCGACTGCGTGGGTGGCTCAAAATCCAGCCCGCCGCTTTCCACCAGCACAACGCTCAGTGGCGCGCCCAACATTTCGGAGGCGATGGCCAAACCCGCCGCTCCTGTGCCCACCACGCAAAGATCGAATGTGAATTGTGCCGGCGCCTCGGACGCGCTCAAATCCACGATCATGCAATTGCCTGACTCGCGTCCCGGAGTCCAGCGGCCGTTTGGCCCGAAGCACTGAGAACCTTGTCCACAAATGCGGCGAACTGTTCCACCTGCACGTCATCAAACCGTTGCGAGCGAGCCTCCTTTACATTCGCCTCGATGTGGATTGGATCGATGCTTGAAAAAAGGATGATACCGTTAGCATTGCTTCGCAGCGCGTAGTGAAGAAGCAACGATGCAATCGTGGCAGAATCGCGCAGATCGGCGTCGATCTGCCGCGAACTCTCAGCCGTGATTTGAGGATATGCCTGGGCCGCGCGCCGAAGCATGCCCGCGGGCGCAAAAGCGCTATGGGTAATGAGCAGGCGCTGCGCGCGACCGGCCAGCTTCGGCAAATTCCGGCTCCACGCATTGTCGTTGAACTGAACCACTTCATATCTCGCCGGCAATGAACCGGCGTTTTCCGCGATCTTGCTAAAGTCAGATGCCACGCCGATATGTCGGACCGCCCCTTTCGCTACCTGTTTATCAAGTGCCTCCAGCAGCGGTTCGCTGGCAGCATCTGCCAGCGTGGCTTCATGCAACAGAAGTAAATCCAGGTAGTCCGTGCCCAACTCGCGCAAGCTGGTTTCCAAGCTCTGAATCGCCGCCTCTGGAGCGAAAACGCCTGTTTTTCCCATCGCCCCGCCGAGGCGTTGGGTCCGCCGCAGCAGCCCGGGAAACGGCGCCAACAGGCGCTTCGCTGCATTGATCAGACGATGGTTTCCCGCCAACCCCGACGGCGGCTGTAGCCCAAACTTGGAAGCGATCGTAACCTGATCCCGCCGCCCGCGCAGAAACTTTCCAAGGATGCTTTCAGCTCTGCCAAAACCGTATGAGCGCGCCACATCGAAATGGGTGATCCCCAGGGAAAAAGCGTGCTCCAGAATAGCCACCGCCTCTACCTGCCTGGGATGCACGGTCAGCCGCACGCACCCAAATCCCAGCTGAAAGCCTGTTTCTCCAAGAATCTGCCTGTGCATGTTTCCCCGCAGACCGGCTTAGCGTGCTATCGATAGTCAAGCTGCCGCATGAGTGACCAGCAAATGCTTAGCGCACTCCCAGAAATGAATATATGCCTGGAGAGGTGGTTACTACAGAATTACTCGGATTACAGAAATGTAAAATGATCTCACCCTGTTCAGAAGGATAGGCGTTGAGAGACAAGTTTCCTAATCTTCCAGGTGGAGTGATGCTGGTGATCTGAGCCGATTTCGACAGACCTCTCGCTTCCCCAACTACGTCAAGGCAGCTCTGGGGAGGGACCTGTTTCGCGAGGATATTATTAGTGGTGTAGATTTTTGCTTCTGTGAGAGGGGACCCATCTCCCAGAGTGAAACTACTTCCCTCGCTGATTTTAACTGGTACTGCGAAGGTCTTTTCCTTCGAGGTCAATCGCTCCAGCCAATTTGCCTGTACACCGTCACCGGACGCATGGATGTAATTGGTGATTGACACCGGAGCTCCAAAGGCGAGCTGGCCCGAAGTAAGTCCTATTCCGCGTGCTGACACATCCGTTCCAATCCATACGTCGTTGGCGTTCGCCGGAGGGCGAAAGCCAATCGTAGCTTGCGTCAACGCTGGTTGGGAATCAATGAGCGTGATGATGTGGTGCGGGTAGATTCCGATATACGGAGTGGTGGAGAAATTCAGTCTCCCTTTGGAGAGCGTCATCGGACTGTAGTTTTCCGGTCCATCTGTAAGCAAAGTTGCCGATTGATTTTCTACTGAGTTACCGACCCAAGTTTTGCTGCTCAGGCAGGTGGTAAATCCGCCCGCGGATGTGGCTCCGGCATCTGGACACTGATATGCAACTTCCAGAGGGTTGCCGGCGAGTCCGACGCCGACGCTGTTACCAGTGTCAAGACCGATGGTAACGCTGTGGTCCACGGCAACAATCGCTCCCGGCCAGAATGTCAATAATCCATCATAGTTGGCTTCCTGGATCGTGTAGGCGGAAGTAGAGGAAGATCCTTTGTCAGTGTATTTGCACACCAGAGTTCCCGAGCAAGCGGTTGATTGAGAAAGCGAAGTTACTACCGACCCGCAAGTTCCACCCGAGCCACCTGGACAATTTCCATAAGAAGGATAAGAGGAACCAACCGCTCCTGGCGTTGTCATTCGCAGGACGTCATAAATGATCGTGTCGGTTCCATTCGCGATGCGCGGCCAGCGAACCGGAATTGAATCATCTCCGGTAGATCTCCAATTAAGAATTTGCATCGGAGAGGTGTGGGTACCGGCCGTCGTATCGTTGGCCACAATGTAGTAGGTGTAAGGCGTTGACCCGGTCCCGCCGTTAGGGAATCCTCCGCTGAGACCGCCGACCCCATCGACCTGGAATGATGCTGCGCCCGTCGAAGCCCCAGCGATCAGGCCAGAGACGCCAAGTCCAGGAAAAGGTGACCGCGCCGGTATCACGGGATTGTCAGTGACCGAAGATTCGGAGTAGATGTTCTTGATATACGCGCCCTGATAATTACCTGTCGAATTTGCCGAATAAACCTCCCAAGGCCCGGTGGCCTGACAGACTGTGTTCTCGACATAAAGTCCATTCGAGTTGTAATCGGTAACACAGTTGGAGAAGTTCGCCGTGATGCTTGAATCCCGAAGGGTGATGACTGGAGCGAGTTGCTGCCTGCCGTTCGCCGCGTTCCCCGCGCCGCCGGAGAATATGAAAGAGCCGGTCCAATTCGCGCTGGCATTCAACGCGATAGCGTTGTTGTTAAAGTGATCGATCGTAGCGTTCTCGTCGTCCCAGAAGTCAAAGAAGTTGTTAAAGCTTCCCAGATTGCCGGATCTGTCGATTTGCAGGTCGATGAAATGAGTCGCGAATGAATTGTCAAGAATGCCGACAAAAGCCAGCGCCACCACTCCGGGCGTGGCTTGCGATGCCAAGGAGCCTTTGACCGCACACTTTGGATGGGCAACCGTAAAACTGGTGCTGGTTGGAACCGATGCGACAACGGCATCTCCCCAGTAGCAAGCGTTGTCCGTAAAGAGGATCGTCACCATATCGCCGGCACGGAAACCGTGAGCAGCAGCCGTGGCGATGGTTGCGACGTCGTTCGTAATCACGGTATTCGTGATATTTACGCCCGCGTATGATGGGTTGGTGGAAGTAGCGTTAGGGACTCGGAAAGAAAATCCGGCGAGGGTCAAGTCAAAAAAATTGTTGGAGTTATTTAAGTCGCCGGTCTGGATGCAAGCTCCGCGCCCCATGCAATCGAGGTACACGCCGTAGCCTGAAAAAATCGATTGCTGAGCGCGAATGTAGAGTGTGCCGTAAATGCGGTAGACGTTGAGCGATCCCGTCGGATATCCCGGCCCATTCGCCGGAACCGTGACATTGCACTGACGACTATATCCCCCATTCGGCATGCCGGGTTTTAAACACGCCACGTTCCACGTTTCTTGCAGTCCTGACGAAGCCGACTCCACAGCGTACGAGGTGGATGCCGGGTGGTTGAAGTACGGGATGAAAGTGATCGTGCAAGAATTTCCACCCGGTATCGCGCAAGTTCCACCGGTCACGGTTACTGCTTCGCTTGATGCCCCATCCGAAATGTAAATCTGATAAAGGCACTGACCCGAAGCAACGCTCGTCCCTCGTGGATAGCAGCCGTTGAACGTCGAGAGTCCGGCCGACGTGTCCACTCCCGCCGGCCCATTGGTCAACGTAAGCGTGCCGGGTGATCCAGCGGTCAAAGATGTAGTGACTCCCGACTGCGACCAGTTCTGCGCGGTCGTGGCGTAGGTGATTCCTGACGGCACGCGCACCGCTCCCGAGCGCACATCCTGCGCGCCTGAAGCTGTATGAGCCAGGAAGATTACCTCCAATGACAGCAAGAGCACCGCAAGGGCTAGATGTCGCATCGCAACCACTCCTTTAACCGGTGCGCGGAAGAACATGTGAAAAACCAGTTCCCTTTGTAGCCTGCTCTGTTGATTACCAGGATCGCCAAGGAAGAGAGTTTAATTAATTTCAAGGCTTTGATGTCAATACTCAATCTGCAAAACGAAATCAATGCAGTGAAATAATGCAGCCAGAATTTTCCGGCAGTAATTGCCATCCGAGCGGGCACAGTTGCTGCGTGTCGGCCCTCCAAACCGCGGCTTTCGCGCCGGAATCCGCCATCGCGCGAAGGGCAGCCTCTTGCAGGGCAGGCGGAGCCGACCAGAACTGCGCGGAATCGATCGACCAAACCTCAGCAACGACTGACAGTTTTGCGAAGTGCGCCCAATACGCTTCTTGACCGTCCCCGATACTGGCGATTGGATCTCCCGGCGCGATGCCATAGCCGGAAATAGCATCCGCAATAGCCAGGTCGTGCCCGACGTTTTCCGCGCCCGGGGAGATGACGTAATGGAGAAGCCCCGGCGCGGTATAAGCTGCAAAGACAATTATCCCAGCCATCATCGCGCGGCGCGCCAGGACCTGGAGATGTGGGTGAACAACAATCGATGCCCAAGCGGCACCCCAGAATAGCAGCGAAAAGCCGAGGATGAATCGCTCCACCAGATGGACGAGCAGATACATTCCCACCACGGCGGCCGCGGGCAAGGTGCAAAACCAAGTGGAGGCGAAGCGGCGCAACGATGCCTTCGGCGAATACCAGACAAGGATCAACAGGGGAACCGTCAGAGCAGCTCCTGCCCCCAAGATTGGTTCTCTCAAGTAGCGAAGATTTATGGCAAGCTGCCGCAGTTGCTGGCGCAAGTTAAGAGTAGGGTGGCTGCGCTTGTCGAATCGTGCCGCATCGTACCAGGGCGCATAGGTAACACCTTCGATCGAGGGAAGACGGAATACTCGCGGCGAGTCAAAGACGAGTGGGCCGGGATAAAACGGAACCGGCGCACTGCCGGGCGAATCTTGCATCCAGGTCTTTGTTTCAGGTCCGTTGACGAACCAGGCATAGTTCAATCTGCCACTATCTCCCGCGGTGAAGTGGCCGACTACCCGTGACAAAATGATAATGAACGGAGACAGCAATGCCACGAAAACCAAGATTGCGGCTATTGGTTCCCGAAAGCGCCGGGAGCGAAAACCCCGGATCGTCACGGCTCCCAGGACAAACACCGCGAAATACAGCAGAATAGCTTTCGCATAGTAGCCAAAGGCCAGCAAGAGGCCGAGCCATGCATAGGCCCCAATGCCCGGTGGTGCGAATTCTGAATGATTGGTGAGCTTGAACAGAAAAGTGGCGATGGCAAAGACAATGGCGGCGACCAGGATATCGGGGTTTACCGTGTCTACCGACCAGGCAAAATCCGCAATGAACAAAAAATATCCCAGCGCAATCCAGGCGAACGGGCTAGTGACCGGAATTGAAGTATCGTCCTCTCCGGTTTTCTTGCTCCAGGCCGCGACTGCATGCCAGTATCTGCTGAATGTATATAAAGCCGCAGTGAAGAGCACGAAGTTAAGCGTGCGGGCAACAGCCAATTCGGTACGCAACCCCGGATGAGCGATCCGCATTGTGATCGCCAGAAGCCACGCATACATGGGCCCCCAATATCCATTGACGGCTGTATGCCAGTCGTGGTGAGCGTAGGCGCGGGCAACATCCAGGTAGGCAAGACCGTCAGCCCCAACCGGCAAATTCCGGCCCGCAAAAGCACATCGTGCTCCGATCAGCAGCACAATGAGCTGACATATTCTTTCGAAATGCAAAACTTTAGGTGCAAGCGGCGCAACTCGAAGAGATGTTGTTTCACACAGCGTTGGATTGGCGGCCATTGTCGACTTACTTGCACAGCCGCGCCAAGGGCGAAAATGGCGGAGGCTTCTGGTGGTTGATTTTACTCTCGCTACTGCCTTGTCTCAATTGCCACAAACGTATGACGCTTTAGACTGTCGACAGGGACGTGATTCTTAGTCGAATTTGCCAGCTATGACGGCAGCGCTAGCCGCGACCGGCGTTTTAACAAGAATGTTATAATCTCGTTTCCGTGAAGCGTATTCCCTCTCTCGACGGCCTCCGTGCTATCTCGATAGCTCTCGTCGTGGGCGGCCACTTGGCCAATTGGGGTTACGCACCACAATTCCTTACACGATATTCCAATCTGGGAGTCAGGATTTTTTTCGTTATTTCCGGATATCTCATTACATCGATATTGCTCGGAGAACACGTGCGCACCGGCACGATCAGTTTGCGAGACTTCTATATCCGGCGCGCCTATCGCATTTTTCCCGCGGCGATATGTTTTCTCCTTGTGGTCTACCTTTTCTATTGGCACCAGCTTCGGTGGTACGAAATCCTCGCGACCATGTTTTATCTGGCAAATTTCTTACCCTATCGGCTATGGATTTTGGGGCATTTGTGGTCGCTGAGCTTGGAGGAGCAGTTTTATTTCCTGTGGCCCAGCGTTCTCAAGAAGTGGTACCGACACCGCGTGATGATTCTCTTTGGCGTGATTCTCGCGGCCCCGATCGCCAGAACCATTTTTTACTTTCTGAAGGTAACCAATGGCGGCTACGGAAACTTGCTGACGGTGGGTGACAATCTTGCTGCGGGTTGCCTGCTAGCGTCGATATACCCGCACCTGCCAAAAATTGGATGGAAGGCGGCAGCGCTAATGCTGGTCGCGGTGGCGTTGATCCCTCTCTATCACGGTGATAGTCGCCTGCGCACTGTGTTTATCCTTTTCGTTCTGTCTCCGATACTGCATTTCTCGATTGCCGGAATCATTCTCCATGTAGTGCAGCACCCATACCGGCTGCTAAATCTGGCGCCCCTGGTTTGGCTCGGGAATATAAGTTACAGCCTTTACCTGTGGCAGCAGTTTTTCCTGGATCCCTCCTTAATTCCATCATCGCGATATGGAGTTCTCCTGGCGGTAGCGGCCGCAAGCCTTTCCTACTACCTCGTCGAAAAACCAATCCTTCGCGCGCGGGACCGCATGTTCACGATTTCCCAAGCGAAAATTGCGACGGTCGCCGCGTGAGCCAGCACAAGAAACATCTTCGACTGAGCATGCGATTCAGGCTCTGCTAACACCATGAATCGGTGACGGCCTAGAGGCGCTAATGGTTCCCAGTACGCTCGTTCGCGGATCAGGGAGCCCAATCGGCATACATTCTTCGACAATTCCACTGAGATCAGATTCCGCTACGAGATCGAGTTGCTTCGCATCCATGTCCATGCACTGGCCACCATTTCGGCGAGATTGTGCTTGGCCGTCCATCCCAGTACCCTTTGAGCCTTCGTCGGGTCGGCTACCAGGGTAGGAGGGTCGCCTGGTCGCCGCGGTCCAATCTTTCGCCGAACCGGTCGTCCAGTGGCGGTTGCCGCGGCCTGAATGACTTCGAGAACCGAATGTCCGTGGCCTGTTCCCAGATTGATAGCCAGCGAGTGGCCCCGTTTTTCGCCGTCACCTTTCTCAAGGTATTGAAGCGCTCGCACATGTGCATCGGCCAGATCGCTAACGTGGATGTAGTCTCGAACGCAGGTTCCATCCAGGGTTTGGTAGTCGGACCCGTAGACTTGCAATTCGGGGCCGTTCTCCGCGGTGGCCGCGAGTGTCAGCGGAATCAAGTGTGTTTCGGGGTTGTGGAGTTCGCCAATCTCGCCGTTCTGATCCGCTCCCGCAGCGTTGAAATAGCGCAAGCTTATTGAACGCAGCCCATAAGCACGGCTATAGGACTCGAGGGCGTTCTCGAAAAATAGCTTCGACGCGCCATACGGATTTACTGGCTCGCGCGGCGCCTCTTCGCCGATCGGAATCTCTTGAGAGATGCCGTATACGGCACAGGACGAAGAAAACACGAAACGGCGGATACCGGCGTCCAGCGCGGAATTCAGCAGATTGAGCGCCCCGAGAACATTGTTACGGAAATACTTACGCGGGTTATCGACAGACTCTCCCACGTAGGCGTGGGCCGCAAAGTGCATCACCGCGTCCACGCGCGCGAGCACCGGCCGGAGCCTGGCTTCGTCGGCAATGTCGCCCTCTACCAGCTCGAAACCTTGTGCTAGGCGGCGAAAGCCGGTAGAGAGATTGTCGTATATCACGACTTCGTAGCCGGAACGCTGCAGCGCGTGCGCTACATGACTGCCGATGTATCCGGCTCCGCCAGTTACCAGGATTGCCACGGGCACACCGTCAGCTCTGGAGGCTTTAGACCACGGATGAGAACGTGATTCTCAGTCGAATTTGCGGCTGGAGATGGTAGAGCTAACCGGGTCGCGCGGTTCGAGAGCAATGCTATACCCCTTCCGAGCAACGTATTCCTTCTAAGGGCGGCGGCCTTCTTGCTATCTCCATATGCCTCGTCTTAGACGGCCACATGTCCTTATTCAGTCTCCTTCAGTACCGGTCTGCTGCCAAGCTTCGCGCGTATTCATAAACGACGTAGCGCGGCTACTCGAACTGCGTTGGCCGATCACTTTACGGACGACATAGTGCGGGCGGTTTTTAGCTTCCTCGTATACGCGGCCTATGTATTCCCCGATGATTCCCAGAAAGAATAGATTCACGCCGGATAGGAAAGTGATTGTTAGAATCAGGGCGGTGAAGCCCTGGGGTGAGTGCAACCAGAATTTTGCATACACTGCGTAGAGTGAGAACAGCACGGACAACGTAGTAGCAATTGCCCCAAGTAATGCCGCGGCGCGAAGCGGCACAATGGAAAAAGCGAAAATTCCGTCTGAAGCGAGCTTAAGTAACTTTAGTGGGCTGTATTTCGTGCGTCCGGCTTGCCGCGTTGCGCGCTCAATCGGGATTCCTATCTGGCGAAATCCGACCCAAGTTCTCATTCCGCGCAGATAACGATGGTGTTCGGGCATCCGCCGGATTTCATCGATCACGCGACGGGACAGCAGGCTGAAATCCCCGGCATCCAGCGGGAGGCGAATTGACGACAGTGCGGCAAGCAGCCGATAGAACAAGTAGTAACACGCCCGAAGCCACCAAGTCTCTTTGCGTTTTACTCGCTGAACATACACAACGTCGTACCCATTCTTAAATGAGTCGATTAGTGTGGGAATCGCTTCGGGAGGATCCTGCAAATCGCCGTCCATCAGTATGGTGACATCGCCTGAAACATAGTCCAGTGCTGCGCCTAATGCTGTCTGATGACCAAAGTTGCGTGAGAGGGCGACCACGACTAACCTGTCATCCCTGCCGGCGGCGTTTTTCAACAATTCCCATGTAGAGTCCGAGCTTCCGTCGTCGACGAGCACCATCTCATGCGGACCACCGGGAATCCCATCGAGCACTGCGGCGGTTCGGCGAAGCAGCTCAGGCACCACAGCTTCCTCGTTGAAAACCGGGATCGCGACGGACACTGTCGGTTCTTCTACCATATCGTCGATCATCCTATGAAATGCTCACCTGTGCTTGTTCAGAACGGCCATCAGGGACGTACCCAAGAATCTCTGTGGCAGAGGCTCACAGCGTGCCACGGCTCTGAGGAGGCTATTAATAGTGCTCCCTCTGGTATCGAATCCAGCCTTGCCGTCCGTGCGCCGCATACTCATCCCTTTGCGCGCCAGGAGAAGGGGGACCAACGGCAGACCCCAATAGCTTAGAGCGCTTATCTTGAAACCATTCTTTTCCGCAACGCTGGCCAAGCGATTCGCTGAGTAACGTCGAACATGCCCAGCGGCTCGGTCGTAATCCGAATGGAAAAACTGGTGTGCGGGCACATTAACTAGAAGGGTGCCAGAATCTGTCAAATGAAACTTGGCCGATTGCAGGAATTCGTCTTCCGCTTCAATGTGCTCCAGAACATCGAACAACAACAACAGATCGAAGCGGGCGCCGAACTCCGGGTTACGCTGATGAATGTCATAGCAGTAAAGCGGGCTAAGCCGGCTCACGTTCTTCTGAAGCGCGACCTCATTGAGATCAAACCCCGTTACTGAGATTCCGTAGTAGTCCTCCACTCCCCTTTGCACCAAGCCATTGCCGCAACCAATTTCCGCGGCAGAGCTACAGTTTTGCAAAACGGTATCCGCTAGTCGTCTCATCACGTCAAAACGGCGCCGAATCCAGAAGTGATCCTGTGTAGCAATGTCGAACCACCAATCTCCCATACTTACCGGCGTCGGAGGGGACAGGTAAGTAATGGCGTGGAGTCCAGGGTCCATGCGAAGCCCGCCTTGGGTGATCAGCGTTGCGCCCCCTTCATTGCCGGTGGAGTAATGTTAGCATCCATTTCTTGAGATGCCGCATCCTTTCGAACCACAAGATAGAGCCTGCGGTTTTCGTGAACAGCATCCAAGCGGAGCACATATCCTTTATCCACAAGGCGAGCTGGCCACGAGTCAAACATAGTTCCCGCCGAATACAGAAGAAACTCCGGATGCTGGTCCGTGAAGTCGTGGAATTCGTAAACCTGAAGCGGGATGTAGGAACGGAGTATCAGCAACTGTGATTCGAGGTTGTCGCTTCCGGGATAAGCGGTCGCTTGCGATTTATCCACGACGGTAACGAGTCGCGGTACCCACGCTGCCGAGCCGTAGTACAAGAGTTGAAGGTAGTCCCGAGCGTCTGAGGATATGACGGGAAGATCCGGCCGACCGGTCTTGTCCACCAAGTCTTCGACTTCTTGCGCAGGAGAGATGATCTTACCAATGTGGTGACGCTGATTGAGCCAGAACGAACCTTCCTGGCTAGCCAGGCCAAAACAAAGAAGGATGCCAAACACCGCCAACACCCTGCCGTTGGTTCGGTGCAATAACCAACCTAAAGCGAAAGGAACGCCCAGCCCCGCCGGCAGCATATAGCGCTCGGTCAGCCCGCCGTGCGTAACCTTCATCGCGATGAAAGCCGCCAGTGGCATTGCGAGCAGCGCGAGTATCAGCACGTTTTCGTGGAAGTTACCCGGCAGCTCGCGAGAGGCGAAGTTTTTTCCAGCACACTCCGAAACCAGGATGGCAATTACGCCGACCGTCGCTGCGCCGGCCACGGCAACTCCCCAATAGGGAGACAAGTTGAGAAACCAACCGAAAAAGCCCAGCACACCCGTCAAACTTGGCTGGGCCCAAAAATGAGCACCGTAATATTTCTTCAGCAGCGAGAGCATCGGCCAGAAGACGATCAGGGGTATCATCCCGCAGGCCAATCCGGACCACACTCCCAGCCGCAGCCGACGAGATTGCAAGAAAAACGCGCTCTCGGCGACAGCCAAAGGGAAGAGAGCGAAAACTGAATAATATTGGAATACCCCGGCAGCCGCGAGGCTCAATCCTAGCAACAAAACCCATTTGATTGCGTCGGCGCGTTGATAACACACAAGAGCAAACGCCACGCAAGCCGACATCAAGGCATATCCTCTCGCCTCGACCGCGAATGGGTAATAGAACATCGACATCAGCGTCAGGGCAGAACACAGAAGAGCGCACATCGCATCGCTTCGCCTTCTAACAAATACAAAAACACACAAAACAATCCCGCAGAATCCGAGAACGGAAGATAGACGAAAAGCGATATGCGGGTTCGGAACGAGATAATTTGCAAAACGTTCGAGAAGATAATAGGTCGGTGGGTGTGAATCGGCCCCGTGCTCGATCGCATTCCAAATCGCCGCCGTGGTTGGCAGGCGAGCTATAGCTACGGTACATAACTCGTCATACCAGAAAGGTCTCGACGCGGCACAAACAACGCTTCTGACTGCAGCATAGGCGACAAGGAAGACCAGTCCCCGAATCGCCAACTTCTCATCGTCCCATTTCATGATCGAGAAAAACAAAGTGTACACTAACCGCCATTGTTGCCCCCACAAGCTATTGCTACCTTCGCGATAAGATAGGACACATCGGTCGGGGAAGCGAGCAGGTATTCTAGATGTGCGGCATCGTTGGCATCCTGACGCGTAAGGGCCAGATTCCTTCCGGGGTTCTGGAACAAGCCACTCGCTCGCTCGCGCACCGCGGACCCGATGATTCCGGAACCGTATTGCTGAGAGAAACGCAACCGGAGCCGCTCGAGATTGGCTTGGGTCATCGGCGCTTATCGATTCTCGATCTTTCTCCGCTAGGGCACCAGCCGATGCAAGACCCAATCACTGGCAGTTGGATTGTTTTCAATGGCGAGATCTACAACTTCCGTGACCTGCGGAAGGAGCTTGAAGCGACCGGCGTCGAGTTCAAAAGTCATTCCGATACCGAGGTGATTCTGGCCGCGTATCGCGTGTGGGGCGAGGTTTGCCTGACGCGGCTCGCCGGCATGTTCGCATTTGGCCTCTGGGACGCGCTGCGAAAACGGCTGCTGCTGGCGCGCGACCGTATGGGGATCAAGCCTCTGTATTACCACCAGCGCGAGGCGAGATTTGTTTTTGCCTCGGAGGTCCGAACGCTTTTGCAGGCCGGCCTCGTGCCGCGAAAGATCGACCTTGCCGGCGTTTTGAGTTATCTGACATTCGGATCTGTGTATGAGCCATGGACCATGGTGGAGGATGTCAAGTCCGTGCCTCCGGGACACATGCTCATCGTCGAAAACGGAGTCGTGAGCAGTCGCGAATACTGGAATCCGCTGCAGGCGGCTTTTCGAAACGGATCGAAACCGCCTTCGCAAAATGGCGCCGCGGCGGCTCAATTGCCCGCGGTCTTGCGGGACGCCGTGTTGTCGCACTTAGTGAGCGACGTACCGGTTGGAGTATTTCTCTCGGGAGGAATCGATTCCAGCGCTCTGGTCGCCGTGCTCGCTCACAATGGGGTGCGAGCTAATACCTTTTCGCTGGTGTTCGCGGAAGAGGAGTTCAACGAAGCGCAGCATTCGCGCGAGATCGCCCGCCGCTTCGGCAGCGATCATCACGAGATCCCAATCTCTCAACAAGACACGCTCGCAGCGTTGCCCGCGGCTCTGCGCGCGATGGATCAGCCGACCATCGATGGTATTAATACTTATCTGGTGTCCGCCAAGACAAGGGCTGCGGGAGTGAAAGTTGCCTTGACCGGCCTCGGCGCGGACGAAATGTTTGCGGGCTACTCGAATTTTCGCCGCGTTCCACGCATGGAAAGTTTCTCCAGGAAGTTTGGACGAATGCCAAATTTCGCGCGACGTCCGCTCGCCGCTTCTCTGGCGCTATTAGCGGGCACGGGCGACCGCAGTCGCAAGTTGGCCGCACTGGCCGCCACCGAGGATTCGGCGGCTCGACCATACTTCGTTCATCCATATTTTTTGGTGCGTGCGCTTTTTGGCGCCGCGGAGCGCGAGGAGCTATTTTCAGCAAATGATCTGCAAGCCTCCCAGCAATCTCTCGATCACACCCTGCAAGAGGCGGTGGCCGCGAGCGAATTTCTCGATCCAGTCAACCGCGTCTCTTATCTCGAATCGACTTTCTACATGCGCAACACATTGCTTCGAGACTCCGATTTCATGAGCATGGCGCATGGCCTTGAGTTGCGCGTGCCCTTTCTTGACCGTGCGCTGGTTGAGGCGTGCTTTCGCATTCCCGGAAAAAAGAAGGTGCACGGGACCTCGCCCAAGAGCCTTCTTTTGGCGAGCCTGGGCGTCGAGCTGCCTCGTGAGATCGTAATTCGTCCCAAGCGCGGATTTACTTTGCCGTTCGAGCGTTGGCTTCGCAGCGAGATGAAGCCGGTGGTCGAGGACGCACTTCTAAATACCGATTGGGCCAAAACTTCGATCAGCGCCGCCGCCGTACGCGAAGTGTGGAACCGATTCCTCGCCGGCAAAACCTCATGGTCGCGGCCATGGTCGCTTTTTGTGCTGGCAAAGTGGTGCGACCAGAATCTGTAACCGGATCGCCCACCCGTCGGACGGGCGATATCGGGCGCTGCATCCTCGTAATGCAGAATGAGATCAGCTATCCAAGCTCGACCAATCGACCCTCCATCCACACTCGATTCAGCTAATATAGACAGAACTCTACCTGCCGAGAATGGATTTGATCGAAGCAAAATCAGAGACTGAATTGTCGAAGCCGGCCGACTCGACACCGTTGCTGCCTGTAAGCGTAATCGTTCCGGTGCGCAATGAAGCGCGCAACCTGCCGAGGTGTCTCGAAGCGCTGGCCGGAGTCGGCGAAGTGTACGTGATCGATTCGCAGAGCACCGACGACACCATCGCGATAGCGCAAGCTTATGGCGCGAGAGTTGTCCAGTTTCATTATGCGGGAGGCTGGCCCAAGAAACGTCAATGGGTCATGGATACATTGCCGCTGGCGTACGACTGGATTCTTCTACTGGATGCCGACGAAGTTTTGACTCCGGACTTGGTGAACGAGATTAAGCAGGCCCTGCAAAATCCGCACGTGGACGGGTATTTCATCCGCCTGCAGTTGCATTTCCTTGGAAAAGTCTTGCGCCACTGCGATGCGAGCTTCTGGAAGCTTTCGCTCTTCCGCAAAGGACGCGGCCGTTTCGAATGCCGATTGAAAGACCAGGATGCTTCGATGGCCGACATTGAGATTCACGAACATGTGGTGGTAGACGGGCAAACGGCTTCATTGCGCAATGCGCTTGTCCATCACAATGTCGACTCTCTATCGCGCTACATCCTGAAGCATAACGAATATTCGAATTGGGAAGCGCGCGTGCTCGCACGGCCGGCGGGTGATCCCGAGGAAATGAATGCCACTTTGTTTGGCACGCAGGCGCAGCGTCGAAGATGGCTGAAGCGTCATCTCTATCGCTTGCCCGGCTCTCCCGTTGTGCTTTTTCTCTATCGGTATATTTTTCGCTTGGGATTTCTCGATGGCGTGCCCGGGCTGATCTACTGCTCGTTCCAGGCTGTCCAGATGTTCCACTCTAAAGCAAAAATTTACGAACTGAAATCCGAGTTGAAGTCGGGGAGGAACTGATCCATGTGTGGCATCAGTGGCCTCGCTAACTGCGGCGATCATGAGACGCTCGCCCGCATGACCAATGTGCAAACACACCGAGGACCTGACGACTCTGGCCTATGGGAGCGGCGTTTCCCCGACGGCGGATACATCGGGCTTGGCAGCCGGCGTCTGGCGATTCTCGACCTCTCCGCCGATGGGCACATGCCGATGTCGAACGAAGACGGAACCGTGTGGATTACCTACAACGGCGAAGTCTACAACTTCGCCGACCTGCGCCGCGAACTCGAAGCCAAGGGACACCGCTTTCGTTCGCACACCGATACGGAAGCGATCGTTCACCTCTACGAAGAATACGGCCCAGACCGGTTCGCGGACTGCCTGAATCGGCTGGACGGCATGTTTGCGCTCGCAATTTGCGACTTGCGCGGCGCGTCGCCAAAATTGTTTTTAGCTCGTGATCATTTCGGAATCAAGCCGTTCTATTACTGCGAGCGCAGCGGCAAACTTGCCTTTGCGTCCGAGATCAAAGCGCTGCTCGAGGTGCCGGGAATCGAAGCGAACATGAATCTGGAGGCGCTCGACCAATATCTGACGTTCCTCTGGGTGCCCGATCCGCTGACCATGTTCGAGGGGATCCGAAAACTTCCAGCAGGTCACTACGCGCTTTGGCAGGATGGCAGCTTCAACATCAGACAGTATTGGGATCTGACGTTCCCGTCAGCAGACCATCGTTTCGAACGAAACGAGGCTGATCTGGCGGAGGAAATTCGCGCGCGTTTCTGCGCGTCGGTCGAGCGGCAGATGGTGAGCGACGTTCCGATCGGCGCCTTCCTGAGCGCGGGCCTGGACTCGTCGAGCATAGTTTCAGCCATGGTGGCGGCGATGGCGCGCAAGCAACCGGTGCGAACCTACACGATCACGTTTCCTCAAAAATATCGCGTGGGGGAGACCACGATCGACGATCCCGGCGTCCCGCAGCGCCTCGCGCGGAGACTGGGCTGCGAGCATCACGAGATCATGGTCGAGCCCGACGTGGTCGGTCTCTTGCCGAATCTGACCTGGCACATGGATGAGCCCACGGCCGATCCCGCGATCATCACCGCTTATTTGGTATGCCACGAAGCGCGAAAGGATGCCACCGTGCTCTTGTCCGGCGTAGGCGGCGATGAAATTTTTGCTGGATATCGCAAGCATGTCGCGCACGCCTGGGCGCAAAAATATCGCCGCGCTCCCGGTTTTGTTCGTGCGGCCGCCGAGCGCGCTCTTCTAGCATTGCCGTCGCTGCGCGGAACGCGAATGAAAGGATCGGTGCGCCTCGCCAAAAAGATGGCTCGTAGTGCGGCGCTTAGTCCATCTGAAGCGTTCATCAGAAACTGCACTTACTTCGACGCGGAACAGAGGCAGGATTTGTACGCGCTACAATCTCCGCCTTCGACGAACGGCAATCCGCGTGGCCAACATCAAGCGGCGTTCGATCAAGTGCGCCACTCTGATTTTCTCAATCAGATGCTCTATCTCGACACCAAGATTTTTATGCCCACGCTCAATCTGACTTACAACGACAAGATGAGCATGGCGTCGTCGGTCGAAGTTCGGGTGCCGTTCCTGGATCGCGGGTTGGCTGACTTCGTCGCATGGAATGTGAAACCAGAATGGAAGCTCAAAGGGAAATGGCGTCCGGTGACAAAGCACATCTTCCGCGAAGCCATGCGAAGTATGCTGCCGGAAGAAGTGATGCGACAGCCGAAAGCGGGTTTTGCAGCGCCCGTCGATTACTGGCTCGCGCACGATTTGCGTCCGATGGTCGACGACCTGCTGTCGGAGACGCAAGTTCGCAAGCGAGGACTGTTTCGCCCGGAAGTGGTGCGCAGATATGTTGACGAGCAGCGGCGAGGCGCCGAGGACTGGTCGATGCAGATTTGGCAATTGCTGACGCTCGAAATCTGGACCCAGTTGTTTCTCGACGGCGGAGCGAGAGCGTTCGCGCAGCGGCAGATTGGTGCTCAGCAGGTTACGGTCGCTTGAGATGCTTCGGCCGAGGCCAGATAAATAACCGTTTTTGGCGAAATTTCATGACGACCAAAACTCTTCGCGCGCTGAGCGAAACCGCAGGATTGCTGCGCGCGCCGCAGCGAGTCATCCCGCTTGCGGCTAAAGTTGCAGCCGATAAACTGCATTCGACATTCGCGTATCGGCATCTGTATTCCTACGCGACCTCGACCGTTCCGACCGCAAATGCGCTGCGTTCCGTGGTGGATTGGATTCTCCACGCGCAACGCCCAGACGGCGGCATCGCCGCGTACTACAGTCTCTTGACCGGATATTCCGACTCCTATCCCGAGGTGACTGGCTACATTATCCCAACGCTCTATGATTTCGGCCGCGAGGCAGACGACGCGCCTGCGCGCCTTGCCGCCGAACGCGCCACCGCATGGCTGCTCTCGTTGCAGATGCCGTCCGGCGCATTTCCCGCCGGACTTCATCGTTCTGACTCCAGCCCCGATGACGACGCCCAGCCTTCGGTCTTCAACACCGGCCAGATTTTGCAGGGACTGGTTCGTGCATACAGTGAAACCGGAAGCACAAGAATTCTGGAACGGGCCGTCGCCGCCGGCGACTGGTTGGCTGCGATCCAACAACCCGACGGCTCATGGACTGGCGAAGCCGCCTACCAGGGAACCGCGCATACTTACTACAGCATGGTGTCATGGTCGCTGGCGCTGTTGGCGGCCGAATCGAAAGATCCTCGTCACGCCACAACCGCTGACAAAAATATCGATTGGGTGCTGACGCATGTCCAGCCCAGCGGTTGGATTGATGGCGTCAACTTGCGCGGACATCCCACGTACCTGCACTTCATTGAGTACGTGATTCAGGGAATGCTCGAGTGCGGCATTCTGCGGCGGCGCGAGGATGCGATCGAAGCCGCCGCAAAATCCGCGTGGGTTCTTCTGCGGAAATTTGAGACACACAAGCGATTGTCGGGTACCTACGAGTCAGATTTCAAAAGCGGACAAAGTTTTTCCTGTCTTACGGGAAATGCTCAAATGAGTTGTGTGTGGCTGCGTTTGTACGAGGTGACCGGCGATCTGCGCTATCTGAACGCGGCTCTCAAAATCAACGAAATGCTGATGCAGTCGCTGCCGGCCAAAGGCAGTCGCGGGATCGTCGGAGGAGTCGCTGGATCTTATCCCATTTGGTGCGCATATCAGCCCATGCGCTTCATTAGTTGGGGCGGCAAATTTCTGGCCGACGCGCTGATTCAAGAGCAACGGCTGACTCGCTCGCTCGAAGCCCGCGTCGACGCATCCGAAGCCCACACACAAGCCAACACTCATGAAAGTCCCGAAGCCAATCCCGAGCCCTCCGAATGCGCGTAGTGATCCTCAGCTCGAGTCCATATAGTGAAACGGGCTGCGCCGCAGCCTCTCGCTTGGCACAAGTTGGGTACGTTCCAGTCGGAGCGCTTACCCTTCCATCGTGGGACCGAAAAACGCTGCTGCGCAAGGTTGGACAATGGGGTCTGCAAGACTCGCTGCGTTATGCCGTTGCCAAGCTTGCGCCCGCCAAGCCCGCGACTGGCCAGATTCGTAATCCGTATTTGGGGAAGACATTGCGCCATGGAGATCGCGTGTTTCGCAGCTTGCGAGATGTGGCCGTCGCTCATGGATTTCCGATCGTGACCTGTGGCGACCAAAACTCTGCGCGCGCCGTCGCGCAACTCCAGCAGTGGGCCCCCGACGTTGCGATCTTCACGGGCGGAAATATTCTTCGCGATAAAGTACTGAGAGTCCCTCGGCTCGGCGTGCTGAACTCCCATCTCGCGCCGCTTCCAGAAATTCGTGGCATGGGCAGCCCGGAATGGTCGCTTTTGTGTGGAATTCCGCTGGGCATCACGATTCATTTCATGGACAGCGGCGTCGATACCGGCCCCATTCTGTTGCGCCGCGAATTCGCAGCCGCTGGGGAGTGCAACTCTCTGGTCGACCTGCGTAATCGAATGATCGCCGAAGGAATCGATTTGCTCGTCGAGGCCGTGGCCGCTCTCGATCGGCAAGCGATCTCAGCAATCCCGCAGGCGAATCGCGAAAAAGACAATCAATATTTTGTGATGCATGAGCGGTTGAAGGCTCTCGCCGCGCGCAAGCTGAAGAATGGCTGTTCGGAGATTGACTTATCGAATCCCATCGCTAGGAGGATGAGTAGGCGCGATGGGTAAACTCGGAACCCTATTGCAGATCGGCCGGACATTCGGGTTGCGCGATGGCGCGCTGCGCCTGGAATATGAGGCCCAGCGTGGCACAGGCTTGATGGCGCGCCGAATGCATTCCGTCCGAGGCTGGGACTCATGGGACCTCAAACGAATCGCTCCAAAAACATCGCCGGAAGATTTTCTGAACCGTCGTCGCCAAGGCGATTGCCGGTTTTTTTTTCTGAATGCTCGCAGCCTGGCGCCGGCGCTCAAGAAGATTCTGGGCTCGGGGGGCGAAAGATCAATCCTCACCCAAGCGAACAGAATTATTGATGGTAGCTTGCCTTTCTTTGGTCGACTGTCATTTGCCTGCGGATTTCCTCCGCGATGGTTTCAGAATCCAGTTACTGGCCAGAGCGTTTCGCCTAATCGTCCGTGGACGCGCATGCGCTTCGCCGACGGCGAATACGGCGATCTCAAGTTTATTCTGGAGCCGTCGAGGTTTCTTTTCGTTTATCCGTTAGCTCGTGCATATGCAATCAGCGGCGATGAACGTTTTCCCGAAGCTTTTTGGAGCGCGATCGAAAACTGGGCCGCCAGCAATCCGCCGATGTCAGGCCCGCTCTGGATCTGCGGACAGGAATCTTCGTTGCGAATTATGGCGTGGTCGTTTGGGCTGTATGCTTTTCTCAATTCCCCGGCGACAACGCCGCAACGCGCAGCGCTTCTGCTTTCAATGATTGCCGCCCACGCCTGGCGTACCGTACAAACCCTTGGCTACGCGCGATCGCAGCGCAGCAATCATCTATTCAGCGAAGCCGTCGGCTTGTGGACGGCTGGAACTCTTTATCCCGAATTGAGCGACGCGGTGCGCTGGCAGAAACTGGGCGCACAGCTATTGCGGGAAGCCGTTGTCGATCAAATCACGCCCGAAGGCGCTTATCTTCAGGATTCGTTTAACTATCAGCGCATGGTTCTTCACCAACTGCTGTGGACGCTTCGCCTCGCGGAGATTTACAAAATCGACGTCGACCTAAAAATTCGCGCGCGCACGTCCGCTGCCTTTGACTTCGTCGGAGAGTTCGTCGACCGCCAGTCTGGTCAAACTCCCAATCAAGGCTCGAACGATGGCAGCAACATCCTTCCGCTGGCCGCGTGCGACTACCGCGACTTTCGTCCGCTGTTAAGTCTTGGAAGCTCCGTTCTCAATCGTGCAACAACGTTCCAACCGGGCCCTTGGGATGAAGAATCGCTATGGTTCTGTGGTGCGTCGCAAACAACTGCGCTCGAATCTAGTCATGGCGAGGCTGCCGAGAGGGCTTCTTCCGCTGCGGGGTATCATCGCCTCGGCACTCAAGATTCCTGGGCACTGATCAAATCGGTTCGCTACGCCCGTCGGCCGTTTCAAGCCGATCAAATGCATGTGGATTTGTGGTGGCACGGCCTAAATCTGGCGCGCGATGCAGGAACTTATCTGTATAACGGCGACCCTCCATGGAATAACGGCTTCGCTGGTACAGCCGTTCACAATACCGTAATGGTCGACGGCCGCGACCAGATGCGGCGCGCCGGCCGTTTTCTCTGGCTCGATTGGGCACCGGCTTCGGGTCGGTCTTTCTCCACGTCATCGAAAACGAATATAAATTTTCGAGATTGTTTCGAGGGCGAGCACGACGGCTACCATCGCCTCGGCGTAAAACATCGGCGAAGGGTCCAGTTCGTTAGCGAAGATGCGTGGGTTATCGTCGATGATCTCGTCGGCAAAGATGAACACGAATTGCGATTGCACTGGCTGCTGCCAGACCTGCCATGCGAGGTAATTTCCGCTTCGCCGTTTTCTGTGGTGCTTTCCGCGGCTAAGGCGCGCTTTTGCTGGAATATTTTTTCAGACTCTCCGGGGCGCTGTGCTGTGATTCGCGCCGGGAAGAATCTCGGAACTGAAATCGCGCGCGGACCTGATGAAGAATTGCTGGGCTGGGAATCGCCTACCTACGGCGAATTGTGTCCGGCAATTTCTCTCCTATACGAATCGCAGGCGCAATTGCCAGCGCGATTTGTCACCGTGATTTTGGCCGATGAAGAGGTTCACTTTCAGCAGAGAGATGGCAATTTGGTTTTATCGCGCGAGGCGGCGGAGGTTTATCAAGTGAGTCTTCGCCCGGTCAAACCGTGAGATCGAGCCTCTGACCATCGTACAATTGCAGAAACTGTATTTAAGTACGCGCAACGTCGAGCGTTTGCGACACGATATGAAACAGGTTCTCCAACAGGTCAGAGGCGGCGAGATCGAGGTGGCCGAAGTTGCACCGCCGAAATTGCTTCCCGGTTGCGTTTTGGTCCGCACTGCTGCTTCCTTGGTGTCGGTCGGAACCGAGCGCGCCTCTTCTGAATTCGCGCGCAAGAATCTGCTGCAGAAAGCGCGTATGCGTCCCGACCTGGTGCGCGAGGTCTGGAACAAAGTGCGCAGGGATGGAGTGGCATCGACCGTGGCTGCGGTCCGCAGCCGCATGGATCAACCGAGCGCCCCCGGTTATAGCAGCGCCGGAACTGTAGTCGCCGTGGGGGAAGGTGTTACCGACATCCGCGTTGGCGATCGCGTAGCCTGCGCTGGCGCAAATCACGCCGTACACGCCGAAATCGCCTGCATTCCGCGACTGCTGTTGGCGCGCATTCCGCACGATGCAGAAGTGAGCTTCGAGCACGCCGCCGCGACTACCGTTGGAGCAGTCGCCTTGCATGGCGTGCGAACCGCCGGTGTGCAACTCGGCGACGTTGTCGGTGTGATCGGACTCGGCCTGCTCGGCCAACTTACCGTGCAGATTCTCAAAGCCGCGGGTTGCCGCGTCGTTGGAATGGACATCGATCCCGAGCGAGTCGCCTTGGCCCTGCGTCTTGGTGCTGACGCGGCGGCTATCTCCTCGACTTCATTCACTGACGAGTCCATGCAAATATCGAACGGGCGTGGAGCGGACGCCGTCTTGATAACCGCGCAAACGCCGAGCAGCGACCCCGTGAATCTCGCCGCCGAAGTGGCTCGCGATCGAGCCATCATCACCGCCGTCGGCACGGTCGGCATGTCACTTGAGCGCCGCACTTTTTATGAGAAGGAGCTCGATTTCCGAGTTTCGCGCTCCTACGGCCCCGGCCGCTACGACGCCGCCTACGAACAGAAAGGCGTGGATTATCCGATCGGCTATGTGCGCTGGACGGAGACGCGCAACATGGAAGCGTTTCTCCGCCTTCTCGCCGACGGCAAAGTTGATGTCGGCGCCTTGATCACGCACAGATTTACGATCGAAGAAGCGCGGTCGGCCTACGAATTAATCAACGGAAAATCTCACGAGGCATTCCTTGGAGTCTTGATTACGTATCCAGATGTTGCTCCGGAGACGACGCGCGTTATAGCCGTGGCCGAGAAAGCAGCACCAGCGGCCGTCGCGAAGACGGTCGCCATTGGACTGCTCGGGGCCGGGAACTTTGCCACCGGCACGCTGCTCCCCGCTATAAAGCGAGTCGGCGACGCGACATTGATTGGCGTGTGCGCCGCCAACGGCTCTCATTCGCAGCGGGCGGCGAAGAAGTTCGGATTCCGCTACAGCGCCGCCGACGAAGACACAATCATTAATGACGAGGCAATCAACGCTGTCGTGATTGCCACTCGACACAACTTGCACGCCCGGCAGGTGATGGCGGCAATCACCGCCGGGAAGCATGTCTTTTGCGAAAAGCCTTTGTGTCTGAGTGAAACTGAGCTGCGCGAAATCGTGCGCGCATACGAGAGTCGCCAAGACGACCGGCAATCGTCGGGCAACCCGCTGCTGATGGTCGGTTTCAATCGCCGGTTCGCTCCGCTCGCGCTCCGTCTCAAAAGTTTTCTTCGCGAAATTCAAGAGCCGCTGGCTCTGCATTATCGCGTCAATGCCGGCTTCATTCCCGCCGATCACTGGCTCAATGATCCGGAGCAGGGCGGAGGCCGCATCATCGGCGAGGTTTGTCACTTTGTCGACTTCCTGACATTTCTGGTCGGCGCTGCGCCGGTCGAGATCGAAGCTCGCAGTCTCGCTAACCCCGGCCAATACAGCAACGATAACGTGATCGGTTCGCTGCGCTTTGCGGATGGATCGCAAGGCACGATCAGTTATCTCGCCAACGGCGACAAAGCGTATTCCAAAGAACGGGTCGAAGTTTTCGGCGGTGGCGCGGTCGCGGTCCTTGAAGATTTTCGCCGGCTCGAAACCGTCAGCCAGGGACGCAAGCAAGTCTTTCGCTCGCTGCTGCGCCAGGACAAAGGTCATCGCGCAGAATGGAAAGCTTTTGTCGATGCCGTGCGCATAGGGGGAGATTCGCCGCTCTCGTTCGCTGAGATCGCAACCAGCATGCTCGCTACCTTCGCGTTGGACGAGTCGCGTTCTACCGGTCGGCCCATTTCGGTTGGGGAGTTGCACAACCATTAAAGAAAGATTGCTAATGCAATATCAACTCGAAGCGCAGCGATTGCGTTCCTCATCACGCTCGTTAAAGTTCCCGTCCATAGTTTCGTGAAAGTTCCGTGAAGATTCTCTACGTCTCACAATACTTTGCGCCTGAAATGGGAGCGCCGGCGGCGCGCGCGGCGGAGTTATCGCGGCATTGGGCGCGCATGGGCCATGAAGTCACAGTCCTGACCGGATTTCCCAACCATCCAACCGGCGTCGTTCCTGAGGAGTGGCGTCCGCGTTTGCGCCGCCTTCACTACACAGAGAGTATCGACGGAGTCAGAGTCGTTCGCACGTGGCTCTGGCCGCTTCCGAATCGAAAGGCGCATGAACGAATTCGCAACTACGCCTCGTTCGGCATCTCGGCAGCGGTGAGCGGATCGGCTCTACCTAGGCCCGATGTCGTCATCGCCACTTCTCCTCAACTATTATGTGCTCTTGCGGGGTGGTGGATCGCGTTTTGGAAGCGTGTTCCGTTCGTCTTCGAAGTCCGCGACCTCTGGCCGGAATCGCTCGCCGCCGTGGGCGTGGGCCTCGAAGGAACGTTCCTCCATCGCACGCTCGGCGCAATCGCCGGATTTCTTTATCGTCGCGCCGACCGCATTGTCGTCGTGTCGCCCGCATTCAAAGACCACCTGATCCGTTACTGGAACGTTGCCGCCGCAAAGATTTCCATTGTCGAGAACGGAGTTGAGATCGATCTTTTCCGGCCCGATCCTGCGGCGACCGAATTGCGCCAGCAACTGAAGCTCGAGAATCGTTTTCTGATTTGTTATATCGGCACCATGGGCAACGCGCATGGGCTGGAGACATTGATGGACGTCGCGGAAGAGTTGCAGACTGCATT
>JBEKXO010000018.1:0-40726 GCA_049511995.1 Terriglobales bacterium
GAGCATGAAATGGACGCCGCGGGCGCGCGCATCCTGACCGATGAAGGCTCCGACGCGCTCGGCAAGCTGCGAATCCCAGGTGGCGCCCAGGGCGATACCCCCAAAAGTTGTGCTGGGCCCATAGTTGCGGACGCCGCTCGGTCCGTCGGCCATTTTCAAACGGGGAAGTCCGATGTGGGCGATGTCGCGAATGTAGAAGCTGTCGAGGCCGCCGATGAGGTCGATTTTTTCTTCGAGAGAGAGTCCCTTAAGGAGCGCGTCGGCTCGGGCCTCGATGGCGGGGGTGGAGGACGAGGGCGCCTGCGCCACGGTAGGGCTGACAATCGAGAGAATTAGAATTAGCAGGAATGCCAGCTTGTTCTTCACGAATTCCTCCGAAGGTCAGACGCTTTGCGTTGTAAGAAAAATAGCCAACCCCAATAGCGATTCGAGTGCTTTCATTACGTCTAGCGAAAAAGTCTGGTGGCGCTCACTCCACGAAACCTTCCGCGCGCGCCTGTGCGCTCGATCTGCGAGTTACCAACTCGGGCTCGATCGCAATCTCCGGAACGTATTTCATCTTGCCTTCGATTCGATCGAGCAACGTGCGCGCCGCAGTCTCGCCCATTTTTATCAGAGGTTGTCGTACGGTCGTTAGCGGCGGATTGGTGTAGGCAGCATTTTGAATATCATCGAACCCCACGACGGATACATCGTCGGGTATGCGCAGGCCCGCTTCCTGCAAGGCACAAATGGAACCGATCGCGGAGATGTCGTTATAGGCGAAGAGCGCGGTAAAGGGCTGCTTGCGTTCGAGCAATTGCCGGGCGAATGGATAGCCGAGGTTCGGAGTCGGATCGTCGCCCTTGAGTTCGACGATCAGTTCCGGACGCATGCGGATTCCCAACTTGGCGGCCACTTCGCAGATTGCGTTCCAGCGCTCGTCGGAATCGGCGCTTAATTTTGAACCTCTCATGAAGGCGATTTTTTCGTGGCCGAGATCAGCGAGATGAGTGAGTGCGAGGGACGCGGCGCAGCGGTGATCCAGAACGATATTAGTTACGTTCTTGATGCGGCGATGTCCTGCAACTGCGACAGTGGGGAGCGCCGGCTCTTCGGTCAGTAACGTGTCTACGGTTATGAAGCCTTCGACGCCGCGCTCGCGAAGGACGGTCGAGTAAGAGGCGAGGAGTTTCTTGTCGTGGCGGTGAGCGACGGTGAGGAAGAAAACATTTTGCTTTCGAAGATAGCGCTCGATTCCACTGATCACGAGCGAGCCGTATGCGTCGCCGATTTCCTCGAGGATCACGCCGATCATGTAGGTGCGCTTGACGCGGAGGGAACGCGCGAAAAAATTCGGCCGATAGTCGAGAGCCCGAGCGGCGGCCACAATCCTCTTTTTTGTGTGGGGCGGCACGGAACGCGCAGCCGAAGAGCTGTTGAGGACGGCGGAGACGGTGCTGGCCGTGAGCCCGATGAGTTCAGCCACGGACTTCAGCGTCACCGCCGATTTTGGAATCCTGCCTGCTTTGCTTTGCGGCGTCTTCCGCAGCGTTTTCATTCGTCCGCCACCCTTGCAGGATCCAGGCATTCGCCCCGGAGCTTCTTGCGTATCGCTTTGAGGCCAACGGATTGTATACGACGAGCAGGCTTGTCACCAAGGCAAATCTCAAGCGGGAGCCTCATTTAGAATATCGATATTTCAAACGCTAATGCTGCCGGAACACATTTGCCGCCCAGGAAGAATCCTGAAGAATATCGATATTCTTCGCAACAATATCCCGAATATCATATCGTCTTGCGATCTTTAAGAATAACGTTATTTTTGTCTTGACAAGAGCGCGGGAGCGGAGCTAACTTCACCAACCAGTAAATAGCGGAATCGTATTAGCTGTCGAAACGGAAGGTGGAGTTTGGGCAGCGAGGAACTCGGATGCCACACCGACCACACCGCGGAGGGCTTTTCTTCAGGGCAACAAACCGGTCATCTGGTAGTCAGCGGGGCGGGGCCGGTCGACTCGCGAACCAGGAGTTCCGGCGCAATCGAGATGGTTTGAGGAGCGCGGCCATTTCCTTTGGAAATTCGCTGCAGAAGGTTCTTGGCGGCGAGTTCTCCCATGTGCCGCAAGGGCTGCCGGATGGTGGTGAGGCGCGGCGTCATGTAGGCGGAGGCCTGAATGTCGTCGAAGCCGATGACGGAAACATCCTCGGGCACGCGCAAGCCGGAATCGCGCAGGGCGCGGATGGCTCCGATGGCGGACATGTCATTAAAGGCAACGAGGGCGGTGAAGCTTTGCCGCCGTTTGAGAAGCTGCTGCACTACCGGATAGCCGAGTTCGGGCGAGCTGAGATCGCGCTCCAACTGCACCGTCAGCTCCGGAGAAACCTCGACACCCAACTGTGGCGCCAGGGCCATGAGGTTGGAAAAGCGATCGTCGGAATCCGAGCTGAAGGGCTGGCCGTGCATAAACGCGATGCGCCGATGGCCGAGGTCGAAGAGATGGCGCAGGATCAGCTCAGCGGCTCGGCGATGGTCGAGAACGACGTTTGTGATGCCCGGAATCTTTTCGTGTCCGGCAATTGCGACGACCGGGACGGAGAGGCGATGGGTGAGGACAGTGTCGATGGCGATGATGCCTTCGGCGCCGCGGCTCAGCAGCAACCGCGGGTACTCCTCAATAAGGTCGGGCTTGTGGCGATGGTGCGCGCTCAAATAGAAATAACCTTCGCGCATCAGGTAGTCGCCGATGCCGCTCATGACCATGGTGTGATAGCCGTCGCTCAGTTCGGGAGTCAGGACTCCGATCATGAATCCACGCTTCAGGCTGAGCGAGCGGGCAAAGAAGTTGGGCCGATAGTGGAGCTGGCGGGCGGCTTTCTTAATCCGCTCCTTTGTGTGCGCGGGAATTGCTTTCGCGGCGGGCGAGTCGTTCATGACGACGGACACGGTCGCCGGAGAGAGCTTGAGAAAATCGGCGAGCGTTCGCAGGCTGACCGTCTTGGCCGGCGATTTCACTTCGTGCGCGGACTTTCCGCTGGGTCGCTTCTTCGTCATCGGGAGATCAAGAATAGCAGCTTACACTTTTTCATAGGCTCCGTGCCGGTCCGAATAAAAAACTTCTTGACAGCGAGCATGGTCCGAGAGCCTAATGTTTTCGCATTATACTAAACCGCTTTTGTGACTAACTGAAGCGGTTTTGCTGAATAAAGCAACAGGAATGCAGTCAGCAGAGAGTTCGGGTGCTTCGGCAAGTTGGGATTGCATTTTTGGCTTTGATGAATAGCAAGACCTTTGCCGGCCAGTTGCACATTTCGAACCGTTGAATTCGAGAGCCCGTCCGTGGGGGATGGGATCCATGTTGAGCTAATACGTAACACGCTGAGCTAAGGAGAAACTCCATGACGCGTTTCATCCGTTGGACACTCACGTTTTCCCTCCTGATGTGCATGGCCGCCCCGGCATTTTCACAGAGCAGAAATACCGGCGAGATTCGCGGCACGGTGTCGGCGGCGGGAGCCGTCTTGCCGGGTGCAACCGTCACGCTAAGAAATATCGATACCGGAGAGACGAAGGATTTCGTCACCAACCAGGACGGAATCTACGACACAGTTTCGACGCCCGCGGGAAACTACACCATCACGGTCACGGCCAAGGGCTTTAAGAAAGTTGTAATCGGCCCCGTGACCCTGCAAGTGGACGTGATCACCGAGAACGCCGCATTGGATGTGGGCTCAGTATCGGAAACGATCGTGGTGGAAGCGGGCGGCGTACCACTGTTGGAGACGGAAACTTCTCATCTGGGAGCAGTTCTTGAATCGAAAACCATACAGGCACTGCCCCAGATCGGCGCCGGAATTACCGGAAACGATTGGGCGAATTTCAATATTCTCCTCCCCGGCGCGGCGGGCACGGCGACTGCGCCGAGTTCGGAAGGCAGCGGCGCTTACAATGCCGGAGACGCCATCGCTCTCAACGGCAACCTGCCGAATTATGCCAACTACCTCCAGGACGGCGGGGTCGTTCAATTACCCGTGAGCAACAACGTGGACAACACGTTGTTTGAGGCCTTGCAGGAAGTCCAAATCACGACCTCATCGTTTTCGGCGGAGTATGGCGTTGGCGGCGCCGTGTTTAACCAGATCACGAAGAGTGGAACCAACGGCATTCACGGGTCGGCGTATGAATATTTCCAGAACGATGCTCTGAACGCGGTCCCCTACTTTGATACGGGTGGAAAGCCATCGGTCTTGCGCTACGACGAGTGGGGCTTCTCTATCGGTGGTCCGATCATCAAGAACAAGTTGTTCTTCTTCTTCGTCCGGGACAAGATCCATAATAACGGCTCGGCAGCTCCCACGGCAGGCAGCACTCCAACACTGGCCGAGATAGGTAAGGGGACGGCCTATCCGGGTGCCCTCGATTTCTCGTCCGTTCCTTGTTCGGCGAACGTCACAACACCTTGCACCCTTTACGACCCCGCCAGCTGTAGTACGCCAGGCTGCACTCGAACGTCATTTGCGGCGGAAAACACGGGAGCGCTTGCCGGAGTAAATGCGATTCCGATCAGTCGGTTAGATCCTGTAGCGGCAAAGATTCTGGGTTATTACCCGCTGCCTAATACTGTTGGCACAGGAGCCTTTGGAGCCTTTGAGAACAACTTCACCACCATTCTGCCAACTCCCAACCCGAATCTCAGATATTTCGGACGCATCGACTATGATCTTTCTCAGAAAAAC
The DNA here is from genome assembly GCA_049511995.1 of Terriglobales bacterium. Classification (GTDB taxonomy): domain Bacteria; phylum Acidobacteriota; class Terriglobia; order Terriglobales; family Acidobacteriaceae; genus Acidiflorens. The sequence continues at coordinate 4,717 of JBEKXO010000018.1, forward strand.
CGCATCTCGGGCTCCATCAGCCAGAAGGATAACCCTGGAGTCAACAAGTACGGACCGTTCCCCTGTCCCCTCAACTGCTTTTCGGGAGACATCGACGGTTACAACGCACAGATCACCGTTACTTCGGAGATCAAACCGACCCTCGTGAACGAACTGCGTATGGCCTATACCAAGCAGGGCAACTGGTTCGTTCCCGATACCATTGGATTTAACAATGCCTCGACCCTAGGTCTGCAATACGCTAAAGCGAACGTTTTCCCGTCGATTAACATCGGCGGCCCCGGATTCTGCTGCAACGGTTTGGCGCCCGGCACGAATGCCATATACATTGAGCACCTCTATGATCCATCGGATGTGGTGACGCTCATCCATGGCAGACACATTCTGCATTTTGGCGTCGAGGTATTGATGGGCGACGGCAACACGACGCCCTGGGGAAACGTCACTGCTGGCAACTTCACGTTCACCGGCAACTACACGGCGCAAAATGGCGCCTCAGCGGGGACAACAGGAGCCGGCCTCGCTGATTTCCTGCTGGGCGACGTCCAAAGCTGGAACGGGAACTACAACCAGGCGACCTCCTATGCGCGACTGAAGAGTCCGCAACTCTTCGTTCAAGATGAATACAAGATCCGCCCCAATCTCACCCTGAATCTTGGCTTGCGTTACACCTACACCACCGGATTCAGCGAGAAATACAATGCCCTCGGCGGGTTCGACCCGAATCTCACGCTGGTCTGTAGCCCATGCATCTATCCGGGGAGCATAACGCCACAGAACCCGGCCGGCATATCAGCGAACGGCTCATTAGGCTCGCTGTGGTTTGCACCCCAGGACAACCGAACCACGTTGCAGAAGCCGGATAAGACCATCTTCCTGCCTCGCGTCGGCTTTGCCTGGTCCATCAGGAACGATACTGTCGTCAGAGGCGGGTTTGGAATGTACTCGTATAACTATAGCCAGGATGTCTATGGCAACGGAATTGGTTTTGGAGCCCTTACAACCAGTGGGGGCGGCGGCACGGACCCGAACGCTGGGACTGGTCCTACTCCGTTAGTCACTCTTTCCGAGCCGGCCGCCTTGGCAAATCCCAATCTGAACTACGTGGTGGGTTCGCCGAGTGCGAAAGAGGTCTCGCAATACCTGAACCTCACAACACCCTCAAATCAGACTTACATCCCATACGACGTTGAGCCAGGGCATATCAATTCATGGCAGGTAAGCGTAGAGCACCAATTCCTCAACACCTACATGGCGTCGATCGCCTACGTGGGTAGCCACGCCTCGCATCTGGAAACCGGGACAGACGTCAACCAAATAACCAGCGCGACTGGCCTCGCCGCAATCAGTACGCCGACTCCGACACTCATTCAAGCAAACCGACCCTTCCCGGCTTGGGGACAGCTCAGCGGATTTAACTACAACGGAATTTCGAACTACAATGCCCTGCAAACCACCATCAACAAGCGTTTCACCAATGGCTTGCTCTTCAGCTTCAACTACACTTGGTCGCACTTTCTGGATGATCAGGATTCGGGCGGATGGGGAAGCCGCGGCGGAACGCAGTATTGGCAGGTTGGGAACAACCCCAAGGCGACTTATGGGAATTCGAACTTCGACATCCCAGACGCGTTCAAGGGTTATGCCTCTTACGAGCTGCCCTTCGGAAAAGGCAAGAGCTATCTGAATAACAGCTCGGTGCTCAGCGAGGCGGTTGGCGGATGGAGGCTCGCCGGAACTCTGATCGCCCAGAGCGGGAATCCCTTCACGGTAGTTAACCAAAATAACTCCAACTCGAATCTCACCGGTTGTGCCAATAACGTTGGGGGCACCGCCACCGGCGGCGATGTCAACAACGGATGCAATTGGTTCCCTAATGTCATCGCTTCCACCCACGTCAGCAATCAGGGCCCCAGCCAATGGTTTAACATTAATGCCTTTGCCAACGCCTGGACGCCGCCCACCACCCCGGGTACGGGTGTCCCGTTCGCATTCGGCAATGAGGGCAGGAATTCGCTGCGAGGACCCCGTCTGACTGTGCTTAATCTGTCGATAGCTAAGGGTTTTCAGTTCGGAGAACGCGTTCACCTGGAATTGCGGTCAGATTGGGTTAACGCCCTAAACCACCCGAGTCTTGGTGTTCCTGGCCAAACCTTTGGGGCCGGCAATTTCGGGGAGATCAACGAGGGAACCCAGAACAATGGCGTCGCCGTTGCCGCTCGCAGCGGTCAGCTCAGCGCTAAAATTACGTTCTGATATATGAATCCCTTCCCCCGCAACTTGAAGGGCGGCAGCACGCTGCCGCCCTTCTCTTTGCCCGGAAGACGATCAGAATTCAACTAGCGCGACAACGACGCGACTCATCCACCGTACAATCCTGACATGAGAACCATCGCCGTCGCCGTTGTTTTCTCGGGGATTCTATTTCTTGGATTGTTTTCGTCTTTTGCGCAAACGAACGCGAGCCGTCAGCAGCAGATCGAGTCGCACACGCGCAAGGCGGCGGAATATCTAAAGGAGAACAGGCCCGATCTGGCGATACCGGAGTTTAAAGCGATACTTGCCATCGATCCTAAGAATGTGGATGCCCACGGTAATCTCGGCGCAGTGCTTTTCTTTCAGGGCGCGTATGCGGAGGCGATTCCGGAGTTGCGTGCGGCGCTGAAGTTGCGGCCCACGCTGTGGAAGACGGAGGCTCTGCTTGGCATTGGCGAAAAGCGAACAGGCGACGTCGAGGCGGCGCAGCGCGACTTGGAGAAAGCGTTTCCGAACGTAACGGAGGAGAAGGTTCGGGTTGAAACCGGGATGGAGTTGATCGAAATCTATTCGGCGACGGGCGATCTGGAGAAGGCTGCGGCAACGGTCGGCACGCTGCGGAAGCTTGAACCGGCAAATGGAGCGATTCTCTTTGCCGCTTACCGGATCTATTCCGATCTCGCCGATGAGTCGCTGCTCAGTTTGTCGGTGGTCGATCCGAATTCGGCGCGGATGCACCAGGCCCTGGCGCATGAATTGGCGAAGCGCGGGCGTGGGGCGGAGGCGATCCGAAATTACAGGGCTGCGCTGAAACTGGATCCGCAGCTGCCGGGGATTCATTTTGAGCTGGCCGAAATGCTCAACACATTGGGAACGGACGAGGGGCGGCAAGAAGCCGAGAGCGAGTACCGCGCAGCGCTGGCGGCGAATCCTTTAGACGAGCAAACGGAGTGCAGGCTGGGCGAGATCGCCTTCCGGGCGGGCGATTTGAAGGCGGCTTCCGATGATTATGAGCAGGCACTGAAGCTCAGGCCGGAGGATCCGGAAGCTAATATCGGCTTGGCGAAAGTTTTGATGTCGCTCAATGAGCCGCAGAAAGCTGAGCCGCTTTTGCAGCGCGCGATTCAGTTGGATCCGACAAGCGCGGTGGCGCACTTTCGCCTGAGCACGATTTATCGGCAGACGGGACGGGTGCAAGATGCCAAGCACGAGTTAGAGGAATATCAGAAATATAAGGATATGAAGGAGAAGCTGCGGGCGGTTTATGGTGACTTACATCGGGACCAGAGCGGGGATGAGAACGATGATGGTAGCCCTAAGAAATAATATTATCGCCCGACCGACGAAGAGACTTCTCGGAGCCGCGCTATTCCTCGCAGTTAGTCCACTATTCGCAACCTCTTATTACTCAGCACGACTAGATGATGCAAAGGCGGTCTACCTGACGCCGGACAATTTTGCGGTGAAGGGAGACGGGATTGCGGATGACTCTGCGGCTTTGCAAGAGGCCATTAATAAGGTACAGGAGAGAACGAATCAGGGCATTCTGTTCGTTCCGCCGGGCCGCTATCGTGTAACTAAGACAATTTATATCTGGCCCGGAATCCGGTTGATCGGATTTGGAGTTACTCGGCCGTCGCTGGTGCTTGGCGCGGCGACGCCAGGATTTCAGCAGGGACCGAGTTACATGGTGTTTTTCGCGGGTGGCCGGCCGGTTGGTGCGACCGTGCCGGATGCGTCTCCAGGGACGTTTTATTCGGCCATTAGCAATATCGACTTTGACATTCAAGATGGCAATGCGGGCGCGGTCGCGGTGCGCGCGCATTATGCACAGCATTGTTTTCTCGCGCATATCGACTTTCATATTGGCTCGGGGATGGCGGGCATTCACGATGGCGGGAATGTCGCGCAGGATGTGCATTTTTATGGCGGGCAGTATGGCATATGGACGCGAAAGCCGGCTCCAGGATGGCAGTTTAGCGTGATCGATGCGACGTTTGAGGGACAGCGCGAGGCGGCGATTCGAGAGCATGAGGCCGGGCTCACGCTAATCCGTCCGCTGTTTAAGAATGTGCCGGCGGCGATTTCCATCGATCCTCGATACTCGGATGAGCTCTGGGTAAAAGATGCGCGGATGGAAAATGTAACGGGGCCTGCGGTGGTCATCAGTAACGAGAACAACGCTCGCACCGAGATCAATATGGAGAATGTTGTCTGCGTGAATGTTCCTTTTTTTGCCGCGTATCGTGAGAGCGGCAAACGCGTCGCGGGGCCGGCGGCGATGTATGAGGTGAAGACGTTCTCGCACGGGCTGCACTATGAGGATGTCGGCGCAGATGGCGCGATTGAAGATGTTTTTGCGACGACGCTGTTAAAGGCGCTGCCTGCGCCGATCCGATCAGACATTTTAGATTTGCCGCCGATTGAGAGTTGGGTGAACGTACGGTCCATTGGGGCCGTTGGGGACGGTGTCACTGACGATACCAACGCGCTTCGCAAAGCCGTCGCCGAGCACCGGGCAATTTACTTTCCGTCGGGGCAGTATCGCGTGACGGACACTATTGTGCTGCGGGCGGATACGGTGCTCATCGGACTGCATCCTAGCGTCACAAGAATATTGCTGGCGGATTCGACTCCGTCGTTTCAAGGTGTGGGCAGTCCTAAGGCGTTACTGGAAACTCCGAGCGGCGGAACCAATATCGTTATTGGGATCGGGCTCTACACCAATGGGATCAATCGGCGGGCGGTGGCGGCGAAGTGGGCGGCGGGCGAGAATTCGATGATGAACGATGTGCGTTTTCTGGGAGGGCACGGGACGGTTGATCCGAACGCGAGCGCGGAAGAGAGCGCCAAAGGTTGGAAGCTTATTTATAACGATACCCATACCGCGGATCCTAATCCGCAGCGGCGGTGGGATTCACAGTATCCGAGCCTGTGGATTACGGGCGGCGGCACGTTCGTCGATATATGGACGCCAAGCACATTTGCGCAGGCGGGGTTGCTCATATCTAACACATCTGTTGGAGGGCGGATTTATCAACTATCGAGCGAGCATCATGTGCGCAACGAGGTGATTCTTGACCATGCGTCTAATTGGCAGATTTATGTATTGCAAACGGAAGAAGAGCGCGGCGAGAGTGGATTCGCATTGCCACTCGACATTCGGGACTCGAGCAATGTTACGTTTGCGAATCTGCACATGTATCGCGTAGTGAGCAGTTATCAGCCGTTCCCTGAGGCGGTTTCAGTTAGTAACTCAAGGAATATACGGTTTCGCAACTTACATTGTTATAGCGACAGTAAGGTATCGTTTGATAACTCAATCGTCGACCAGACTCATAACATTGAAATACGGCAACGTGAGGTAGCCTGGCTGACATTTTCTGGACAGGCGCCCGAGATACGCGCTGCGAAACATTCGGCGATTCTGGGCAAGGACGTCAGGGTTGAAAAAGTTGCAGCCGGCTTCTTCAACATTTCGGGTGGAGCGGTTGATCGTAGCGGGGATATCTATTTTGTGGATGCGCAGCGGCAAACAATCTACCGCTGGGCGGTCGCGCGTCACCTATTAACGAAGGTTCGCGACAATCCGCTGGAGCCAGTGCAACTGTTTTTTGATAAGGCGGGCGATCTGATCGTCGTTTCTTACGCCGATAAGGGAACGGTATACAGCTTTAAGCCAGATGCGCCGGGTGACGATATTATTCTGTTGGAGGCCGTGCCCGGCACGGCACACCCGGGGTCGACGGCGGTACTTCCGGTTGACTATTGGAGGAATGAAAACAATTTTCTCGAAGCGAATTCTGCCAAAAGGGCGTTTCAGTTTGTTTCTCCCGACGGCAGCACGTTTTTCCCCGCGGGCGAGGATTTCGTAACTGGGGAACTGTACTATGGAACCAAACTCAATGATGCGCTGCGTGCTTTTGGGCTGGCGCCGAACGTTGCGGGTCGGCCGTTTTACGTCTCCGACGAATCGGAGGAGAAGACTTATGTCGGCAGCGTTGGGGTGGATGGGGCGATTACAAATTTGAAGCTTTTTGCGAAACGAGGAGGAGAGAGCGTCGCGGTAGACGAGCGGGGGAACGTGTACGTCGCTGCAGGCCAGGTGTTCGTCTACAATCCGTCAGGCGAACTGATCGATACCTTAGAGATTCCGGAACGTCCATCGCAATTGTTGTTTGGGGGCAGCGACGGGCGTACGTTGTTCGTTCTTGCGCGGAGTTCCTTGTATGCCGTTTATACCGGTAACTAGGGCGGAGTGTTAATTTGCGGCGACAGTCAGCATACTCGACTTTGTTCAGAACGACTGTCGTTCGTGCATCTTTTACGCTGATATTAGTTTGTTTCTCCACTAACTCGCTATTCCCTTCAGGCCGGCAGCAAGCGTCTGGTGCTAACGAGAGTACTTCGAGTGCCGCTACCGCTGCAGCGAGTGTTTCATTACCCCAGTTAGTCGACATAACCGCATCGACCGGCATTAGCTTCGACCATCTTTCCAGTCCGGAGCAGAAGTTCATTGTGGAATCGATGAGCGGGGGCGTTGCTCTTATCGATTACGATCGCGACGGATGGCCCGACATTTATTTCACCAATGCGCAGAGCGTGGAGATGGCGCTGGCGGGGAAGAAATCCCGAAGCGCGCTTTATCACAATAATCACGACGGGACTTTTACGGATGTAACCGACAAGGCAGGCGTTGGGTATCCATGCTGGGCGATGGGGGCGGTCGTCGGCGACTACAACAATGATGGGTGGCCCGATCTGCTCGTGACTTGCTTTGGCGGGATTGTGTTGTATCGCAACAACGGGGATGGAACGTTTACAGACGTGACGAAGCAAGCGGGGCTGAGCAATGACTCCGGTTGGGCTGCTGGCGCGGCGTTTGGCGACTATGACGGGGACGGCTGGCAGGACCTATTTGTGTCGCACTACGTGAAGGTGAACCTGAACGATCTGCCGGCGTTCGGGTCCAGTCCGACGTGCAAATTTCGCGGCATTGCGGTGCAGTGCGGGCCTCGGGGGTTGAAGGGCTCTCCGTCGAACCTTTATCACAACAAGGGCGATGGCACTTTCTCGGATGTCTCGAAGAAAAGCGGGATTAGAGATGCTCCCGATTCATTTGGGTTGACGGCCGTCTGGTCTCACTTCGATGGAGACTCGCATCCCGATCTGTTTCTCGCTAATGATGCGGGCAGAAATTATCTCTACAAGAATGATGGCGGCGGGCATTTCAGTGAAATCGGGCTTACTGCCGGAGTTGCGGTTAGTCAGGATGGAAATGAGCAGGCTAACATGGGCGTTGCGCTTGGCGATTATCAGCATACCGGGCGACCTTCAATAGTCATTTCCCACTTCAGCGATGAATATGCGGTCTTGTATCAGAATCTGGGTAACATGACGTTTGTTGATGCTTCCTATCCGTCGGGAATCGCGGCTGCCACTACGCACTATGTTGGTTGGGGCGATGCGTTCTTTGATTTTGATAACGATGGTTGGGTTGATCTGTTTATCGTGAACGGCCATGTCTATCCGCAGGTAGATACGGGCGAGGCGGGGGCGAGATACCGGGAGCCGGGGTTGCTGTTTTGGAATCAGCATAACGGTAAGTTCAAAGAGATAAGTAAGTTGGTTGGCCCGGCGCTTCAGACTCCTCGAGTTAGCCGTGGTGCGGCGGTTGGCGATTTGTTTAATGACGGACACATGGACATTGTCATCGAGAACCTGCAAGGCGTGCCTACGATTTTGCGGTCGGAAGGCGGCCCTTTGAATCATTGGATCGGCTTTGAGTTAGTGGGTACGAAGAGCAACAGGCTTGCCTTGAATGCGCGGGTGAGGGTCACTGCTGGAGATCTCGTGCAGGCGGATGAAGTGCGAAGTGGCGGAAGTTATCTTTCACAGAACGATTTGCGGCTTCATTTTGGGCTGGGGGCCAAGGCGCACGTTGATAAGATCGAAATCTTTTGGCCATCGGGGAAGGTTGAAACGATAACTGATTTGGCTGCTGATCATTCTTACGAGTTAAAAGAGGGCGAGGGAATCGTGCCGTTCGAAAAGAGCAGGCCGACGCTTCCTGTAAAGAATTAATTTACCGCCGATTGACGGGTGTCACTTATCCACTTCATAGAGTGTGGCGTGTGTTGCGAGTGCGCTAACCACAAAGGGCGTTCAGGGCAAGCTAAGGTGCACGAAGAAAAGGCTGGAGATAGTTATGGCGAATGAGACGTCTCGGCGAAATTTTCTAGGGATATCGGCTTTGGGGTTGGCGGGAACGCTGGTTCCGGGATTGGCGCGGACAGCGGATGCGGCTGCCGACGGCGGAGGCCGAATGCCGAAGAGCGGGTCGGCGATCTCGGTTTGGGTCACTTCGGGGGATGAGCGTTTTGCTGGCGCTCCGGCAGTGACGTGGCAAGTGGCATCGGGAGCGCCGGGAGCCGGTCATCTGCGGTTGAATCCCAACTTGAAGTTTCAGGAGATACTCGGGTTTGGCGGCGCGTTTACAGATGCTGCCTGCTACACGTTCAATCGGCTCTCGGCTACGGCGCGAGAGCAGTTGTTCCACGAATTGTTTCATCCCTCGCAGATGGGGCTGAGCGTGGGCCGCATTTGCGTGGGGTCGAGCGACTATTCGACAAAAGTTTACAGCTTTGATGAAGGTGAGCCGGATCCGACGCTGGCGCGATTTTCGATCGCGCATGATCGGGAATATATTCTTCCGATGCTGCGGCAGGCGCGGCAAGCGAATCCGGAATTATTTCTTTTTTCTACTCCGTGGAGTCCGCCGGGATGGATGAAGTTCAATGGGACGATGCTGGGCGGTTCAATGCGCAAGCACTATCTACCGATTTATGCGCAATATTATCTGAAGTTTTTACAGGCATACGCTGCTGAAGGCGTTCCGGTGCAGGCGTTGACGTCGCAGAACGAAGTTGACACCGATCAGGACGGCAAGATGCCGGCATGCATCTGGCCGCAGGAATATGAGATTGAATTTATCCGCGATCATCTAGGGCCGCTTTTGGAGAGCAGCGGAACGCCGGTGAAGATATGGGTGCTCGACCATAACTACAATTTGTGGGGTCGCGCAATTTGTACGCTGGGGGACACGAAACTTCGGCAGTACGTCAATGCGGTTGCTTGGCATGGGTATTATGGCACTCCCGACATGATGAGCAAGGTGCAGGACGCGTATCCGGAGGCGGAGATGCATTGGACCGAAGGCGGGCCGGACTATACCGATCCAGGATATGCGACAGATTGGTGCAAGTGGGCGGGAACTTTCAGCGATGTGCTTGGCAATTGGTGTCGTTCGATTACCGCTTGGAATCTGGCTCTGGACGAGAAGGGGCGGCCGAATATTGGGCCGTTTCCTTGTGGCGGGGTGGTGACGATTGATTCGCAGACGAAGGAGATCACGCGCAGCGGGCAGTATTGGGCGTTTGCTCACTACGCGCGCGTGATAAGGCGCGGTGCCCGGCGGTTTGATTCGCAGAGCGCGGCAATGGAACTTCGCCATGTGGCTCTGCAAAACCCTGACGGGCAGCAGGTGGTTGTGCTTACTAATCCGGGAGCTGCTCGGACGGTGGAAATTCGGTTGGGAAATATGGCGGCGTCGGTCGCGTTGAAGGGGGATTCAGTTACTACGCTGGCGTGGGGATAGGACGGCCAACCCAAAAATAAATCTTTCGTCCCCGACCGGAGCGAAGCTGAGTAGAGGGACCTTGTGTTTTCCAGTTGTTGGATGGCAAAGGTTCAGCGCTGCGGTAATGATACCGAAAACTTTCTTATGGGTTGGTAGTGAGCGTGGGGACTACGGCGGTATCGACTATGGCGGGATCGTCCCGCAATTTGAGGTAGAGGGTTTTTCCTTTCAGAGGGGGAATCAGCAGCGTGGATTCGGCGAAGCCGTCGGGGACGGTGACTACGTTGCTGAAGTTGGGGTCTGAGCTTACCTGATCGATCAGGAATAATTTGTCGCCGCTCAGAGTGCATTGCTGTTCGGCGAGGGATGCACAATGCACACCCTTGAGAGCCGGGACTCGCACCAGGTTGATGAGCGGCTGCCAATCGCCTTCGACTCCGTCGGCCATCACGGGCCTGATCTTCAGCGGGCCGAAGGCGGACGGCCCGAGAAGCTTCATGGGATCGAGCATGGCCAAAACCGTTCTCGAATCCTGCATGGTGAGGTTGCCGTCTTTGAAGCTGAGCAGAACGCGGAAAGAATCGTCGGCAGTGGCCACCTCAACTTTTTCGTTCGCCGGAAAAACTTCTGGCACCTGAGCTTTGAGGGAAAAGTTGAGACGCGCTTCCTGGGGAAGTTCGTCGGAGTCACCGAGGCGAACGATGGGCGAGGGCGCGGTTTCGTCGTATTGCACGCTCTTGCTGATTATGCTGACGCTCGGGCGTCGGGGAGCGACGGTTGATTTCAGATCGAGGACGCGGCCGTCCTTCAGAGTGACTTGCATCGACAAAGACTGATCGGGCTGCAAGAGGGCGCTGGCGGCGGGATCTTCGGAGATGAGCGTGAGTTCATCCTGCTGATTGGCGCGAGAGAGCGATTGGGGTTTGAAGTGAAGAGGGCCAGCTTCGATTTCGAGGACCTGATCGAGGCGTGTTCCCATGAGCACGCTGTCGGAGTCGCCGGCGTGGATAGTGAATCCATCGAGCCGGCCGGCCTCGGCATAGGTGTGGAGGCGAATTTCGTCGGGTTCGCGCAGACCGAATTTTTTCACGGTCATGCTGAGCGAACCGGCGGGCGCGTCTTTCAATCCAACCTTCACTTCGAGTTCATCGGGTTTGGTGATCTTCCACTGCGCGTCGAGATGTTTGCCCTGCTCGTCGCGGAGTTGCACGTCGCTCACGCAGCAGGCCTCCGCGCTTTGCAAGTGCAGTATGTCTTCTCTGGCGACAATGAGGGCACTGGCATCTTTGGAGGCGACGATCCATTGCGCGGGACGGGCGGTACGCAGACGGAAGCGCGGGCCTTCGATGGACTGGAATCCCCAGGCGCCTCGCAGAGTTCCGGAGACTTCTTCGCCGTCGAAGGCTTCGGCCTTGATTGCTTCAGTCTTCAATGTGAAACCGCCGCTCGCGGGATCAGGATCGGCAGGTAGATCGAGGCCGGAGCCAGTTTTGGTTTCGAGGTGGAGTACGAAGTTGTGGGCGAATTCCGTGGCGAATGCAAGCGGAGAGGTTTCCACGGGGAGGGCGAGTTCGGGCCTGCCGGCACAGAAAACCTGCGTGGGATTGATTGTCCGCAGCGTGGGCAAAGGGATGGGATGGACGGGCGGCAGACCGATGACTAATACGGATTTCGGATTGTTGAAGGAGGGCGGATTGTTGAGGCGCAGATTTAGCTGGTCTTGCTTCGGCAGAGCCAATGCAGGGATGTATTGATACTGCGCGGTGCGCGCTGCACCGAGGATTCTGGCCACATCCATCACCGCACCAATGTAGGGGCTGTAGTAGCCACCGCGGGCGGTGGGAGTGGAACTGAGCTGATTCACGAGGTCGGTGGAATTGCCCGAAGTCAGAGTGGCCACCATGGTTTGACTACGGGAGTCGTCGAGAACCAGTTGATCGGTATTCTGCGTGAGACACGGCACCTGCTGGGCGGTGGGCTTGTCGAAACATTGTTGATCGAGGCGGATATTCAGACTGTGGGCGAGCAGCGTGGTTTTGGCCTTGAGTTCATCGGGATTTGTGGCCGCATCGGCGCGAACTGTTTCCAAATATTTTTCGAGGCGGGCGCGATCGAGGCTGGCCTGTTCGAGGTCTTGAGCGGCGCGGACAAATGCTCCGGGCTTGCCGCGAATCGCGCGGCGCAGAGTGCTGAAGGCTCCGCCAGTTTCTGGAGCGAGGAGAATGATTGCGTTCTCCGCACCTTCGGGCACAGTTATGTAAACGCCTTCCTCGTGCACTTGACGGTTCCATGCCTCGACCGGAGTGAACCAGGCGTCGGGCGGAGGATTGGTGGCGCCGCGCAAGAAGGCGACGACCATGATGTAGTGCACCGACTGATCGTCGGGGAGGGCGGGGTGGATCCAAAGCTTGTCTCCCGCTTGCAGGTTGGGCACCTCTGAGATGGGTAAGGTTGTGACGTCGCGTTTCACCCGCACTTCGACTTGCGGGCCGACGAGATCGAAGGCGGCGGGATCCGCCGAGGCGTATCTTGTGGGAACCAGAGAACACAAAAATATGATGGCCGCAATCGCTGGGCGGCGACTGCTGAAAGATGCGATGAAAGACGACAAAATCCTCGATCCCCTTTTTTGCAATTTAATTGGGGCAATCTGAATTGTTGCGATTGCGCCATTTAGTAATTTTAGTACGTTTCGCAACAGAACAATAATGTTAGATGCTTCGGTGGACTAGTCTGTCGCGCAACCTGGGAATAGGCACCCGCGCGCAGAGGGGTGGTAGAGACTAAGTGGTTGGGATTCAAGTGCCTGCGTGTTTTATCAAATCGTTATAAAAATGCGGACGCCGTTCAATGAATCCGTGCGGCGTCCGCCGGGAGAAAGCCACCATGAAAACGCGCTCTCTTCTTTAGTTGATGGTGACGCTTAGAGCCGTGCTATGGGTTTCTGCTCCGGATGTGCCCGTTACCATTACGTTGGTTTGAGATGCGGGCGTTTGGCCTTTTGAGCTGCTGCCGCATCCGAGAGCAAACATTGAGACGAGCAGCACTAATCCGAGTGCCGTTGTCCACGCAATGCTTTTGCGGGTAAACAACTTTCGCTTACGCGTTGTGAGGACTGTTCCGAACAACCCAAGAGCGGGCAGTAGGAACATTCCCATCGTGTGATAGCCGGTCCCCGGCGGAGTGGAGGCGGCGGAGATAGTCAGAGTGGAGGAGGGAGTGCTCGAACCGGGAGAGATCGTTGTCGGATTGAACGCGCAAGTCAAACCGGCGGGCGCCGTACAGGAAAGAGTGATCTGACCATTAAATCCTCCTACCGCACTGGCGCTGATCATCAGATTCGTCGAGCCGCCCGCAGCGACAGTCGCGCTTTGAGCGGAGAGATTGAGAGAAAAATCTGGGGTGCCGACCGCGGCTGCGGGGACAACGCTCGCGAATACGGCAGTCGTGCTACCTCCGGCCGGGAAGTTAGGCTGGTTGCCGCCGCCGGCAGTGAGATAGAGAGTGCCGGTATCGCCAGAGGGACCGCCTCCGCCAAAGACCATATCCCACAAGCCGGGGTTGACCAAAGCGTTGTTGGAGGAATCGGTCAACTGACCGAGAAATTTTCCGGTGGTGTCAAACGCGTTGATATTGCCATCGCCGAAATTTCCGATGAGGATTGCATTGGGGAAAGCTCCGAAGGTAGACGGAGTTTCGACGACGCCCCACGGGGCGTTAAGTTGGGCTCCGGCAGCGACGAAGGTGCTGACGAAATTGCCGTTGGCGTCGAAAATATCCACCTGGCCGAGGCCGGCGCCGGGCTGGGCGTCGTGTTTGGGGCCATCCTGCATTGCGTAGGCAACGTAAATCTGATTGCCGATGACGTGAATGCCGTGGGGAGCGAAGCCGGCGGGAAGTCTTGGATCGGTGAACGAACCGGTCAGCGTTGTCGGACTGAAGTTGCGATCGTAGACGTCAACTTTGCCGCTGTTGAAGTTAGCTGCCAGAAGCAAGTTGCCGTTGAGCATGGCGAGGCCTTTGTAAACCGCGCCGCTTGCGGAGTTATCGTAGGCTACAACTGCGCTGGTGCCGCCATTCCAATTGGCGATGATGCCATCTTCGGTGTCGAAAATGAACGAGCCTCCACCGAAGTAGCTGCCGTTGCCGTTGGAGACATTGCCGGTAGGGCAGCCCGGAGTGCAATTTCCATTTGGATTTTTTGTGGCTCCGGGAATCGTTACTACCAGCGCATTCTTGTTACCTTGTGCGTCATAGAGTGTAGAAGTGCCGCTGTTATTGTTAGCGATCCAGAAATCCTGGCCCGGGAGGATGGAAATTCCCCACGGGTTTAATAGTTGCGGGTCGGTGGTGGTGGCTATGCCGGCACCATTGGAGACCAAGTTGGTCTGCGAATAGCCGGACTGCTGGGCGCACAGCATTGAAGCGCTCCCTAGCGTTAAAAGCAGCACAAATAATAAAGTTGTCGTTTTCAAAGCGTCCTCCATCTTAGGTTTTGTGACCTACGACGACTGCAAGCTTCTACTCGTTTGCGATGATTCGTGATTGAGAACCACGCCGGGCGACGTTTTATTTCATAGAGTCATCGCGAGCATTGGTTTGCAGTGCGTTGTTTGTCACATGGGGATTAGACGCGGAGATCAACAGGAATAATGCGGACTGGATGTCACTTAAATGTCACTTCTTTGACGACAAGAATTTACAAATAGCGGCGGTAATATAAGTGGCCTGCAATAGAAACTATAGTTACAAGTGACGGGCCGCACGGACGAGAGTCCGGCGCTGATCGCAGGCATCTGTTACTTCACTATTACAGTGCCGGTCATCTTTGGATGGACTGAGCAATAGTAGGAATAAGTTCCCGGCTCTGTAAATGTATAGGAGAACTTTTCGTCGGTGTCCTGCGCCTTAGACTTGGGGAGTCCGCTGCCGGTTCAAAACCAGTCGATCAAAGAGGTGCGGATGGGAGGTCATGCCACGTTGTCCATACACTACGCAGACTGCAGGGTGGTCTCTAAAGCGGAATCTCCCGGATCAGGTACGTTGTATCGGAGTGACAATCGGCAACATGGCGATCAAATGCCCGTTGCAACTTCTGGATATATTCGGCCTTCTGAGGACGGTGGTGAGGCGACGATACCTGGAAGTGCGACTCAGGACATAACGAGCAGCAACCTTCGACGGGAATATCTTTCAGCCATTTGGTGACCCGCAATGCAGGTTTCTTCATCGCCTTGCCCCGAAAAAAGTAAGGCGAGGTGAAAGCAGGGCTACGCGAACAATCCGAACGCGACCGTGCTCTCACCGGGCTTATGCAGCAACGAGTTTGGCTTGCAAACGCGGGACTATGCGGCCTTCTTCTGTTCCGCCCTGACCTTCGCCCACCGGGCTTTTTGAGCGGCGGCGATCTTCCTCCGAGCCGACGCTGACATTGTCCGCTTCGTGGGAGCGTGGGTCGTTTTCTTTCCCGCTAGCGACTGTTGCCGGACGCTCGCCCATCGCGCCTTTTGCGCTAATGCCATCTTGCGCCGCGATGCTGCCGATACTATTCTCGTCGGGTGGATCGTTTCGTGGGTTGCCCCAACACCGTTTAGAGACTCGATCCCAGAAATTATCTGGTCCAACTGTTCAATTTCTTGCTGCGCTCTCCGGCGCTTTTCGCGAAGCTCCTTTAGTGCATTTTGTAGATTTGACATACTTACCCCCTCGGCTATTTGACACCGGCTCAATTGTATGGGATAGCAGTGACTTTTGGCAGTAGACGTGGGTTCCAGGGGGAGCGCCAGCCACGCGCTTAACATCTGGTGGAAGAACTTGTTGCCGTCAGTTCTCTTGGCGGTGTCGGCAGTTCCAACAGTCCTTCTTCGCGGGATTGCAGTGGACTTCCTGGGCGAAATTAAAGCGGGAAGTTGTGAGAAAAGAAAATTACGGCGCCGCGTTTTGCCGAATAACCCACGGCTACGTAATTCGGATGGAGGATTTCTTTGCCTGTACCGGAACGTCTGGTGCTCTTTTATACATCCACAAAAATGAATAAATGCAGAATGAACCGTCTCCGAGTTCCGCAAGTACTGGGTAATCTTATGTCGATTGCAACTGAGGTCTTCTAGCCTCTCACTTTCCCCTATTCGTCTGACTTAGAGTTCCGCTAACTGCGTTGTGCGATCACACGGCAGGAGTCAGCGCTTTTCCCATTCGTTTTTCGTAACAAAATCAGACGGCTAAGTCTAATGACAGCGATGCGTCGTATATTTCCGTCGGGCACTCTGTAGGGTAAGTACCGCGAATGCGGATGATCTACCTCAGGGTGAGCCAGTAGAGTTACTTGTTTCAGGAGGTGTGGGGTGATAGGTACGAGCAACTCGACAAAGAGCGAACCTGATAAGAGGCGGCCTGAGATAGCTGCGAAAAAAACCTACTTAAAACCCGCATTCCGCGTCGAGCACGTGTGTGAAACGGCGGCAGTTTGTTGTGGGACTGGGTACCTCGCAAAATATAGCGTCGCAGAACTGAAGACCGGCAACGTACGATCGGCTCGCTAGGGCCCGATCATGCCCCGAGTTATCGATAGTGTGTTTTGCGCTGTAGCCCGGCAAGTTATCCGTCTAAGCACCAGCCGACACGGTACGAGCGCTGTAGTTTGACGCGAGCAGCTTCAGCATGGCTTGGTCATCAGCCGGCCGAGAGAAGAAGTATCCTTGTACCTTCTCGCAATTGAGTTCCTTGAGTAAGTGTACGTGCTTTTCTGTTTCGACGCCCTCGGCGACAACCTTCAGTCCGAGATTGTGGGCGAGCATAATAATGATACGAACAATCTCACGGCTTTCCAGATCGCTGTCCATGTGCAAAATAAAGGCGCGGTCGATTTTCAAGGTGTCCACCGGAATGCGGCGCAAGCGGCTGAGTGATGAATATCCAGTGCCGAAATCGTCGATGCTCAAGCGAATGCCGAGTTCCTTCAATTGCGTGAGTATCTGACCGGACTTTTCCGCGTCTCCCATCGCGATCGTTTCTACGATTTCGAGCTGCAAGCAAGCTGGGTCGACTCCGGTGTGTTCCAAAGATTGTCGAATCTCGTTGGCCAGGTCAGGCTGGGCGAACTCTTTGGAGGTTACATTCACGCTCATGGTCAGTGGTGGACTGCAAGCAAATTCGGACTGCCACGCTCGAAGATGTTGGCAGGCCTCGCGCAATAGCTGCCGATTCATGGGAATGATCAGTCCAATTTCCTCCGCGACGGCGATGAACTCGATCGGCGCCAGTAAACTTTCGGGCCGTTGCCAGCGCGTCAGAGCTTCGAAGCCCGTGATCTTTCCGGTTTGCAACGACACAATCGGTTGGTAGTAAACTCGGAATTCTCCCTGGTCGAGCGCCTTGCGCAGGTCTGTCTCCAGTTGCAAGCGCTTCACTGCGTTCGCATGCATGGCCGTGTCCGATACTTCACAGCGGGCTTTTCCCAACCGCTTGGCACGGTACATCGCTATGTCGGCGTCCCGCAGCAGATCTTCGGCCTGGGTATGAGGGCTGGTGCTGGACGCGATTCCGATACTCGCCGAAATTACGATTTCTTGTTTGTTTACTTCAAAAGGAATGGCAAGCTCGCGCTGAACTCGTTCTGCGACGCGCACGGCTTCAATCGGGTCTCGGATATCGTCCAGAAGGATGGTGAACTCATCGCCCCCGAGCCTGGCCAAGGTGGCGTCATTAGCAGGTCGATTCGGCAGCTCGCTTGTTCGCGTGCGTGAAACTGTGTCGGCCCGCCGTACCGAATCCTTTAATCTTTGGCCGATTTGAATCAGGAGCTCATCACCGGCGGTGTGTCCCAGACTGTCATTAATGATTTTGAATTCGTCCACATCGATGAGTAAAACCGCGAATTTGTAATTTGAGTGTTTCTTGGAGAGAGTTAGCGCGTGTTGCAACCGGTCAAGAAACAGAGCGCGGTTGGGCAGGTTCGTGAGCCCGTCATGAAACGCATTGTGAACCAACATCTCTTCGGCGCGCTTGCGTTCGGTGATGTCGCGATTGACGATTACCAGCTTGTCGGTCTGGCCTCTTGCGTTTCGAATCGCGCATGCGGTCGACTCGAGAGTGCGCCAAGAACCGTTTCTGTGGAGTACGCGGTATTCCACCCGCTCTCCTTGGCCGCTCTGGCGGGCTTTTTCCGCAGCCTGCAGCACTCGTGGGCGATCGTCGGGATGAACTTGTTCGATCGACGAACTGGCGCGCAGTTCTTCGGGAGAATACCCCAGCACCTTTTGATAAGCGGGGCTGTTGTATAACCGGCGACCCTCGCTATCGACCAACGCGATCATATCGGCGGCATTTTCGCTGATTAGTTGAAAGAGTTGATCGCGCTCAGCTAATTGACGCCGAATGCGCTGCAGCTGGAGGTGCTGATAAATTGCGTATAAGTCGAAAAGCAATACCAGAGATGCCAGCGCCCGCACCCATTCCTTGAGGTCAAACCAATATGACGTGTCCGTTTGCCAATGAAACCAGGGGAAAGTGAACGAGATGATCCCAAAGGTCAGCGCCAGAGTTACAGCAACGGCAAACCCCCACAGCCACCATTCCCGACCTTCGATTCGACTTACTTCAATCGGAATCGCTTCAGGGCTGTTCTGGTTTACCTGTTGGAACGCTTGCTGGTCCATTACGGTCGAGTATCTCCGCGAGATTAGAAGATTCTAACCTGCGCTTAACTTATGACCGAGTTACGAAAGTTGGACTGGCGGTGTCAGGCGAACTCGCTTCGCGGATTTGGAGGGCAAGGAACGGCGATTGGTGGAGGTGTTTCGCTAGAGTGGATAATTCAGAACAGCCTCGATGTACAGCCGCTTTCTATTCACCCGTGTTTAGCAGACAACTAACCTGGGGGAAAGGTTGAAAATTTATCCCGTACGGATTGTGGAAGAGCCTCCTCCAACCGCGAGGAAAGCCATTCCTGGAGTCTGGAGGTTTGATGTGGAGAAAGGAACTGCAATCCGAACCTCTGTTCCTTGGCCCAGCAGACTGTCGATTCGAGCTGAAACTCATAGTCATCGCCGGGCAAGGTGAAGTGCAACCTCGTCTGATCGCCTGGTCCGATGGGGGCGGCCACGGTGACCGCCATTCCCCCCTCGCTGACGTTGTCGGAACGACCATGTGCTGTCAGCATGCTTGTCCGGACAATGGCGACTGGAACCTCGACCGGGCAGCGGAAGTAGCGGCGCCTTTCTCTAACGATTAATCCATAGGCAGCCTTCAGGCTTAAGTCGATGGAACTCGCGGAGAGCGGCCGGCGCAATAAAAAAGTCGAACCCGCCTTAAATGCTTTGGCTGCCTCCTCCTCGCCATCGCTGACGGTGAAAACGACGGCATGTTCATTGGAAGCGGCGTTGCGGGTTCCTTCCACGACTTCGCCGGCCTGACTACCAATGCGAAAATCGACGATTACAGCCTCGAACTTCGACCGTTGTAACCGCGCCAGGGCGGAGGCAGCATCGGAACATTGCTCGAGGAAGAGCGCGAATCGGTGCATCTGTTCACTCAACTGCGCGATCGTCGTCGCATCATCTGATACGAGCAAGACGTTGCCGACATACGCGGAGGCCGGAGAATTCATGTTATTCACTCCCGTCCGATTGTGGAGAACTCATATCCAATTTAGCCGCGCAGGGCGGACGCGAATGGGACCTGAGATTTGCGAGCAGACACGCGTGGCCGGTCAACACTCAGCACTCCTCAATGCGCTGCACGATATTGTCGATAGCGGCCATTAGGACAGAAAGCCTGACGCGCTCCGACGCCGATAGAACCGTAGATCCGTTTGGTGACAGAAGGACATCCTCAACTTCACAGCGCGCCCCAACCAGCTTGGCGATGACGCTCCGCCGTCTTCGTTGTTTGCCTTCCGCTGCCCCGGAAACTTCGTCGAACGTTTGCGATGATGCATCTGCCTCTCCCATATCGCCTCCAAAATGTATTTCAAAGAGGGGGACCTTTCCTTTGCATTTCGCTCTCATATTTACAGCACTCCCACGGATAAGAGCTCCTATTCGTTGTGTCCACAAATCGAAGAGACACAACCGTTTCCAGATTGCTGGACAAGGTCCGCGACATGGAGTTTCCAGAGTTGTGGAAATTCGGTTTGTTCGGCTAGCTTGTGTTGTTCAAGCAATTTTAGAGTTGTGGTAATGGTGCGCGGCGTCTCCCGGAAACGAAGAGACAATTCCGCAACGTCTACGACCGTCGTGCTATTTTTGTAGAACTCGTATTTCATTCTTCCAAAGTCCAACACAGCGCGAGCCAGCCAATCGAGTTCCTGTTTTCGCGCTTTACTTCGCTTGCGCGATCCCTTCTCAATGAGGTCATGACTGATGTGACTCACCGCCTCACGAATGCGGACGAAATTCAACAGTGCAATATGACTCCACAAGCTACTCATCCAAGATCCAGACCTAACCGCGGAATCTGTTCGATGCCGCCGCATAAAACGTTAAAGTAAACCTCGGCAATACGGCGGTTGTGGATTTGCGTTTTCTCACCACACACGTATCGCTCCAGTTCACGCGCAGCATAAAGCGAGAGCGAAAGGTCCATGGTTCCTGAGGTTGATCCGCTCGGGTCTATCCTTGCGCTGACGCGCTCGAGCGCCCCCGTGATGGACTGTATTGCGCCTGGGGCACGCTCTTTGGCGATATCCGGATTCGGGTCTTGAATCAGGTTGCCAACTAACTGAAGGGCATCAGCAAGGCACTTCATGTCGAGACCAGAAGTCATTCGTTTCTAATCCGTGTCCCACGCTTCGTGATCATTTTGAAACCTAAGGACGTATGCCGAACAAAATTGTCATTCTTGTTCCAGAAACGGAACACTAAGAAGGGTGGGACGGATATCTTGCTTGAGAGTTCTAGCTCTGGAACGAGCTAGCAATAGTGGCTTTTGACCAAGAATGGCCCGGGGTCAGGAGTGAATGGGAAGCGATCTATGAAACCTGCTCTTGTGCATAGTCAAATGCCCGATAACGAAGCAATAAACCGGCCGAACGCGCGTATTGCTCAAACAGGGGATGCGGATAACGCTGGGGTAAATCGGGGAACGCAACGGTAACAAGCAACCGGCCGCTGGCCTCTAATGCGCGTAAACGCAACAAAACCGCACTGCTGACGACCTGGCGCCCCAGTTCGACCAGACGGGGATCAGTACTATGGCGCATAGCGTGGCCGAAACGGCTGAACTCCAAGGCAATTTGCGACAAGGTTCTTGTATAGGCGAAGGCGGCCCGGGCTCGCTCGCGCCTGATTCTTCGGAACTGATCGGGAGCGAGGCTCGCCCGCAGGAACTCCTCCTCTTCGGGATTCACCAGATTGCGAAATGCTTGAATATCCAGTGAATCAATGATCGCTCGAGCCTTATCCAGGGCGAGCGGTTTCCCGCCACGGTGCGCGGCGATGTACGTCAGCAAGGCGACTAGTAGAACCGCGACGGTGATGTAGAAGTAAGCGGCGCTCATGGCAAGAATCGCTCCAATTCCCCGTTCCATTGATCCAGTTCGCGGGCTGGCGCATCGATGGACCGAAGCATCTCCCTCGCGGGAGCAATCAAGTAACCAAGCCAGACCAATACTGCCACGTGATAGGCTCCAGTGGGAAGCAAGTTCAGCGCCTTGGCCATGGGTTTAGAGAGGTCTCCGGTGTGCATGGCCCAGTTTGCGAGTTCCACACTCGCTAGGATACCGAAACCGAGGGCGATGCCAAACACATAGTTTTGTAGACGAATGCCAACCAGCCCTGAGAAGAGCAATAAGAAAAGAACTAAGCCGCATTGAATGATAGCTATGCCTCGACCGATCCATGCCGCGCCTGCGATCAGGCTGGTGGAGGTCTGTCCAGGAGCGAGGATTGCGAAAAGAATCGCCACGCTGAGCAAGAATGCAGTGGTCCAACGAATCGAAACTCTGGCCAGCGCGTCCACTGGTCCACGCTCGGAGAATATATTGTTGAAGATTTCTTGAATCACACCAAATCGAAGGGCAGTGCTTATCGCCAGAGTTACCAAGTAAGCGCGCACGTACCAGCCAGTGGTTGCGATGGTGAAAAGCAGGACAAACTCTGCAATTTCATACCACACGTACAGGGCAAACAGAGGAAAACTTTTGTATAAATTCCGTTTCAGCAGAAGTACGCCGACGACTGCGAGGAGAACATGGGGCGCAATCCAAAGATAGTAAAACAGAAACCTGTACCAGTCCATCGTCTCCACCGGATGGTACTATAGTTTCCCAAAAAAGAATTTGCAACTTGGATGCTGCGCCCCTTACGGTCTCCCTACTGTGAGGGACCTGTGCACACGCCTCCCGTGCAGATCGGTAAGGGGTTGCCATCGGCGAAACTGGGAACGGTGGAGGCGATCAGCAGAAACGTGGCAATAGCCAGAACTCGTAAGACTTTCTTCATAAGGTTGCTCCTTGGCAAGATGGACTGCACCGTGCTACTGTGCATTTCGAAGGCGCATTGCGGATATCGTTCGCGTTTGGTTTTTCTTTTCGGAAAACGTAATTTGTGAGACTCCGATCAGCTCTGGAAGATTTCGAAGGTAGCACCTTGAGCGCAGTACCCGGGCTCCTGGGAAAATTGCGCTACGTGGCACAGCTGCATAATGGCAGTGGATGCTACTCGCACTGGGGATTAGAAAAGGTCTACGGGAGTGGGAGAGCGGAGAATGCCATCTGTGCATCGCACAAAGCGTTGATGGCTCGCATCCTGAGAACGCCGTTGAGAGATCTTGCGGAGGATCTCAACTGGTCAGCACGGTGCGCACGGATCACGGACGTGGAGTTATTGTCGGGCTTGCGACTGCAGGTTAATGCTCTTCCTACCGAGAGTTTACACGCCTCACAGAAGCACTTCAGATCAGTTCTTCAGACTCTTTATGCTCTGGTTCAGAACAAAGTACCTGCGAACCCCCAAGACGCATCGCCACTCCCACCACCTGCCCAATGACTTCCGCCTCTTGGGGATGTTTAAGAGTGCGAACGGGAACCGGCGACAAGGGGTGCGATTGCAAGAGGATTTGGTCGCGACTCACGTGGCACCAAGAGCAGACAAAACCATTGCGGGTCTCGACAAAGTAGATGGGACGCTCATATTCAGACCTCCAAATACCTTCGGTGACTCTGTTCTTGGCTTCGTCAATTTGCACAAAACTGCCCGGCGGAAGGATTGGGTACATGGTGAAGTCTTCCGATCCTATGTAACCGTAGGAATACCGGTTGTCGGCAAGTGTAGAAAGATAGGTGAGCGGAACCGGACCCCATTGTTCGATCATGCGCGCGATGTTCGTTGTCTTGGAAAGGCTAAATCCCGGGTCCAACCGGATCGGAATGCGAGCCTCTGTCGCGCTATCTGAAACCTGAGAAAAATGAGAGCGGTTGGGCTTGGCAGACAGGACGTCCGCATGAATATTGTTAAGGTCCACGCCGTACCACGACAAAAGCTCGCGGTAATCGCATCGATAGATTGCGGCCAGCGCGTAGAGGCGAAAAATGCTCGGAACAACTCCCTTGGTCTCGATGTCGGATAGGCGGCTGGGCGGAATTGCAAATTCGTCATTCCCAAGCCGACGCGAAACCTGCAGGCTGCCGGTTTCCACGTCTCTCATGGTGTAACCCAGCGCTTCTCTCAATGCTCGGAGCCTTTGTCCGCCCGTAAGTTGCATCTCCTCGTTCCTCCCGGAGCTTGCGAGTCCTAAACGCGAAAATCGTCTACTTGATCCGCATTTCGTCAGCGCCAGGGATCATGTTCCGTTTCCGTAAACCGCGGCTCCAGACTAATCATCTGAAAGAACAAGACTTAGACCATCGTACCATGCGGCCACTGGCTCTAGCTGGTGCGACGCTGGGAGCCCCATGAGTGTAACAAGAAGAAAGATTGTTTGATATTCGTGACAACCTGGAGGTCCCCGCTTCCGTGCTGCCTCTTCCGACCATAACCGCAACCGCGGAATATGAATCTAGACAAACACTTATATTAGATATAATCTAAATTATCGTGGATGCCGAGGCGATTGAACGTTCGTTGCAGGGCAGCGGGTTGCGGTGCACTCCGCAGCGCTATGCCGTGATGGCATTCTTGATGAGGCACAGCGGTCATCCGACGGCGGCGGAGATCTTCGAAGCGGTGAATCGCGTGGATCCGCGGTCTTCGAGGGCCACGACTTATAACAATCTGAGGGATTTGGTGAAGGCGGGGTTGGTGCGCGAAGTGGCCGTCGAGGGCCGCGCCGCGCGCTTCGATGCAAAAGGCATGCGGCATCACCACTTCATCTGTGATCAATGCGGCGATGTAGAGGACCTCGCGTGGTACGACGTGCCCAGGCCTGCCTCGGGCTCCCTCGGTAAGCGGATTCTTCGCGAATGCGAGCTTATTTTCCGGGGACTCTGCACGAAGTGCGCCCGGCGGCACGCTTCCCGTTAAGGCTGGAGATGTGTGGATGCTTTTTGGACAACCAATCAAGCAAGCGCGTAGGCAACTAATTGTGCGAACCGAGGTGGGATGGGTTCGTAGATCATCACAGTTTTGAACTAATTCAAAGGAAAATATATGGAAAATCCAAAGCATATGGAAAACACACTTGCCTCTTCGTCGGGGACTGTTTCCCCTGAAGTTCAGGACAACGTTCAGGACAATAAAAAGTCAATCGAATCCAAGTGCCCGTTCAACCACGGAGCCTCCGCTCCCACCAACCGCGACTGGTGGCCCAATCAGGTGAATCTGAACGTCCTGCACCAGCACTCAGACCTGTCGGATCCGATGGGCAAGGAGTTCGACTACGCCAAGGAATTCAAGACCCTCGACCTCAATGCTGTGATCAAAGACCTTCATGCGCTCATGACCGACTCGCAGGATTGGTGGCCGGCCGACTTCGGCCACTACGGAGGTCTGTTCATCCGCATGGCTTGGCACAGTGCAGGCACCTACCGCATCGCCGATGGCCGCGGCGGCGCCGGAGCCGGCCAGCAGCGCTTCGCACCGCTCAACAGCTGGCCTGACAATGTGAACCTCGACAAGGCGCGCCGCCTGCTGTGGCCGATCAAGCAGAAATACGGCCGCAAAATCTCCTGGGCTGACTTGATGATTCTCGCCGGCAATGTCGCCCTCGACTCCATGGGCTTCAAGACCTTTGGCTTCGGCGGCGGACGCGCCGATGTGTGGGAGCCAGAAGAACTCAACTGGGGTCCCGAAGGCATCTGGCTGGGCGGGGACGAGCGCTACAGCGGCGACCGCGATCTTCAGAATCCTCTCGCGGCCGTGCAAATGGGCCTGATTTACGTGAACCCCGAGGGCCCGAACGGCAATCCCGATCCCGTCGCAGCCGCCAGGGACATTCGCGAAACCTTCCACCGCATGGCCATGAACGACGAAGAAACCGTCGCGCTGATTGCCGGCGGTCACACCTTCGGCAAGACTCACGGCGCTGCGATTCCCGCTGACTACGTCGGCCCCGAACCAGAAGCTGCCGAGATCTACGACCAGGGCCTCGGATGGAAGAATAAATTTGGCAAAGGTTGTGGTGCTGACACCATCGGCAGCGGACTGGAAGTCACCTGGACCCAGACGCCGACGAAGTGGAGCAACAACTTCTTCACCAACCTCTTCACCTACGAATGGGAACTGACGAAGAGTCCTGCCGGCGCGCATCAGTGGACGCCAAAAAATGGCGGAGGCAACGGAACGGTGCCCGACGCGCACGATCCCTCGAAGCATCACGCGCCGACCATGCTCACCACAGATCTATCTTTGCGCTTCGATCCCGCGTACGAAACAATCTCCCGCCGCTTCTACGAGCATCCCGATCAATTCGCAGACGCCTTCGCCCGCGCCTGGTTCAAGCTGACGCACCGCGACATGGGTCCCATAGTGCGTTATCTAGGCCCGCTCGTTCCCAAGGAGACGCTGCCCTGGCAAGACCCAATCCCCGCCGTCAATCATCCACTGATCAGCGAGCAGGACGCTACCGCTCTGAAGGCGAAGATTCTCGCGTCCGGCCTGCCCGTTTCTCAGCTGGTCTCGACGGCATGGGCATCGGCTTCAACCTTCCGCGGCTCCGATAAGCGCGGAGGAGCAAACGGTGCCCGCATTCGCCTAGCCCCGCAGAAGTTCTGGGAGGTTAACCAGCCGACCGAACTGGCGAAGGTGTTGCAAAAGCTCGAAGCAATCCAAAAAGACTTCAACGCCTCGCAATCCGGCGGAAAGAAAGTCTCGCTGGCCGATCTGATCGTTCTAGGCGGCGATGCCGCAATCGAGAAAGCTGCGAAGGCTGCCGGCTTCGACGTGAAAATTCCCTTCACGCCAGGCCGCATGGACGCCTCGCAAGAACAAACCGACGTCGAATCTTTCGAACCGCTCGAACCGAAAGCCGACGGCTTCCGCAACTATCTCCGCGGCAAGCAACGCCTGTCGCCTGAAGAGCTATTGGTCGACAAAGCGCAATTGCTGAAGCTGACGGCCCCCGAGATGACGGTTCTAGTCGGCGGTCTGCGCGTACTCGGCGCAAATGCAGGGAAATCCACGCGCGGCGTCTTCACCAAACGGCCGGAGACGCTGACCAACGACTTCTTCGTCCACCTGCTCGATATGAGCACGCAATGGCAGCCCTCTGCGGAGTCCAATGGTTCTGGAGCCATATACGAAGGCCGCGATCGCAAAACGAACGAAGTCAAGTGGACGGGCACCCGCGTAGACCTGATCTTCGGCTCCCACTCGCAACTGCGTGCCCTAGCCGAAGTCTATGCAAGCGCAGACTCCAAGGAGAAGTTTGTGAAAGATTTCGTCGCCGCGTGGACCAAAGTGATGAACCACGATCGCTTCGACCTCGCTGCCTGAACTTGGTGAAATGTGTGCGTTAGGCGACTTGCAATAGCTAGAAGGGATTAAACCGGGAGCACCAGCGGAGACGGAGAGATTCTATCGTCGCCATTACTTGCAAGTGCCGATGAACACTTTCGGCGTAACGCCCTGTGTGTGTTTTAAGCGGGTTACAAGCGAAACAGAAATATTTCGCCGTTAGCCGGTGGTCCGCTCGAAACTAGATACCCTGTGCCCCAATTGCAAAATGAACGGGGCCTTGTAGTCGAATCCTACCGTGCCCGGCGCGCATCTCTTGCCGGTAACATGCGAACCTCGGGGATGATCGGCGGTCTTGGGCCCGAAT
The DNA here is from genome assembly GCA_049511995.1 of Terriglobales bacterium. GTDB lineage: Bacteria > Acidobacteriota > Terriglobia > Terriglobales > Acidobacteriaceae > Acidiflorens. The sequence goes on from JBEKXO010000018.1 coordinate 31,808, forward strand.
CCACGGTTGACTACTATCGCTCCATCATTGCGCGCTTTCGCGCCCGCAAGCCGGATGGGGAATATCCGCACATAATCATCAACAGCCTCGACGTTGATAAGGGGATCAAGCTGCTGGATGCTGGGCGGCTCAGCGAGTTCGCCGAATATCTAATCACCGGTGTTGAGCTGCTGGCGCGCGCAGGCGCGGACTTTGGTTTCATCGCAGCGAACACGCCGCATCTCGTTTTCGACGAAGTCCAGCGCCGTTCCTCGATCCCACTTCTCAGCATTGTGTGCGCCACTTGTGATTACACCAAGGCGCTCGGCTTGAAGAAAGTGGGCCTGTTTGGAACGGGATTTACTATGCGAGCAAGCTTCTACCCGGAGGAATTCCAGCGGGCCGGCATCGCCCTGGTTCGACCAAAAGGAATCCGAGCAGGAATTTATTCACGGGAAGTACATTGGTGAACTTCTGAAGAACCGATTCTTACCGGAAACCAGGACGGAGATTCTGAAGATTGCGCAAAGGATGAAGAGCGAAGACGGCGTTGAAGCCTTGGTCCTCGCCGGCACAGAGCTACCGTTGCTATTACGCGACACGGCCAGTCCGGGCATTGAGTTTCTCGATACAACCATCATTCATGTCGAAGCCATCGTTCAGGAGTTGCTGAAGTGAACGGGTGAGTTGCGACGATTATTTCCAGTTTGCCCGTGGCGTATTGAACCAACAACCGCCACGTTGCTCACACGCGAGGAGCCGCAACGTGGCCCGCGGAGATTCATGCGGTGGTCCAGATACAACCGTAGTTGCTCGGAACACTAATCGTCTGCGCCGCCCCTGCCACAACGCCCGTCAGATTCTGCGCACCCTCAATCTCCTCAACATAGTTACCGCTCGTTGGAAAAGAGGAAAAGCTCGTCGTCTGTTCCTGGTTTGTAAAATTAACCACAACCAGACTGAATGTGTTTCCGACCTGCCGTGAAAATGCCAACAAACCTTTGGAGTTGAAATTGTTGTAGTCGTTGTAGAAGAAATGCTGGCCATCGCTGAATTGCGTTCCACCACTGCGAATTTTCGTCAGCTTGCGAAGCAGGCGGATGATCGGCTGACCGTCGTTGTCATAGAAATAATTCCAACGCACCGGCCGATAGAGCATCACGCGTCCGTAGCCGCTGCTGGGAATCCAATAGTTCTCGCAAAATTCCTGCCCCTCCGACAGCAGCGGCGTTCCCTTCGCTGTCATCAGCGCAATCAGATACGGCTGAACCTTCGGCCAGTTGCCGTCGCGATCCCCTTGCTGAAGCAATACGTCGTCCGGATCATTATCGACGCCGATCGTACCGAAGTTGCAGATGAAACGCTGATGATCGTGATTCTCAATGTACTGAAGCCCGGTCTTCGGCAGCGTATCTCCGTTGACCGTGACCGACGTAGGATACCCATTGAGCCCCAGTTGCAGTCCCAGTTGCTCGATGGCGCCGGGCGCGCCAGCGGCGCAGCTGGCGGCCGCGCCCAGTGTGCCGTCCTGCCAGGTTCCGGTGGTGTAACTTCCATAAAGAATATCGGGAGGGTCTGGAAGATATTCCGCAATCTGGATCAGATTGATATTCCCCGCCGCATCAAAAAATCGCTGATAGTGATCGGTCGCCCCGGCCTTCGCTTTGACGTACTGGTAGATCGAATAAACCAGGTTGGCGTAACCGACTCCCGTAGGACTGTCCCAATACTCTGGCACATCGTCGAATCGGAATCCGTCGACGTGAAACGTGTCCAGCCAAAACTGATTGACCGAGTAGAAATAATCCTGCGTGAGCTTCTGCGTGAAATCGTTCAACGTGCCAAACTCTCCGCTGCCCCCGTTGAACGGATTAGGGAGATCGCCCTGCAAAGCGCCATAAAGCTGCGTGTACGCGAAGTCGCCGCCGGTGTGGCCGTAAACTGAATCAACAACGACGGCGATTCCGTTCTGATGACAGAGATCGACGAACTGCTGAAAATCAGAAGCTTTGCCAAAACGCTCCGCGACACAAAAATAGCCGATGGGGTCGTATCCCCAATCGATGGTGTCCAGAACGTTCGAGACCGGCATGACTTCGATGCAGTTGATCCCAAGATCTGCCAGGTAAGGAAGCTGCCGCATCGTCCGCCCAAGGTCGTCTCTGAACTCGTTGATCATCAACTCATAAATGATGGCATTCTTAAGCGGCGGCGTTTTCCATTTAGTTTCGTTGGCGGAAAATGCGTAAGGTGTACTTCCAACCGTGATCGCAGACAACCGCCCCACGCCGACTTCGCGCGAGAAGGGATCGATGATGAAATCAATATCTCCGCGCGTGGGGCTGTGAATAACATAACGATAGACGTAACGTCCGGGTTGCCCGAATGAGGATGTCCCCGGCGGCGGCGCAGCCGTATTGAGATTGATCTGGCCAGACCAGTAATCGCCGTAAGTAGGATCGATAGAGTGAGCCTGCGTGACCAGCGCCGGTTGAGCCGCCTGAAGATACTGGTCCGTTTCGTGAATGATTTTCACGGAAACACCATATCCCTGGGCGGAATCGACTCCGGGCAGGAAAATTCCAAACTGGACGACCTTGGGCGATATCTCGAGCGCGCCCAAACTATTCATCGGGAGGTAATTCATGTAGCACCTCCGAACGTAAGCAAACAGGATGGCCCGCTATTATACCCTGCCATCCTTATTGAGCATACGTGGCCAGAAGTCGGGTAGTCGGCGTCGGGGAGATCACAATCCATCAGGCGTCTTCCAGCCCGACTTTGTCGCGGTAACTTATGCTCCTGTCGACGCACTCGCCACCAACCACCGGCCGGCTGCCCGTTAACCGCACAGGCGCTCTGAGCCTACCCACAGTTGAGCCAGATCTCTGAGGTTGTGTTTGTATGTACGCGTTACCAAGTATTCCTTCCCACCTTTTACACGCAGCCTGTACTCCCCCGTCGGTAAAGGTTGGATCTCCTCCACCGCCGAAATATTCACCACGACCGAGCGGTGAATGCGAATAAAACCGTAGGGTTTGAGCTTCTCCACCATGGACGAGAGGGACTCGTGCACCAAATAGGGATTAGGCCTGTGTTGTAACGAAACGTAATTACCTTCGGCTTGCACGGCCAGGATGTCGGCTAAATCCAGGAGTAGGATGCTACCCTTTGCCTTGAACGCGATTCGCGGCGCCTGTCTTTCCGCAATACGTGTTGTCGCTATACGTGTTGCTATAACCTCCAGTTGCCGCAAGACTCGCATGAGGTTTGCAGTATCACCGCGGATTACCGGAAGCAATGATGTATCTGCAGCTTCGCAGAACTCGTCCGCTGTCGATTCAAGAGCATAGTCCCGTCTACTCTTGGTGGAGCAAATCGTAGCTCCCCGCAGTGGGCTAGCCGAAACGTCCACATTAGCGTGAGCGGCTTGTTGAACAAACATCTCAAGTGCAATGGTCTTCTGATCCTGAATTTCGCTGGCGCTCATGGTGGAACCCCTTGCTCTCTCGTTTCGAATTCCTGGTACCCGAGGTGAGGCCCGTAGGTTACTTCCGCCCAGTGCTCACGGCGGACGGAAAGCTGGATTGCGCGCCGAAATAACACTCAATGGATTGCAACTTTCCGTTCTTGATTCGGAGATACTCCACGTTCCGGAACGATTTACCGTCCTTGGTGTGGCAAAGATACTTCACAAACGCGTCGTCCGCGCCAGTAGCGACCCGCTCCAGGTCAAAGTGTCCAATGAAATCGATCTGTGTTTCCCAGCATTGCGTTTTGAAAGTGCTTTTGCTGATGTGGTCGTCGCCGGCCGCGCTTGAAAAGGTGAAGTTGTCGGCGAGCAGGCTATCGACCGGGCCCCAGTCTTTCTTCTCCCAGGCTGCGTACCACTTCCGTACCACCTCCCCGCTCGTCAAGTTCTGCCCTCCCGATGCAAAGGCACTTGCCGGTCCCGGCAGGCTCACGGCACCAACCAGCGCGCAGGCTCCCGTTGCGAGCAGATCCCTCCGCGACACTGCGATCTTTGTTATTACCATTGTTCGTTCTCCTTTCGATGAGGTAGGTTGAAGCGCTTCGCCCGGTCGCGATGCTGATGTCTCAGCATACGAACCGGTTGGTATGTAACAGTATCGAACTGCTCCTTGAGACACCGATGCGATCAACCTCGCTTGCGGTTGCCCGGCGCGCGCAGGGACCGCAGCCAGCCTACGATGTTTCTGATCCCCGCTTTCATCACTTTCGGATCCTGAGCATTCTTTGCCAGCGACGCATAGCCTTCGACCATCGCGATCAGTAAGCCGGCGGCGTCCGCGGGTTCCACGTCGCGGCGAACGCTTCCGTGGGTCTGGCCCTCTCGCAAAACGGAGGCAACGGCCTCCCGCCAGGCATCGAAGATTATCGCCAGCCGCTTCCGGAATCCCGCGTCAAGAGGAGACATTTCCTGCGCCAGATTGTTCAGTTGGCAACCGCCACATACGTCCACGGGCCGAACCGGTATACGTTGAACAGCGCCGATCAAAGCGTCGATAGGGTCCTTGACGCTCTGGAAAGGGCGCACCCACTTGCCGCGGACGTCGGAGGCGATGACCTCATCAACGACGGCGTGTCCCAAGGCTTCCTTGCTGTCGAAATGGTAGTAGAGCGCGCCCTTGGTGACGCCAGCCACGGCCAGAATGGTCTCCAGGCTGGCACTCTGGAAACCCGATCTGTAGATTTCGCGGGATGCCGCCTGCAGCAAGCGCTCCCGCGTGCGCTCAGAATCGCGCAATCTTATCGCTCCAGGTTTCGAACTCTGTTTCGGACTTTTGCGTGCTGCCAACATACCGACCAGTATGTATGTTAAATCATCGGAAAGTCAATCACGATTGAGCGGCCTGACCTTTTGGCTGCTGACCTTCTCGAATTGCGGATCCTCTCGCCCGTATGTATGAAAAGTTGGAGAAACAGTCGTTCTAGCTGTTTTGGCCTCGTCCCAGATGGTCGTCAGTCCGCCACTCGTTTTCGAACTCTGAAACGTTGGGCCTGTAGTGTCACGGAATCGTTCTGAACGTGGAACCCCACATGCTCCCTACGTTCTCACTCAGCAGGAGTTTGTGCTGTGGGGCCAATTCTGCTCTCAATTGCACACTGACTGTCCGAGCGCCGAGTGGTACCTGACGTAAATCGCCAGTCATCCCGGCATCACGACTTTACCGGAGGAAAGAGGACACATGATCACGCTTAGACAGTTGCGGAATTTCTGGATACTCGGGGTTGCGACGATGGTTCTGGCTTGCTTCAGCAATGCGGTCGCACAAGCGAGCTACAAAGTTCAGGATTTGGGCGTTCAGCACCCTGACAACCTGGGCATGGCCATGGGCCTCAATAATCACGGCTGGGCGTTGAACATGGAGCAGCTCCTGGATCCTTTCAGCGTTTCCCTTTCCGCCCACCTCGTGCAAGGCACCGATAGCATCAGCATCGGCGAACTCAAGATCCCGCTCGGCACGCTCGGAGGACCCAACAGTTCGATCAATTGGAACGGAATCAACGACCCCGGGGAAGCCGTCGGTATGTCCGAGACATCTGTTCCAGATCCGAATGGCGAAGACATTTGCGGTTTCGGCACACACCTTACATGTCTTCCGTTTCTTTGGCAAAACGGCGTCATGAGCGCTCTGCCAACGGTGGGCGGGAATAACGGCCAGGCCAGCGCCATCAATAACCGCGGACAAGTCGCAGGCTATGCGGAAAACGGTGTCGTGGACTCCACGTGCCCCCCTGGCATCATTAATAATCGGGTTGACCTGCCGGTGTTGTGGGACAACAAAGGCAAAGCCCAAGCGCTTCCTACAATCGGTAGCGATCCAGACGGGGTCGCGTACGGCATCAACAATCAAGGCCAAGCCGTAGGCTACTCGGGAACCTGCACCGCAGCGAATTACGGCGTAGTGTGGGAAAACGGCATTGCCACCGCGCTTCCGGACCTCGGAGATCCGGGCGCCATAGCCTACGCCATTAACAGCCACGGCCAAATTGTTGGGCAAGCCGTTAACTCTGACGGCACACCCTTGGCCGCTCTTTGGCAGAACAATACGGTCACAGGCCTCGGCGGCCTTCTGCCGGGAGATGTTGCCACCTTTGCCACCAGCATCAACAATCGGGGCCAGGTGGTGGGAAGCTCCTTTAACTCCGAGAACAGCTGGTCCCACGGACTCATCTGGCAGAACGGCGTGATGACCGACCTTAACACTGTATTTCCGGCAAGTTCCCACCTTTTCGTAATCTCGGCTAGCAACATCAATGAGAGCGGACAAATCGCGGGTATGGCGGTGGAGATGGCCGGGCCGCACGCCGGAAATATCGTCCACGCCTTTCTGGCAACCCCGGTAGACGAAGACCAGGGCAAGCCGGTTGCGGACGTCTTTGTAACGCATCCGAAAATCAATTTGCCCGCGGCGAATGTTGGCAAGCAGCTTTCGCCGAGGTCCGCACACTGCTCCATCCACGATAACGGCACTTTTTGAGCTTCGGCACCATGCAGTTCAGCCATGCGCCAAGGCGCAAGATGTGAGCTTTTGCGCGACATTCTGGGTCACGCGAATATCGACGTGACCCAGAATGTTTACCGCAAGAACTGACGGGAAGAGCCCTCGAAGGAGGAAGGAACTCAGCGACACCTGCCATGGCTTCCCGTGTTCGCCATTGCGTTGAGTGTCCAAAATGCTTGACTCGATATTTGCCTGGCTTCAGCCCGTACCGTAACGGGTCGTATTTGATGCCGCTGGCTGAAGGATTCGCAGATGAATGGACGCTGTACTGTGCCTGCGGGAGGCCGCCCATTTCCAGCCGATGGAGTCAGAGCGACCTGAAGCTATATGCGGTCTCGAATCAGGCACACGATCGCGGTTATGGTCCACCCGAAGACATCGTGCCTGTAGACAAGAAGTCGCGTTTTTCGGGTTAGGATTGGCCGTGTCTGAGATTGCTTGTCTGAACCAATTCGTTCAGCATTTACTTGGTTCCAGATTTGTCGGCATCGAGGAGATCATGAATCCAACGTCTGCGTGGTCCTCACTGCAGAATTCCAACCCGCTGCTCGCAATCCTGTGGGCCGGATTCACGTGCGGCACGCTGGACATTAGCGCCGCGCTCGTCGTCTACCGGTATTTCGGACGCCCGCCGATGCGGTTGCTGCAAGGGATCGCCGCCGGCGTGATGGGCTCGCGCTCCTTCCAGGGCGGGCTTCCAACCGCGTTGCTCGGCCTTTTCTGTCATTTTTTCATCGCATTCTCTGCCGCAACCGTCTACCTTACCGCGAGCCGCTGGATACCTTTCCTTCTGGCGCACGCCGTAATCTCTGGTGTTTTCTATGGCGTGGCTGTTTACTTCTTCATGAATCGCGTCGTGGTGCCCCTTTCGGGCGCCATAAAATATCCGTTCTCTTTACAGCTGTTGGTTATCGGCGTCGTCATACACATCTTCTGTGTCGGATTGCCCATCGCCCTGGTAGTACGACGATGCTCAATGCAATGAAATAAGCCGATGGGCACGGCCTTGGCGAAGCCGGTCTTCCCGATGTTAGAGAGAGAACACGATGATCGAGGTTAGCTGTTGTTTGAACATCGCCGCTGTTCGCTTTCGGTCAAACCAGTCGTCCATTTCTGGACACCCGCTCGCGTCGGCGAACAATACATCCTGTCGTTGCCCTGCCGAAGCCATTGAAATCCCTGAGCAAAGTCTTCGGTACAACGATTGCAATTGAGTTTCATTTCGCTGACCGCTATTAAGATCATCTTCTCCCGCGGAGGTGGTCCGGATGAACTGGCTTGCAGAGTTCTTGTGGCGGCCGACACTCGACCAGCCGCTAGCCGACCTGCGCTATGCCTGGCGCGGCATTCGGCGCTCCCCGGGTTTCTACGTCACGTTGGTGCTGATGCTGGCGCTAGGCATCGGGATCAACGCCGCAATCTTTAGCGTCTTCGCCGACGTTCTACTCGCGCCGTTGCACTTCGCCGATCCGGGAAGTCTGTACGTTGTCTCTTCGCATGCCGCTTCGCTCGGCGATGCCCGCAGGTCTAATTCAGGCCCGGACTTTCGTGACTATCGCGATCAGAACACGATGTTTTCCGAAATCGGCGCGGCCATTCCGCATTTTTCGGAGCCTTGGAGTGGCGACGGTCCGCCGCGGGTTTTGAACTTTGCCTCAGGCTCGCAGCAGTTCTTCAGTGTGTTAGGACTTCGTCCGGTGCTGGGACGCCTGTTCACGCCGGATGAGTACCAGTCCCTGCACAATTCGAGCGTCATAATCTCATGGAAGTTCTGGAAGGAACAGTTTGGCGGGGATCCGCACGTGATTGGACGTGCGCTCCTCAATGAGGACGTTCACTCCGTAATCGTTGGAGTTCTCCCGCCCATGCCCGACCTTTACTCCGATATCGAGGTTTGGGACAAACTGTCGACCGAGCCAGCCTGGCCGTTCATGAACTGGCGCGCCAACAAGTTCCTCGATGTAGTGGTGCGGCTGAAGCCGGGAGTAAGCCGCAGCGTTGCGGAACAGCAGCTCACTTCCATCCTGCGCCGCGGAGAAGGCGAGCCGAACGATGTGCAGGTGCAACTCACGCCGCTCAAAGATTTCATTGTAGGACCCGTCACGAAGCAGCTCAGCATCATCATGGCTGCGGTCGCACTGGTAATGCTCGTCACCTGCATGAATACGGCGGCGTTGTTGCTGTCACGTGCGGTAAAGCGCTCGCCTGAGCTGGCGATCCGCATGGGGCTGGGAGCGAGCCGTGGAAGAATTCGCCAGCAGCTCCTTGTGGAAGGACTGCTGCTAAGTGCGATAGGCGGGGCCTTGGGATTGGCCTTCGCTTCGACGTCGGTCGGCCTGGTCAAACAGATTCCCGGGTTGGCGCTGCCGCGACTGGATGGCCTGCACCTGAATGTGCCTGCCGTGTCTGT
>JBEKXO010000019.1:0-40697 GCA_049511995.1 Terriglobales bacterium
GACGGCACGTTTCGCGATGTCACTGCCGAGACCGGTCTGAGCCAGAACAACACACGCTACAGCTTCTGTTGCGCGTGGAACGATTTCAACCGCGACGGATGGCCCGATCTATACGTGGTAAACGATTTCGGGCGTAAGAATCTTTATCGCAACAATGGCGACGGAACTTTTACTGACATCGCTGCACCAGCAGGCGTGGAAGATATTGGCGCGGGGATGAGCGTGTGCTGGCTTGACTACGACGATGACGGCGCGGACGACCTCTACGTTGCAAACATGTGGACGGCTGCGGGCGAACGAATTTCAGCGCAGGATATTTTCAAGAAAGATGCGCCACAAGAAACGCGAACGCTCTATCACAAACACGCGATGGGTAATTCGTTGTTTAGGGATCAAGCGGGCAACGGCGGCTTCGCCGATGCGACCCGTGCTGCCGGCGTTGGAATCGGGCGCTGGGCATGGTCAAGCGACGCCTGGGATTTCGATCATGATGGCTTTCCCGATCTTTATGTTACCAACGGCATGGTCAGCGGCCCTTCGCGGGGTGAAGACCTGAACAGTTTTTTTTGGCGCCAGGTAGTTGCCCGTTCCCCGGAAGAGGCGAGGCCCTCCCATGACTACGAACAGGGATGGAGTGCGATCAACGAGTTGTTACGAGCCGATGGCACGTGGAGCGGATACGAGAGAAATATTTTCTATGCGAACAATGGCGACGGAACGTTTTCCGATATCTCCGGTGTGCTTGGTTTGGATTTTATCGAAGACGGGCGCGCGTTTTCGCTAGCGGATTTCGACCATGACGGCCGCCAGGAAGTCTTCCTGAAGAACCGCAACGGCCCTCAATTGCGCCTGTTAAAGAACGTCATGAACAATTTGCCGCCATCGATCGCCTTTCGCCTGCGCGGCGTGAACTGCAATCGCGACGCCATAGGCGCGGTCATCACCTTGGAGACGGAACTAGGCCGCCAGCAACGATCAGTGCAAGCAGGATCAGGATTCCTTTCGCAACACAGCAAGGAAATCTTCTTTGGCCTCGGAGCAGTGAAAGGGCCGGTTCACGTGTCAATTTTATGGCCGAGCGGGCTGCGACAGCAGATTCGCGACCTGCCAGTCAATCATCGCGTGTCGGTCGAGGAGGGTTCCGAACCATCACGCATAGAACCATTCAAAATCGCAAATGCGCAAAACCAATTGGCTGGTTTTGAGGCTGTCGCCGCAAAGTCCCAGAAAACTGAGCAATTGCCGGCTGCCGTTGAGACTTGGCTGCTGGCGCCAATCGAAGCACCAGATTTTTCGCTTCCCGATCTCAGCCAAAAACGGCAAACGCTTTCCTCGCTCCGGGGCAAACCGATTCTGCTCAATTTTTGGTCTACTGAGGCTGAGCAGTGCAAAAAGGATTGGATCAGTTTCAACCGGCAGCATCTGACATGGGCAGCCCAAGGCCTTCAGCTGCTTTCAGTAAATCTGGATGCGAATCTCGATAATCGTGCTCGCGCGGAAAGCGTCCGCGCGCTGGCGCGCGCCCAGCGTCTTGCCTATCCGATTCTGCTCGGCTCCGACGACGTCGCTGCCATATACAACATTCTTTATCGCTATCTGTTTGATCGCCACCGCGATCTCTCGCTTCCGGCCTCATTCCTGATTGATGTGCAAGGAGAAATCGTCAAGGTCTATCAAGGCCCAGCCAACGCAGATCAAATCGCCCACGATTTTCGTCACATTCCCATGACGGGCGCCGAGCGCATGGCAAGAGCGCTTCCCTTCCCGGGCGTGACCGACACGATCGAATTTGGACGCAACTCTCTTTCGTATGGCTCGGTATTTTTTCAGCGTGGATACATGGAGCAGGCCGCAGCCTCATTTCAGACTGCACTGTGCGACGATCCGCAAAGTGCGGAGGCCCTGTATGGCATCGGAAGCGTTTACCTCGATCAGCAGAAGACAGCCGAAGCTCGCGAAAGTTTCGAGCGCGCCCTCAAGTTGCGGGCAACCTATCCCGACACGCCAGCGAATTCCTGGAACAATCTCGGCTTGCTGGCTGCGCGCGAGGGTCATACGGACGAAGCGATCCGCGATTTTCAACAAGCGCTCAAACTCAGCCCCGACCACATGATTGCGCTGGTGAACCTTGGTAGCGCCTATCGCCAGCAAAAGCGCTGGGATGATGCCCGCAAAACGTATGAGCACGCGCTCGAAATCAATGCCAATGACGCCGAGGCAAACTACGGACTGGGCATGGTGTTTGCGCAGAACAACGACACCGCGCGCGCCTTCGATTCGCTACAGCGTGCGCTGCAACTACGCCCACTCTATCCCGAGGCGCTGAATAACCTGGGCATTCTTTATCTGCGCACCGACCGGCGCGACCAGGCTGTGACCACCTTCGAGCAGTGCATTCGTTTGGCACCCACATTCGATCAGGCTTATTTAAATCTCGCTCGCGTGTATGCCATTGAGAGTACGCCAGAGAAGGCGCGAGCTGTGTTGCAGGAATTACTCAAACGGCATCCGGGTAACGAGCGGGCGCAGACGATGATGCAGCAGTTGGGCCATTAATCGAACTGGAGTAAACTTTTTCCGGCTTTTATAGCCAGGGAGGATACTCCGATGAAAATCGCACTCGGCACATTGACGCTTTTGCTGTTGTCGCCAACGCTCTCCTCCGCAGCTCAAGACCAAGGAAAATCTTCCGCTAGCGCAAGCTCGTTCCAGGTCACCAGCACTACCTTTGCCAACGGCGCAACTCTGCCCCTTAGCATGATCAATAACATTATGGTGAATGGCTCCAACAGTTGTTCGCTCGATGGAAGCCCCGGCGGAAACGAATCGCCCGAATTATCGTGGACCACTGCGCCCGCGGCGACGGCCAGTTTCGTGGTGACCACCTATGACACGACGGCAGCTTTTACACATTGGGGAATGTACAACATTTCTCCCACGGCGACCGGTCTACCGCAAAATGCCGGCGTTCCCGGTAGCACCTACGGCGAACAGGTCTTCAATGACTTTCTTGTTGGCAAGGAATATGACGGTCCCTGCCCGCCGAAGGGTTACAAACCTTACGCGCATCACTACGTTTTTACGGTATATGCGCTCGATATCGTGCTGCATTTACCTCAGTCGCCGAATTTCCCAGCGAATGCCGAAACTCTCTATCAAGCACTTATCAAAGCCGGCAAAGAACACCACATCCTGGCGAGCGCCAGCATTGCCGGTTTCTATTCCACCACCCCTTAGGGAGTGGCAAGAAGAGGGTTCGAGATTCAACATACCGGGCACAAAAAAAGAGGGCCGATTTCTCGGCCCTCTCCAGGTTGAGCTAGCTTACTCGTTCTCGACACACGCTTACTCGGTCACCGTGAGATGAACCGTGGTCGTGTGAATATGGCTTTCAAACGTGCCTGTGACCGTGATCGCGTACATCCCCGTAGGAACCGTATTGCCTACGGCCAGCGTCAGCACGCTGTTTGTAGCCGTCGGGTTGGGATTGAACGATGCGGTCACTCCGCTCGGTACGCCGCTCGTGGTCAGCGTGACTTCCTGGTCGAAGCCATTCGTCGGCACGACGGTGATGGTGCTCGTTCCGCTATTGCCATGAGCTACCGTAAGGCTCTTCGGGGTAGCGGTCAGTGAGAAGCCACCCAACGGAGTCACGGTGAGCGTGATCGTTGTGGTTGCCGTCAGGCTGCCCGACGTTCCCGTAATGGTTACAGTCGTTGTCCCTGCCTTCGCTGTCGCGCTGGCGGTTAAGGTCAAGACGCTGGTTGAGGTCGCCGGGTTCGGACTGAAAGAAGCAGTCACACCCGCCGGCAATTTAGAGTTGGTGAGCGTTACGTTGCCCGAAAATCCGTTGACCGGAGTGATGGTGATCGTGCTCGTCCCGCTTGCTCCGCCTTTGGCGATGCTCACTGCTGACGGCGAGGCCGAGAGGCTAAAGCTTTGTACCAAAGCCTTGACGGTGAGGCTGATGGTCGTGCTGGCGGTCAAGCTACCCGACGTGCCGGTGATGGTCACTGTGACCGTTCCGGCGGTCGCGGTACCGCTGGCCGTCAACGTCAGCGTGCTTGTGCTAGTCGCGGGATTCGGACTGAACCCCGCCGTCACGCCGGTCGGCAAGCCGCTCGCCGCCAGAGTAACGTTGCCGCTAAATCCGTCGACCGCAGTGATCGTGATCGTGCTCGTGCCGCTGCTGCCTTGAGTCACGGTCAAGCTGCTCGGACTAGCGGATAGCGTGAAGCCAGGTCCCGCGGGGCCAGCCAATGCGTTGATCAGGAGGTTCCCGTTCGGGCTGCCCCAGCCGTCGCACAGATTGTAGCCGGTTACACAGGTGAACGTGGCAACGGCGCCGCTGGTGATATCGTGGAAATCGGCGTCGCTGTTCCCCAGATTCAGCGGATAAATGGTCGGATTGATGAAGCCGGGCGCGGGAACGCCGTTGGCCGCCGCTTGTTGATTGGCCAAGGCCAAGTAGCCAGCCCACATAGGCGCAGCAAAACTGGTCCCGCCGTATTCATTGGCAGTACAGCCCTTTTGGTCGGCGCAGACGTAGAACGTAAAATTCGCGTTGGCCGCGACGTCTGGCACGTCCCGATAAGTTTCGGAACAGTCCCCTCCCTCGCTGTTACATTGATCCGCTGCGGCCGTCTGCCAGGATGGGATGTCAACGTTGGTCCCCCAGCCGCCGCCACCGTAGTCGGTACCGCCGTCAGACCAATAGGTTTCCGAAGCCCACGGTCCGCCTGCGCTTGCGGTCACCAAGTCCGTGCCGCCGACCGTCGTGACATATGCAGAATTCGCTGGCCACGGAGCACTTCCCTTATAAAAGCCGCTGTCGCCGGACGCTTGAAAGAAGCTCTGGCCTTGCGACGCCATCTTTTCGAAGTAGGGATCGTCAGTGCCCGGGTCCGCCGGAGTCCATGTCCAAGAGGAGCTCAGGTTTAAAGGCAAAGGACTATTTGTAGACATCGAGCTCAACAGAGCGGTATCGGTGTTGCCCACGAAAACGTAGACTGTGGTCACGTTCGGGGCCATGCCACCCGCCTGCGTAATGTCGAGGGTCTGTTCCGTGTCGTCACAGCTGGGCTCGGTGCAATTGAGGCTGCTGCCGTCGGTGGAAACGCCGGTTACAGCGAAGTTTCTAGTCTGCTTAGCGTTGGTGTAATAAGTGTTTACGTCGGCGATATCAAATCCGAGGTACTCGAGGAGGCCAATATTCTGACCGGCGCCAGTCAGTGCTGTTCCCTCGTAGTAAGCCGCGCGCATGTCGCTGCCGCAAAAAGACGCCTGTGGGCAGGAGCCGATCGAGGCAGGTGGTACGACTTGCGGAACCTTTGTTTCGGTTTTCCGCACGAGCGCAGGCCGCGGAATGGAATAGTTGTCCAACCCAGTCACGTGCCAGAGCTGAAACGGCAGGTCCACCGTTGGCTCACGGTCGGGAGCAAAAAAGGTGCGGTTTTCCGCGGGATCCTGATAGAGGCTTAAATTTACGTGGAAGGCTTTTTCGATCGCGCCTGCTGTGCCCGTTAGCCGCACGTCGAAAGCGTCGCGCGATCCGCCAATGACGGTAAAGCCGCTGGCCTTTGCGAAAGCGATCACGGCGTCAAAATCTTCCTGGCTGGGACCAAACCGCTCCGTGAACTCGGGCACGGTTACGTAGTGCTTATAGGAAGGGCTGGATGGGTCGTAAAGTTCTTTCAGAAAGTTTTCCAACTCCGGCTGGTGGCGAAGCGCTAGCACTACATCGAAGTGCAGCGTCTGTGTTGCCGGAAGCCGTCCGGCGGAAACTGCCTGCCCGCTGACGACCACATCACGCACATGACGTGTCAGCAGCGGTTGCGGCGCTGCCTGACACACGACATTCACGCCAGACACCATCGCGGCAAGCGTGAGCAAGAATATGCTGATTCTCCGAATCATAGTTTCTCCTTGGTTTCGGTGCACCACTTCTGGAAGATTTTTCATTGAAGATTGTTCGGTCCGCAGCACGGTGCCAGAGCCCACACGTCGATATCTGGTTAGCATGCCTGGTTGAACCCGGGACCCTCGCCCGGGAATCGGTGAGGGAGGGACGTAGTATAACCAACGGCCTCAGCCGCGACAACGAAAATGTAGCCGGAATCCTGAATCATTTGGTCAGAATCCCTTCCAGAACTGGCGCACGAACAAAATTCCGTCATCGCAGTGCAATACATTGCAACTCTTGTGCAAGAGGCTCGACGATTCGCGACAAGCCTGCACAAGCGGGCCTTCCAAACCGCCTGCTAGACTAGAATCAATGGCAACCCAATCCGCGACCTATCCCGCAAATGCCACTGCTCCCGCCTCTGCTGGAGTGCTGCTGCCTGCCTTCACCCTTTGGTGGCGCGAAGTTGTGCGCTTTTATCGCCAGCGCGCGCGTGTGGTCGGCGTCATCGCTTCTCCACTTTTGTTTTGGGTAGTCCTCGGATCCGGCTTCGGGACCTCGTTTCGTTCCGGACAAGCCGCCGGACAGCAGCATTATCTTGATTATTTCTATCCCGGCACGCTGGTGATGATCATTCTCTTCACCGCCATCTTCACCATGATGTCGGTTATCGAAGATCGCAATGAAGGTTTTTTGCTTTCGGTGCTGGTCGCGCCCGTGCCCCGCGCCGCAATCGTTCTCGGAAAAGTCTTGGGAGGCACTACGCTCGCTGCCGCGCAGGGATTAATTTTTCTAGTCTTTTCGCCCCTCGTCGGCATACACATGACGCTCACCTCCTTCGCGCTTATCGTCCTCACCGTGGTCCTGGTTTCGTTCGCTCTGACTGCGCTCGGTTTCGCGATCGCGTGGCCCATGGATTCCACGCAGGCCTTTCACGCCATCATCAATTTATTTCTGATTCCTCTCTGGCTGCTTTCCGGCGCGCTCTTCCCTCTCTCCAAAGCCTCCGGATGGATTCGCTGGCTCATGTACGCCAATCCCCTGACCTATGGAGTGGAAGCGCTGCGCACGCTGATGTATCCCGAAGCACCCAGTTCATTCTCATTTGATTTTTCGTTGACGGCGTCGATTCTGACGCTGGTGCTCTTCGCGCTATTCATGTTTGGATTGGCCTTCGTGCTGGCAAATCGCCGCACCACCAAGCCAGCAGCGTAGAATCGGTCGTTGGTTCTTGGTCGTTGGTTCTTGGTGGATGGTCGCTCGTCGTCGGCGAAAGTATTTTAGAGAATCGTATGAGGCCGCAATAGAAAACACTCAGCGAACGACTACCGACGAACGACCACCGACGCATTTATGCCCGTAGACATTCTGGCCCTGGCCGCGCACCGAGACGACGTTGAGCAGACCTGCGCCGGAACTCTACTCAAGATGGCCGACCGAGGATACCGCACCGGCATCCTTGACTTGACGCAAGGCGAGATGGGAACGCGCGGCACGATGGAAGATCGCGCCCGCGAAGCCGCGGAAGCGGCGCGCATCCTGAAAGTCTCCTGGCGCGAAGCTCTCGATATTCCCGACGGCCGGGTTGAAAACACCTGGGAGAATCGCTTAAAGGTCGTCCGCGTTCTCCGCGCACAGCGTCCGCGGGTCCTGATCCTTCCCTACTGGGAGGGCCGCCATCCCGATCACTACACCGCCGCGACTCTTGGCTACGAAGCTGCATTTCTATCGGGCCTCGCCAAGTTGCCCGCGGACGGTTCCGCTCATCGCCCGTTCAAAATTATTTACGCCAGCCTCTACCGCGACGTGCGGCCCACATTTGTCGTCGACATCACCGATCAATTCGAAGCCCGCTTCGAGTCGCTGATGGCCTACAAGTCGCAGTTCACCGATCAGGACGCGGGCAGCGGAATCTTCCCCGCCCAAAAAGAGATTCGCGCCCGGGTCGAATCCATGGCTCGCTACTACGGCATGATCGGCGGCGTCACCTACGCCGAACCGTTCGTGCAGAAGGAAGTCGGGCTGGTGGACGATGTGACGGCGATTCCCGTCAAGTCGATTTAACCTTCTTATAGGTTGAGAAAATAAACGGGCGCCATCGATGCGAGCACAGCTCCGGCTTGCAGCGCCAGCAGACACAACGTCGGTTTCGGCGCTCGCGGCAACCACTTGATGGCAAAAAATGCCAGTACCGGCATCTGCCCCGCCATCAGAATCTGCCACAGATGTGCTGTAGTTCCCTCATCCGCCTCGCGCGCCGCGCCGAACAGTGCAATATGAACGAGCAGAATCGACAGCGCGGTAAGTGACATGGCCAACGGAAGAAATGCGCTGGGACGCTTGATGACCGAGCCAAAAGAATTGAGTTCCTGATCGTTCAATTGTTGCTCCACATTGCCTCCTTAGCTTTGGAAAGATCCACTCTCGCAATCACTTCCTTCCCAGCAGCCGAATGCGCGAGGTGAAGGCTCGCCCTTCAAAGGCGCCGAAGGTGAGAAATTGAGGCGAGTCGATGTCATTATTCACCACGTAGGGATTCTCGTGATCTGTAATGTTATCAATACCGCCGCGAAGTTCCCAGAAGTAGCCCATGAGATGAAACCGCTTCTCGAGGAAAATGTTCAGCGAAAAGTAATCCGGAAAACGATGCGAGCCGGGCGCGCCAACGAGTTGTTCCTGGTCGTTGATGACATTGAAGGGAAATCCGGTGCGCGTCTCGAGCGAGTACGCAAGTTCGGTCTGATGAAGAATGGGCATTCTGAAAAGTGGAAAGTATCCCCAGGAAAGAAAACGGTTGGGTGTATCCCACGTATATGGGCCTGGCGCTTGCGCACTGAGGAGAGGATTGTCCACGTTGAAATCCAGGACTTGATTCGAGTGGGCGCGAGACCGGGTGTAGGAGCCCATCAACATATAACTTTCGCGAAAGTTATGGCGAAGGCTGATTTCGACTGCATCGTAGCGATCGTCGCGCGTGTTCTCGAGCATGAAGTCGCCGGTCGGCGCGCCATTCGGGAGGTTGTAGACGAAGCCGCGAGTGCCACGCTTCTCCAGGAATTCAGCCTTGAGATAGATCGCGGCTGGGAGCTTGTGCTCGAGGCCGACGCTCCAGTTGACGAAACGGGGAGCTACGAGAGGAGTACGGTTGACGGTGAAGGTGGTGAGCACGGTTCCGGTTTGCACGCCGGCTGAGTTAAAGAAATAGTCCGCGCGCTCGCCGGCGTTGGGACGGGCGATAAGAAATACGAATGTTGGATCGTAAATCAATCCAATTCCCGCCGACAGCTTGGTATTGGCCGAGTTGTCGAGGACGTAAGTACCGGCAAGTCGCGGCGAAAGCAGCGGAGTACGTACGATTTCATCCCAGTCAAGGCGAAGCCCGGATTCAACCAGCAGGCGATCGCCTATCAGCCAGCGATCTTGCGCGTAGGCGCTGAACTCAAAGTTGTAGGTCGCAGAGGGCAAGCCTCCGGAAAAAGTTGAATACAGCGTACATGGATTCTGCGCTGGAGCCAGCGTCAGGCAGGTATTCGGAGCAATCGGCGGACTTTGGCCTTCCTGTAGAAAAGACTCTGGCTGGCGGGCGAACTGGGAGTCGTAGGTTATAGCATCAACATCCGCGCCGAATTTTAAATCGTGGCGGCCGTACCAGTGATGCGGACCGAGAAAAAGATTGGTTAGCGCCTGCCAGCGGCGGGCGCGCGTCGTTTCAGAAAGATAATAACTACCGCTGGCAGTCTCGCCGTAAGTTTCAGGAGTAATAAAGTATGGGGCGTTGCCGTAGGGAGTCCACTGCAGGTTGTATTGATCGAATCCCACTCCCTCCTCAAGCAATTCGCCACCCTTGAAATAATATTGATCTTTCGCGCTTGCGATATAGGCCAATTCCACGTCCTTGGGGTTTGACAACTGAGGACTTTGCGGCGAAAGGCCATCGTAGTCATTACGAAGATGATTCACCAGTAAACTTCCCGTGACGATGTGGCGGCTAGTGACATTGCCCTGAAGCTTGGCCAGATTGCCAATGCGAAGAATGTGATCGCTGTCAGCATCGGGAGGAAGCTCAGTGTAGACAACGTTGTCAAACTCGCCCTCGATAGCATCGTAGAACCAAACCATTCCCCTCTTCAGTGGTCCGGAAACTGTCAGGCGCGGCAGGAACTGGTCAAACCTCAGCCCACCCTTGTCTTGAAACGAGGGTACAAAATCAGTGGCGGCAAAATGGTAGTGATCGTTGCCGATCCCCGTATTGAGCATGAGCACTCCGCCCGAACCCTTGCCAAACTCAGCGGGCTCGCGCGCCGGCTCGACCTGAATCGAGCGAAAGGCATCGGTGCTGATGCGCGCCAACAATTGGCCGTTGGCCGGCTGCGTAACGTTAAAGCCATCGAGCAGCACGAGGGTCTCATAGGTTTCCGCGCCCGCGATGTGAGGTTGTCCGTAGACGTCTTGCACGACGCCGGGAATGAAGTTCAGCACGTTGCGATAATCATGCGTGGCCGGATAAGGAATGTTGAGCACATCGAGTCCGCTCAGCGTCTGTTGGGCCGCGATCTGAGCAGGGTCAATCGCGGGCGGAGACTCGACTACGTCAACCACCTCACGCACCTCCTGCTGATGGGCGAGCGTGACATCGATATCCCCCGCGGGCGGGATTTGGACCGCAGGCAGCGTAAGCGAATAAAAACCCTCCTTCTCAACCCGAAGAATACAAGTCGAGGCGGTGAGATTCAGAAACCTGCAGCGGCCCGCAAAATCGGTGACGCATCGCAACGAAATAGCATTCGGAGCGGCTTGCAGAAACACGATCGCGGACGATACCGCAACGCTGTTTTCATCGGTAACTGTAACAAGAATGTTGCGCGGCGCGTTTGTCCCCGGAGCTTTAGCGGGGGGCTGGGCCAGTGCAACGCGGAAAAGAAAAATACAAAGTACACAGCAAACCAAAGACGTGCGTAACCGATCGAACCCTTGCATAAATGTTGGTTGTATTTTCTCAGAGGCAGAGCACAATGAAAGTGGAATTATTCGCAGGCGGGTCTTGGCGAGGGTGATGCTCGGGCTACCAAGGGCGAACGGCATGCGCCAGATTGGCTTTCAGGCTTCCGGAATAAGCTCGCTTACCGATCCTCGTTGCAGCAAGTAGGCTCCCGGCCCTTGCTGCCCCCGAATCGAGCGGCAGAATTCCGCTACCACGAATCCGGCTTTCAGAGCTTCGCGGAAGGCCCACCTGGTTGCCTCTCGCCACTCTCGCGCCAGATTCATGTCGGCGCGCTCAACTTCTAGAATGTCGCCTGGGATTTCAATGCTCAAACGCTGCCGGGCAAGCGACTCGGCGAGATCGGCGCGCGCCGGCCTGCCGCTGGGATCGAAGCGGACGAGCGGAGCGAGCAGTCTTAGCGCATCCAATATCTCGGCGCGCGTATTCGTGTTCTTGCCCGATAGCCGCTCGCGAACGCGCCGTGAATTCAGCATCCAACGCACCCAGAGCCGGTCGGTACCATTACGATGCAACATGCTCGAGGTCTCCGGCCCGTAAAAATCCACCTTATAGGTATCCGACGCCACGCCCAGTTTGGCGAAATTGAAGTGAGCATTGCGACTTTGCAGAGGATCATAGGTCCAAGTCATTTCGTGGATGCCCATGGCCATCGCCCGTTCGCGCTGCGCCTGCTTGAGGCGCGATCCAAGATCGAGATGGCGACACTGATCAAGAACGGCGAGCATGTGAGAGTGGATGGTGGTCTGGCCGTGTTCACGGGCGAGGAATCCGAAGGCGAAGCCGACCAACTTTTCCCGATCTTT
Organism: Terriglobales bacterium; assembly: GCA_049511995.1. Lineage (GTDB taxonomy): Bacteria > Acidobacteriota > Terriglobia > Terriglobales > Acidobacteriaceae > Acidiflorens. The sequence goes on from JBEKXO010000019.1 coordinate 11,708, forward strand.
ATCCTTATTCTTGCTGCCTTTGTCCGCGTCGAAGGCGCCGACAAAAATATTGCCCGCCGCCTTCAGCGCAATGGCCAGCGTGAGCGGCACGGTGTCTTCGTCCGCCATCCCCCATACTTCCTTCTCGAGCACTTTCAATTGAGCAAGGTCGTCGATGCTCTTGAGATCGCGGATGGTAATCTGCTGCGCTGCCGTGCGAGACATCATCGCGGAGCCTGCGGGAGAAGTGAGTTCTGAAGGTTGAAATTGTGCATGCCGACTTCGCGCCATAATGCGACGTTCGGAAACACATCGTGTATAGCACCAGTTGCACTCTTGTCAACAGCAATCAAAGATATGGGCGTTCTAGCCGCGGCGGAAAAACTCAAATTTGATTGAGCTTGGAATTGGACCACCGGTCCCGGTCGCTGGACAACAAGAAAGGCCTGCCATCACAGGCAGGCCTCGTTTGCTAGCGGATTATTTTCCGGCTTTCCCGTTAACCACGCCCACGCCAGTGCATGGGTCCCAACCGACGGCGCCGGAGTAGCCGCCGTAAGGGCCGCAGAAACCAACCGCGATGTCGCGAAAGTCCGCGGTGACAGTGCGGTTGCCATAGATCGCCGAAAGTTCGGCATTGGAAGAGGCGTAGAAGGTGCCGGCAGCGTTGATGATTCCGGCGATGGCGGGCGAGGCTACACTGGTGCCGCCGACGATGTTCCAGCCACCAGCGTTGGTGTCGTGCACCCAGACGCCGGTGATCGGATCGGAATCAAAGGATAGATCGGGAACCCCACGGAAGTTGCCGACAAGCGATGACATGGAACTCTGATAGCTCGGACGGGCTTCAAACGAACTTATCCCGCCGCCCGCCGAATCCCACGGATACTCGGACAAAAACACGCCGTTGGCTGGATTGCGGCGCACGGTGGTTCCACCAGCCGCGACAACATTCGGAGAAGTACTCGGCCAAATGGTCCCGGGGCCGTCCCCCGCAGAGGCGACGAAGACGACGTTGGCTTTGACGAAATGAGAGTCATATGTAGTTTCGCCGGAGAATTCACCTCCACCCCAACTATTGGTCACCTCGCCGCCGCCGGCGGCATTGACCATTTTGCTGGCCATATCTTCCGCGGTCATCAGGTCGGTAAAGCTGCTGGACGCGGCTTCGACTAGGACGATTTCCGCTCCGGGAGCCATGGCATGCGCCCATTGCACGTCGAGCGATTCCTCAAATTCCCATCCCGCGTCATAGGCAGGTTTTTTGCCGCTGGCGTAGACGGTCTGGAAGTTGGCCACGGGCAATCCGAATTGCGTGCAAAAGGCGGCGAGATCCTTGGCCGCGTTCGGAGCATCGTAAGCATCGACAATCGCGATCATCTTGGAGCCGCCGGTGGGATTTGTGTTCGCAGCACTCGGAGCACATCCGGCAGTCGCAGTCACCAGGCCGTAAACGCACGCCAGCGATTCCGGCGTTTCATAGGAATAGCCGGCGTAAGGCGCGCCATAGGGCTGCAAATTTTCCAGTGGTTTCGTGGGCAGGAACACGTGGATGTTGGTGTGAGCGCGCATACCGACATCGCTCGATCTTTCGATGCTCGAATCCGGTGTAATTACGTTTCCGCTAGTCGGCCTGATTTGAGCCGGAGCGAGGATGGTTAAAGCGAACGAGACAACGACAGCAGCTTCAGAAAAACATTTCATATGCGAATTTCCTCGGTTGGACAGTGGATTCTAAGGGTTGCTGAGAGACGCTATTTCGCGCATCTCTACAAACAACCGTGCCTGAAACTTAATGCGAGGGTTGCTACTCTGGCAGAGCAATAGTGATTCGGCCAACAGTTCTGGCTTCGTTTTTTATTCACCTCCGTTGATGGCCTCAGACTACCGCAAGCGAGACGGATGTACAGGTCACGGCAGTGACAAACACTGCGATGACCGGAATGCAAAAACACGACCCTTTTCCCCGCGATTTTCGCTAAAGTTTTTCTCGGTTTTGTACGAGAGCAAGAGGTTCGCTTGCGGGCTCATTCCGCGCATCTAATTTCACGTGCTACCCTCAACTTTGGAGATGAAGACGATTGTGAAGTCGACTGTAAGGCTGTTGCTTTGGACCGCATTGATCTTGGTGGGCAACTCTCTGCTCTTCGCCGCCGATCGCGGCACCTTGATTCGCGAAGGGATCATTTATCTTTCGCCAGACACTTCTTCGAACAAATTGGGCCAGATCGACCGCGGACGCGAACTGATTCTTCTAGATAAGACTCCAAACTGGCTGCACGTAGAAGCTTTGCTAGGCTCCGAGTTCGCGCGCGATCCTGCGTTCGTTATGGATGATGACCAGGAGGGAAAGACAATCAGCGGCTGGGTGCTCGACACCGGAATCGTTTGGGCATCGACGCCAAATGGCGACCGCATTTTATTTGGAGCTGCCGTCGACTCTGAAGACGAGGCTAGCCGCCGCCATGGACGCCGCGGCGCGGCGCAGGACGCTTTACGGCTTTACCGCCGCGTATACGATATTTTCCCCACCGCTCCGCTCGCCGCCGAAGCTCTCTACCGCACCGCCGACATTAAATGGCAGATCGACAAGGCGGACATGCTGTCCCGCCCCTCCGCTCACGAAAGAGAATCGTATATGCGCGCAAGCATCGACGAAGAGCAGATGCGGCAGGTGATGAAAAAGTTCCCCGACACGAAGTGGGCGCAGCTCGCCGCCTTTCATTTGATCGACAACAAGCTTTGCGGAGAGTGGCAGGGGTCATCGAAGTGTCCCGACAAAGAAGCCGAGATTTACGAAAAGTACGTCAAGGAACATCCTCAATCGCCGGCTGCGCCTGAGGCGCTTTACAACGCAGCATCTCGCCGTGCGGCGCTGATTGAAATCTATAAGACGGAAGATCAGGCAAAGAAATCAGAACAATCTAAGAGCGCCGCGATCTCGCTCGCGCAGCAACTTATATCTCAATATCCGCAGAGCGATTGGTCGACTCGTGGACAGACCCTTCTCTTCTTCCTACAACAGGGAGTGCCGACTTATGGAAATGCGATTCAGTGAACAGCGTTAGGTGCGAGGCGTAGGTAAACCTATCCAAGCTGTGGTAACCCCTCATATTTCAGTTTCTCCGTAATTCCATAGCCCTTCCTAACTAATAACTACTAGTAAAGGCCTCCCGACGTACCGCGCATATTCATTATTTCCATGCGCCGCATTACGTCTTGACACCCCCTTAACACGAGTATTTAATTATCGGTTTCCATCAGTCAGGTTATCGTGACGGTCTATCTCGCCATCAAGGAGGCCCCATGCCTGTGATTCGAAATCTAACCTTGTTATTGGTCGCAGAAGTAGTTTTCACTTCGCTCGCCTTCGCGCAGGGCGGAGCGACCGGCGCCATCAGTGGTGTAGTGCAGGATGCGTCCGGCGCCGTGATTGCCAATGCGAAAGTTAGCGTGACGAATGAAGCCACAGGTGAGGTGTTGCGCCAATTGAAGACCGACGCATCGGGGTTGTTCAACGGCCTGTTGTTGCCCGCGGGCACCTATACCGTGACGGTGGAGGCCTCGGGCTTTCCAGAAACCAAATTTCCTGGCGTGACGGTTCGCGTCACCGAGACGACGCGCATCACCGCCAATCTCAAGCTAAGCGCCGTAAAAGAAGTCGTCGAAGTCCAGTCGATGGCGGAGCAAGTGGACACCACCGACGCAACCACGGGAGAGTCCATCAGTTCGACGACCGTGAACACGCTCCCACTGGCGACGCGCAATTTCCAGCAGTTGCTTGACCTGTCTGCAGGGGCATCGGCCAGCTTAAACAACGCCGCCGCCCTGGGCCGCGGCGATGTGCGCATCGACGTGAACGGCGGAAGAGAAGATAACAACAACTATCTGATCGACGGGATCTCGGCTTCTGATTACTCGTTCGGCGAACTCACTTATACTCCAGTTCCGAATCCCGACTCGATTCAGGAATTCAAGGTCGGCACCAGTCTCTACGACGCAACGCAAGGCCGTAACGGAGGCGGCAATATCAACGCCATCCTGAAAAGCGGTACGAACAGCTTTCACGGAGATGCCTGGGAGTATTTCCGCAATACTGATCTCGATGCCGATGACTTTTTCCTGGGCAAGTTCGATCTCAAGCAGAACATCTTCGGCGGTGACTTGGGAGGGCCGGTCCTTCCCGGCGGCAAGCTGGGATTTTTCTATGTGAACTATCAAGGAACGCGCCAGCGTAGCGGTGATTCACTCGGAACGTACATCAGCGGCGCTCCACTCCCAGCGCTGCCGCAAGCCCGCGACTGCGCGACCCTCGTGAGCACTTTTTTTTCCGGGGGCTTGCCGACGAACGCAAATCCAGGCAACGGTTTCTGCGGACTCGACCCTGTAGCATTCAAATTATTGAATGTTGCGGGCACACAGTTTGGCGCGGGCACCGGAGGCGGCTGGCTCATCCCGAGCATCGCGTCCGGCAGCTCCCTTACCATCAGTTCCCCCGGCCGCTATAGGGATGATCAGTTCACGGCCAACTGGGACAAAGATTTCAACAACGGCAAGGATCGATTCAGCGAGCGCTTCTTCTGGTCGGATGCGGAGACCTACCAGCCCTTCGGTGCCGATAACTTGCAAGTTCAAACGGGCTATCCGGCCATTGACACCAATCTGAATTTCCCCCTCGATATTCCGCTGCGCGGAAGGTTTGGCAGCATCTCGGAAACTCACACCTTTACCAATTCGTTGATCAACGAATTTCGCTTTGGCGTGAATGTGATCAGCGACGCGTTGACGAATGTTTCCATTCCTGGAACCTCGCCCGCCGACCTCGGGATCAGCAGCAACAACCCGCAACCGAACATGTACCGGTTCGAATTAACGGGCTTCCAGATTGGGACTTTCCCCAATCAGCCGCAATCGGCGTTGGCGGACTCGTTCGTCTACCTCGATACGGTAAGTTGGTCGCACGGGCATCACTCGTTCCGATTCGGCGGCGAAGTTGATCGCACTTCCGATCGCCGCGTGCTGGCAGTGCTGAGCAATCCCCTGTTGCTATTCTTCCCTGGCGGTACCGATGCCAGCGGCAACACCCTCAACGCTTTCCAAAACTTCCTGTTGGGACAACCTGCTGTTGGGGAAGGAGGCAGCGGCGCAGACAATCACGATTACCACATTCCAGCCTACGCCCTCTTCGCCCAGGACGATTGGCGGGTGACGCCAACTTTGACGCTGAATCTCGGCGTGCGCGTGGAGGTGGTGGGTGCAGCGGAAGATAACCTCTGCCATTTGGGAAACACCATTCCTCAGGACGCCAATGCCCCGATCGGCCAACCCTACGTGTGGCCGAAGTGTGTGGACAAATTCGGACTGGCTGGCCTAACCGGCACGCTTAACAGTGCTGCTCTGAATAACGAGTTCGCGACCGTTCCCGAGCCGCGTATCGGTTTCGCTTACGACGTGGATGGCAAGCACGACACGGTGATTCGCGCTGGATATGGCATCTACAGCATTCGCGAGGATATTGGCGGAGTGGATAACCTCGCATTCGCACCTCCGTTTTATCCGTTGGCTTTTCCTAGCGGCTCGTACGCAAGCTTAGCCACCCTCTACTCTCCAGGCGGGGTCCCGTCATTGCCACCCCTCGGTTCGGCGCCGCAACAGACCTTTGTGCCGACGCCTTCATTTTTTCAAGGCTTTGGGGGAGGCCCCACGACCGGAGCTGCGCAGTTCTCCGGCACCGCCGCCGCCTTCTTTGCTCCTGCAGTTCCCCTGCACTGGGTGTCGCCAACGACGCAGCAATGGAACCTATCTGTGCAGCGGCAATTGGGTGGAAACTGGGTTCTCGAAGTGGGATATGTAGGCACGAAGGGCACCCGTCTGCGCTCAACCTTTGATCCCGATCAACCGGCCCTGGCTAGCCCCACCAATCCCATTACCTTGACTGCGCAAAATGGAACCCAGTACACGATTACGCAGAACACGATGGCCAACGCCCAGGCGCGCGCGCCTTACCTGGCGATTGCTCCCTCCGACTTTGAGGCGTTCTATCCCAACTCTGATTCCAACTATGACGGTTTGCAGGTCACAGTGTCGCACCACTTCTCGAAGGGACTTTATTTCCAGAGCGCCTACACGTGGTCACGATCGATCGACGATGTCTCCACCGCCAGCGTGGCTTTCCTCACGCGCGTGAATAATCAGCTCAGCGGAGCCGACTCGCGCGGACTTTCGGATTTCGACCACCGCCAGCGCTCCGTTACCAGCTTTAATTATGCGCTGCCTTTCTACGCCGGCCGGCACGATCTCATGGGATATGCGTTGGGTAGCTGGGAGGTGAACAGCGTGATTGTCGCGCAATCAGGCGCTCCGATCACCATTCAGGATTCGGCTGCGGGAACCACCTACAATATGACTACTCCCCAACTGGTGACGGCGGATTTCGCTCCCGGCTTCAATTGCAACAACGCCTTGAATTCCGGCAGCCTCGCCACCAAGATCGCAAATTGGGTCAATCCTGCCGCCTATGAGACAGTGGCCACGGGCGGCAGTTTCCCTGCCGTAAATTCCGCGGACGGTTCGACTGGTTTTGGAGACTCTCCCCGGAATTGCATCCTCGGCCCGAAGCAGGTGAATGTTGACTTCACGCTGGGCAAGGCGTTCAAATTCAGCGAACGTCAGAGTTTGCATTTCCGCGCCGAGTTCTTCAATCTTCTCAACCATCCGTCATTCCAAAACCCGTTAAACTTTGGGTATGCGGATGTTCAACAAGGCCCGAACATCGCCAAGATTACTCAAACCGTCGGTACGCCACGGCTGGTTCAGTTCTCGTTGAAGTATGCGTTCTGAGGGGTGGGCTGGCACCCACAGATGGGAGCTGAGCTATTCCAGCGCCGAAGCCCCGCTCGATCTTGGTTGACCATTTCTGACAGGGGGCAAATTGGATGAAGTTCCGGAGCGGATCTCTCCCGCTGCTGGCAATAATATTGACCGCATCCACCGTGGGCCACACGCAGCCCAGCGTCGTCCACTACACCGCCACCATCAACAACGTGAAATATCTCTTCGCCGCCGCCGACCCGGTGGCGCGCCTGAAGTCTGGCGACATTCTTGATACGAACACCCTCGACTGCTTCGGCAACGTGCTGCGAAAACCAGGCGACACGCTCAGCATGGTGAAGGGTGACAATCCTCTGGCCGGACCTTTTTATGTTGAGGGCGCGGAGCCAGGTGACACGCTGGCGGTGAAGATCCTCGATCTGCAAGTTGATGGCGACACCGGCGTGGGCGCGTTCGCTCCCGGATTTGGCGCGATCAACGAAACCAATTACACGCCCATGCTGCATCCGCCGCTGCCCGAGCGCATCTGGTATTACCACATCAATCACGCGGACAACACTGCGGTGTTCAAAGCCCTCGATTCCGATTTTTCGGTGAAGATCCCCATGCATCCTTTTTTCGGCTGCATCGGCGTAGCACCGGCCGATGGCGAGGCGCGTAGCTCAGTTGTCCCGGCCGAATTCGGCGGGAACATGGACTCGCCAGAAGCCAGCATAGGCAACACAGTTTATTTTCCCGTCAACGTTAAAGGCGGCCTGTTTTACATTGGCGACGGGCACGCGGCCATGGGTGACGGAGAGGTCGCCGGCACCGCGATTGAAGTTCCGCTAAAAGCGCGTGTGCAGTTGAGCGTGATAAAAGGCCGCACCATCGCGTGGCCGCAGTTTGAGAATGACGATGCCATCATGACCGTGGGCGCCTATCGCCCTCTCGACGATGCCGTGCGCATCGCTTTCACCGAACTGGTCCATTGGATACACAAAGACTACGGCTTGTCGGAGCTCGATGCCTACGAACTGCTCTCAAAGGTAGCGAGGATTCATCTCAACGAGATGGTCGATCCCAATTACGTAGTAGTCGCTTCAATCGAAAAGAAGTATCTGCCGGCGAAGAAGAGATAGACCTGCGCTAGCGTTTCCCTTCGCGTCCATCGGTGAGATGAGGTATAGTCTCGCGGGGGGAAATCCCGTGACGGACCCTGCAGCGACTCGAGATGGCAACTCACCTCCGCAATCGGCGCTGCGAAGCACTATCTCAGAGATTGACATCCTCTGGATTACCGCAGGACTCGGTTGCGACGGTGACACCATCGCCGTGACTGCGGCCACGCAGCCAAGCATCGAAGATATTGTGCTCGGATCGATGCCTTGGCTCCCCAAGGTTCATTTTCGCAATCCCTTCCTGGCGCTCGAAAATGGCGATGACTTTCTCCAACCCTTTCGCCTTGCCGCCGAGGGCAAGCTGACTCCGTTCATTCTCGTAGTCGAAGGATCGATTCCCAACGAGAACAATAAGAAGGAAGGTTATTGGGCATCGCTCGGCACCGACCCGAAAACCGGCCAGCCCATTACGACTTGCGAGTGGATCGATCGCCTCGCGCCACGCGCATGGGCGGTAATCGCAGCGGGCACGTGCGCGACCTACGGCGGAATCCACGCTATGGAGGGAAATCCCACCGGTTGCATGGGTCTCCCCGATTATCTCGGATGGAAATGGAAGTCGTTGGCCGAGATTCCAATTGTTTGCGTGCCAGGCTGCCCGGTCCAGCCAGACAACTTTACCGAAACACTCCTCTATCTCTTATATATGGCTGCGGGGCGAGCGCCGATGATTCCTCTGGATGACGCGCTGCGTCCGAAATGGCTGTTTAGCGCAACGGTCCACGAAGGCTGTGATCGCGGCGGCTATTACGAGCAGGGGGAATTTGCCGACGAGTACGGATCGCCGCTGTGCATCGTGAAGCTGGGCTGCTGGGGTCCGGTGGTGCAATGCAATGTCGGAAAGCGCGGGTGGATGGGCGGCATCGGCGGCTGCCCCAATGTCGGCGGCATCTGCATTGGATGCACGATGCCGGGGTTTCCGGATAAATTCATGCCGTTTATGGACCAGCCTCCCGGGTCATTATTGTCATCCAATGCGGTTATGACGTACGGTCGGGCGATTCATGCCCTGCGCCGCTTCACGCAGGCCTCATTGAATAAGGAGCCGAGTTGGCGGCATAAAGGGTAGTCGCAGGTTTCAGAGCATCAAGGTTGACTGAGGGTTTTGAGGTCGGCATGATTGCTGCCGGGAGCGCCGAATCTATCACGGAAGCTACTCAAATGGAGTCTGCGCAGCCAACTATCAGCGCTGCGGACGCGGAAACTTTGTTGGCGGACCTGGCCGCGGTATTTCTTAACTCTGGCGAGCCTGCCAGTTCGCCCGATGCGAACAGCGGCAACGAACTGGACGAGCAACTGCCGAATGCCGATGCAGTCTATCGCGCGCTGGTCGAACAAATTCCCGCAGTGATTTTTCTCGCCCATTTGGACCGCGGCATCGGCGAAGCTTACGTTAGTCCGCAAATTGAAGCGAGTCTGGGATTTTCCCAGGAGGAATGGCTCGAAGATCCGATCCGCTGGTATCAGAGGCTCCATTCCGATGACAAGCAGCGCTGGAGCGTTGAAGCAGCGCATATGTTTCTTTCGGGCACGCCGCTGCGGTCGGCTTATCGTGTGATTGCGCGCGATGGGAGGGTCGTCTGGTTTCACTGCGAGGCCAAGATGATCCGCCGGAAGAATGGGCGGCCATGGTTTATTCACGGCATTGCATTCGACATCACCGAATTAAAGCGCACTGAAGAGGCGCTGCAGGAAGAACGCAATGTAGCTTCGGCGATTCTGCATACCGTCGGAGCGTTGGTGGTGGTGCTGGACCCGGATGGACGAATTATCCGCTTCAATCGCGCTTGCGAACAGATATCAGGGTATTCCTTCGCCGAAGTTAAGGAAAGATATTTTTGGGAGCTGTGCATTGCGGCAGAGGATGTGGAGCGCTTCAGAACGGTGGTGGAACAATTTCGCGTGGAGCATCGCATCACGGAATACGAGACGTCGTGGGTGGTGCGGGATGGTTCGCGTCGGTTGATTGCCTGGTCGAGCACTATCCTTCCCGGAAAGAATGGAGATGCGGCCTACATTATTGCCACTGGAATCGATATTACGGAGCGCAAGCGGTTGGAGAAGGCGCTGCTCGAAATCAGCGCCGACGAACAGCGTCGCATCGGGCAGGATCTGCACGACGGTCTCGGACAACATCTGACGGGCATTGCCTTCATGAGCAAAGTGCAGGAGCAAAAGCTGGCCGCGAAAGGTTTGGCCGAAGCGGCGGAGGCGACGCGGATTCTGGGTCTGGTCAATGAGGCGATTCACAAGACGAGAGAGTTGGCGCACGGACTCCTGCCTGTAATTTCTGACGCTCAAGGCCTTATGTCTGCCCTCCGGCGTTGGGCGGCCGAGGTGGAAGACTTATTCAAGATTTCCTGTTGCCTGGAGATCGATGAACCGGTGCTGATTCACGATGCCAATATGTCGACACATCTTTATCGTATCGCCCAGGAAGCAGTGAACAATGCGATCAAGCACGGCCACGCAAAGAACATCCTCATCCGCCTCGATGGCGGGAACGAATACGGGACTCTGGCAATCGAAAACGATGGTACCCCGCTGTCCGCACCCTGCACCCACGACTCGGGAATGGGGATGCAGATCATGAGCTATCGAGCCCGAATGATTGGGGGATCGCTCAAGGTGGAGAGCGGCACTCATCGCGGAGTCACCATCACGTGTATATTTCCGTTGGGTAAAAAGCAAAGTAGGGGTTGAGAAAGGTCGCGCATGATTGCTAAACAGACCGCCGACAGATTTGCCTCTAGAAAGAAAATGGTGTTCGTGGTCGACGACCATCCGATTGTGCGGCAAGGGCTGGCGCTGCTGATCAACCAGGAGGCGGACTTGGCGGTGTGTGGCGAAGCCGAAGAGATGCAGACAGCGCTGCCGGCAATCCAGTCGATGAGGCCGGACATTCTTATTGTGGACATTTCGCTGAATGGCCCGGATGGATTGGAATTGCTGAAGAATGTCCGAATCACTTCACCGCGTCTCCCAGTTTTGATTCTCTCCATGCACGATGAAGCGATTTATGCAGAGCGCGCCTTGCGAGCGGGCGCAAACGGCTACATTATGAAGCAAGAAGCAACGGAGCGCGTGCTAGTGGCGTTGCGGCGCATTCTGAGTGGGGAGATTTATGTCAGCGACCGGATCGCGAACAGCATGCTGCAACATTATGTTCGCGGCGTGAATCCTGCTGAGCAATCTTCGATGACAGAGCTTACCGACCGTGAACTGGAGGTTTTCCGGCTGATAGGGGATGGATTGGGAACGCGGCAGATCGCCGAGGCCCTCCACCTCAGCGTGAAGACAGTCGAGTCATATCAGGCGCATATTAAGGAGAAATTGTCTTTGCGTAGTGGCCGCGAGTTGGTCCAGCACGCGGTCGAATGGAATATGCGGGAGAAAACGGCGTAAAGACTTGTCTTGCCACCTGTTGTCATCCTGAGCGAACCGGGGTCCCCCAACGGGCCGTTTGGCGCGTCGGGGTGGAGAAGCGAAGAGCCTGCCCTGAGCTTGCCGATGGGACCTATATAATTTTGTCTGCACGCGGCAACCAAACTAAAAAATCCACTCATCTCTTGCTCACTCCCTGCTTAGGGGAATCCCCGATGCCATCCATGGGACTTTCCTTGAAAGACAAAACGGGGTGCCTGCCATTGTCCCAATCTTCGAATGGATCGATTCTGTTTTCGAACCGAATATTGAATAACAGTCGTTAGTGTTTTGATTTTGTTGAGCGTCGATTCTGTTCGCGTTGGCGGGGTACCTGCCGGGCAGCACAACCTCTCTCAACCAGTTCGCGGAGAACTCCGCGAATGAATTTTGACTCGAAAGGAGCAATCCTGTTATGGCGGAAGCTACGGTTCCGTATGGCCGCTCTACGCAAAAGGCGCCTGCAGTTAAAGAGGTGCACATACTTTGGATCACGGCCGGCCTCGGCTGTGACGGCGATTCGGTTTCGATCACGGCGGCCACCCAGCCCAGCGTCGAAGACGTTTTGCTTGGTGCTATTCCAGGCTTGCCCAAGGTACACCTTCACAATCCCGTGCTCGCCTATGAGTGCGGTGACGACTTCATGAAGCACTTCTATCTTGCCGAGGAAGGCAAACTGGAGCCGTTTGTTCTCGTTGTCGAGGGTTCGATCCCAAATGAAAATATCAAGAAAGAAGGATATTGGGCGGGGATGGGAACGGATCCGGAGACGAAGCAACCGATCAAGACTACAGAGTGGATCGACCGATTGACGCCGAAGGCGCTGGCGGTAGTTGCCATTGGAACCTGCGCGACCTATGGCGGCATTCACGCCATGGAGGGAAATCCCACGGGCTGCATGGGGCTCGCGGACTACCTGGGCTGGGAATGGCGTTCGAAGGCGGGACTGCCCGTCGTGAATGTTCCGGGGTGCCCGGTGCAGCCAGATAACTTCATGGAGACAGTGCTGTACTTGCTCTATCAAGTAGCTGGACTTGCACCGATGATTCCGCTGGACGACCAATTGCGTCCCACTTGGCTCTTTGGAAAAACCGTGCATGACGGTTGCGATCGCGCCGGCTATTACGAGCAGGGCGACTTCGCCGAAGTGTACGGATCCCCGAAATGCATCGTGAAGCTTGGATGCTGGGGGCCGGTAGTTAACTGCAACGTGCCGAAGCGCGGATGGATGGCCGGGATCGGCGGTTGCCCGAACGTCGGCGGCATCTGCATCGGTTGCACAATGCCGGGGTTCCCCGACAAGTTCATGCCATTCATGGACGAGCCTCCGGGGTCTAGAGTTTCTACCGCCGGCATTACGGTTTACGGTAAGGCCATTCGCTCGTTGCGTGCGATCACTCAAAACACATTAAATAAGGAGCCCAAGTGGCGGCATTCGCGCGCGGAACTGACCACGGGCTATCACCCAAGAGCTTATTAGCGAGAGCGGCCCCGCACGGGGGCTGCCCCTCGCATTGTTTGTTAGCTGCGCGGCCGAAGCCGCGCCCTTCTCAGAGCCAAAGGAGCGATCGCTATGAGCACTATCACTGCACCCTCCAAAGATATCTCCAGCAAACCCAGGAATCTGGTGGAGATGAATTGGGATCCGATTACACGCATCGTGGGCAGCTTGGGCATATTTACCAAGATTGATTTTGACGCTAAGAAAGTGGCGGAGTGCCACAGCACATCTTCTATTTTTCGCGGATACAGCATTTTCATGAAAGGAAAGGATCCGCGCGACGCCCACTTCATCACCAGCCGCATCTGCGGCATCTGCGGTGACAACCACGCGACCTGCGCAACCTATGCGCAAAATATGGCATTCGGAGTGCGCCCACCGCATATAGCGGAATGGATCGTCAATCTCGGTGAAGCAGCCGAATACATGTTCGATCACAACATCTTCCAGGACAACCTGGTGGGCGTGGATTTTTGCGAACAGATGGTCAAAGAAACCAATCCCAAGGTTTGGTCGAAGGCCGAAGCGACGCCGGCGCCACACGCAAACGAGCACGGCTTCCGCACGATTGGGGATATCATGCGGGCGCTCAATCCGTTTACGGGATCGTTCTATCTTGAAGCGCTGCAGATGAGCAGGATGACTCGGGAGATGTTTTGCCTGATGGAGGGGCGGCATGTTCACCCCTCCACGCTTTATCCGGGCGGAGTAGGAACCGTTCCCACCGTCCAGCTTTTTACCGACTACATTGTGCGGCTGATGAAGTATGTCGAGTTCATGAAGAAGGTCCTGCCTTTGCATGATGATCTGTTTGACTTCTTCTACGACGCGCTGCCGGGCTATGAAGAGGTCGGACGGCGCCGCATTTTGCTCGGATGTTGGGGATCCTTCAACGACCCCGAGCATTGCGATTACACCTATAAAAATATGACGAATTGGGGCCGGAAGATGTTTGTTACTCCCGGCGTGGTAGTCGACGGCAAACTGGTGACGACCGATCTGGTCGACATCAATCTCAACATTCGGATTCTGCTGGGGAGTTCCTACTACGACGACTGGAAAAATGCGGAGACGTTTGTCAAGACCGATCCGCTGGGCAATCCGGTGGATAAGAATCATCCCTGGAACCAGACGACCATACCTCGGCCCCAGAAGCGCGACTTCAACGGCAAATATACGTGGGTGATGTCGCCGCGTTGGTTCGATAAGCGGACGGGGGATCATCTGGCGTTGGATACGGGCGGCGGCCCGATTGCGCGGTTGTGGGCGACGGCGCTCGCAGGATTGGTGGATTTCGGCTACGTCAAATCTACGGGCAAGAGCGTAAAGATTTATCTGCCGAAAACAATGTCGAAACCGGAAGTGGAATTTGAGTGGAAGATTCCGCAGTGGAGTAACGCCATTGAGCGCGATCGAGCGCGGACTTACTTCCAAGCTTATGCTGCGGCTTGCGCGCTCCATTTTGCCGAGAAAGCAATGGCAGAACTGCACGCTGGCCACACCAAGACCTGGTCAGATTTCAAAGTGCCGGAAGAGGCGATTGGTTGCGGCTTTCACGAGGCAGTACGAGGTGTGCTGTCGCACCATGTCGTGATCCGGAAAGGCAAGATCGCCAATTATCATCCCTATCCGCCGACGCCTTGGAATGCCAATCCGCGGGATATTTACGGGACGCCTGGGCCATACGAAGACGCTGTGCAGAATACTCCGATCTTCGAAGAGAACGGGCCAGGCAAATTCAAAGGCATCGACATTATGCGCGCGGTGCGCAGCTTTGACCCATGCCTGCCCTGCGGCGTGCACATGTATCTTGGTGAAGGAAAAGTATTGAAGACGCACCATTCGCCAATGTTTGGCGTACATCCTTAGGGGCGTTTCTGAGGAGTGAGGATCGTGTCGTGCGCCTTCACTCCTCCTTTTTCTTAAGGGAGCCGCTCTGTGCGAGAGCGGGCGCGAACAATTTATGCGGGATGAGAAAGACTTTCAGATGAACGTGCTGCGCATCGGCCAGTTGGTCGGTGAGCTGGAGAATATTACGGATGCTGAGGCGCGGGCGAGCGCAAAGGCGCTGATGCAATTGCTGCTCGATTTGCATGCTGCGGGGCTGGAGCGGGTGATGGAGATCGTCGCCGCAAATGGTGAAGCGGGTCGGCGCGCGATTGACGATATGGGGGGCGATCCTCTCGTCAGCAGTCTGCTGGTGTTGTATGGACTTCACCCCTTGGATTTAGAGAGTCGCGTTGCTCAGGCGGTAGAAAAAGTTCGGCCGCGGGTGCGCAAAGGCGGTGGCGAGTTGGAGTTGCTCGCGGTCGAGAGGGACGTCGTAAGACTGCACCTGCAAGTCACCGGACATGCATGCGGTTCGACTGCTTCGACTCTCAAGGCGATGGTGGAAGACGCGCTCTATGAGGCAGTGCCTGACGTTGACCATTTGTTGATCGAAGGGCTCGAGGAGCCCGCCGGGTCGTCCGGATTTGTGCCGCTCGGCAAACTGGGCAGCGTAAGAGCGGCGGCGCCGGCGATGACGGACGCGGCGTCATAGTTGTGACGGATACGGCACAAGATGAATGGCATCCAGCCAGGATACGAGAACGCGTTTAGCGCGCTGCGGCAGTTTGTGCGGCGGAAGCGCGATGTCGAGCGCTGCGAGTTGTGCAGCGCGGAGGTGGGTGCTGAGCATCCGCATTTGATAGAGCCTGCCAGCCGAAAGCTGCTGTGCACCTGCAACGCTTGCGCAATTTTGTTTAGCGGGATGGGGCTGAAATACAAGCGTGTGCCGCGTCGTGTGCTGGCGTTGGAGAATTTTCATCTGAGCGACGGGCAGTGGGAGAGCTTGATGATTCCGATCAGCATGGCTTTCTTCTTTCGCAGTACTCCCGATGCGCGGGTTGTTGCTTTCTATCCCAGCCCGGCCGGGGCGACAGAATCGTTGCTTCCGCTCGAGACTTGGAAGGATCTCGAGGATGCGAATCCGGTGCTGAAGGAAATCGAGCCCGATGTAGAGGCGTTGCTGGTCAACCGCGTCGGGCATGTGCGCGGAGTAGCGGCGCCGGAATATTTCGTGCTCCCGATCGACGAGTGTTACAAGCTGGTGGGACTGATTCGCGCACACTGGCGCGGCCTTTCCGGTGGAACCGAGGTCTGGCAAGAGATTGGACACTTCTTTGCGGGACTGAAACAGAAAGCGACAACCGTGAAAGACGAGGTGCAGTACCACACGGCGAGAGAGGAAACAAATGCCTGATCTGAGCTTCCAGATCGAAAAGGCAGAAGCGCAGCGCTTCACCGTGGCTCCCACACTTCTGTTCAAACTGCGTATCGCCAATTCCGTCGCTGGTGAAACCATCCATTCAGTCGCGCTGCGCTGTCAGATTCAGCTGGAGGTTACGCGCCGTCAGTACAACGCCGAAGATCAGCAACACCTGCGCGATCTCTTTGGAGAGAAAGATCGCTGGGGTCAGACGCTCAAGACCATGCTGTGGACGCATGCCAGCGTGGTCGCACCTGCCTTTCAGGACACAGCGGTCGTGGACCTTCCAGTGCCCTGCACTTTTGATTTCAACGTGGCGGCAACGAAATATTTCCACGGCCTCGCCGATGGTGAGGTTCCGCTTTCTTTTCTATTTAGCGGAACTGTTTTCTATGCCAATGGCAATGGCGCCCTCCAGGTGGCGCCGATACCCTGGGATAAAGAAGCTCGCTTCCGGCTGCCCATTAAGGCGTGGCAGGAGATGATGGAAATTTATTATCCGAATACCGCCTGGCTTTGTTTGCGCCGGGATGTTTTCGAGCGCTTGCAGGAATACAAGGTCGCAAACAGTATTCCGACGTGGGAGCAGGCGTTAGAGAGAATTCTGCCTGCGCTTGAAGGGGTGGCCAAGCGATGAATACCCAATCCATCGACGCGATCGCGCGGGCCGTGCTCTATGAAGGGTACATGCTCTACCCGTATCGGCCTTCGTCGGTGAAGAACCGCCAGCGGTTTAATTTTGGCGTACTTTATCCGCGGCCTTATAGCGAAGCGCAGAGCGGAGAAGACGCTTGGAGCATGCAGACGGAGTGCCTGGTGGAAGCGTCCGATCGCACCACGATAAAAATCAGCGTGCGCTTTCTTAAGCTGGTCGATCGTTCGGTATGGAAACTGAAAGAGCCAGCGCAGGATCGAGACGGAGATGAATCCCGCGGGTTTGAGCCTGTTACCACGCTTGAGGTTGACGGCAAGACATTCGCGGTGTGGCAGGAAGCGATCGAGTGCGAGGTTGCTGTCCCGCCGACCAATTTAGTAATGCTTGAGGCACCGCTAGAGTGGCCATTTGCAATTCCTGCAAAAGAGGAGCCTGAGCATTTGTATGACGCAAACGGTCGTCTGGCGGGAATGATTTTTCGGCGACAGGAATTGGTGCGAGGGGTAGTCGAAATCTCGGCTGAGCGCGTAGCCGACGGAATTTTTAAGCTGCAGGTAAAGGTCAAGAACCTTACTGCCTTTGCCCCGCCGGGCGAGGACCACGCTGGTGAACGAAGCCGAAACCGAGCGCTGACGCATTCGCTGGTCTCGGCGCACTTCGTGCTCGGCGCGGTGGACGGCGAATTCGTATCCCTGCTAGAACCGCCAGAGAATCTGCATGAACTGGCGGCCGCTTGCCAGAATATTGGCGCTTGGCCGGTATTAGTCGCAGGCGATGAGCGCGACAATTCGGCCCGCACTCGCGACACCATGTTAGCCTCGCCCATCATTCTCTATGACTATCCGCAGATTGCGCCAGAGAGTCCGGGCGATTTATTTGATGGAACAGAAATTGACGAGATTCTCGCGCTCCGAATTCTGACGATGACAGATGACGAAAAGAGCGAGATGCGCGGCACCGACGACCGCGCCCGCAGAATTCTCGAACGGACCGAAAGCCTGCCGGTGGAACATTTGATGAAGCTTCACGGGACGATGAGGGAGTTGTACCCGGCGGATCGATGGAGAGCAGATCGATCTAGCGTAGACGCGTGGAAAGAAGAGATGCCATGAACGAGTGGGAATGGCAGCTTCTGGAAGCGAAGAACCCGGTCGACTCCTTGCGTATCGCTGACGCAGAGGTGCGACGCGGCAGCCGCGTCAGGCTCCGTCCCCACACGGGCGGCGACATCATGGACATCGCGCTCACCGGCAAAACGGCAATTATCGAATCGATCGAACAGGACTACGAAGGCAAGATACACGTATGTGTCGTGGTTGACGACGATCCGGGGCGCGATATCGGCCTGATGCGGCAACCTGGTCACCGCTTCTTCTTCGATGCAGAAGAAGTCGAACCCCTTCCCCATAGTGACCGCGATAACGCGAGCGCGGCCAGAGCTCCCCGGATTTTGATTGCGGGAATCGGCAACATTTTTCTGGGCGATGACGCATTTGGAGTTGAAGTCGCGCGGCGACTGTCGGTGCGCGAGTGGCCGCAGAGTGTTCGAGTGACCGACTTCGGCATACGCGGCTATGACCTCGCCTATGCTTTGCTGGATGGATACGACACGACAATTCTCGTCGATGCCTGCCCGCGCGGCGAACCGGCCGGCACGCTCTATGTGATAGAGATCGAACCGAAGGACTTGGGCAGCGCAAATTCCGGCAGTCCGGAAGAGCAACAAGGTGCGATCGAAGCGCACAGCATGAATCCGTTGAATGTGCTGCGGCTGGCAGCCTCCATGGGGCCATTGAAACGCGTGCTGCTTGTCGGGTGCGAGCCGGGCACGCTCGGTCCGGAAGAAGGTCAGATGGGTTTGAGCGCAACGGTTGAGGCAGCGATTGACGATGCGGTGAAGCTGGTGGAGACGATCGTCGGCAAGATTCTGAATGGGGATGAAGCAAGTTCAACAACCAACGCCTTGCAGTGAGAGGAGAATGCCGTGGCCATCATGGAGCTGTCGGAAGAAGTTACCAACCACAATGGAATTGGAACTGACAAAGACACGTTGTACATGCTCAGCGGAGCAGCCCTGATCTTGTTTGGGGCGGGATTGATTCTTTCTAATAAAACCGTGCGCGGTTATCTTGGACAGGTGGGACTGGGCAATCTGGTTACCACCGCTCTGCCTGATTTTGATCGCTATCTGAAGCTGCGGAACATGTGATGGGATCGAATGAGCGCGGGGTAACAACGGAAAGCGGAATTCGGCAGCTATATGTCGCGGAAGCGAGAGCAAGCCAGTTTACCGCGCAGGTCTTTGCCGGGGGATTGCTGTCGGCTTTCGGGCACAGCCCGACGATTGCCATACTCGACTTCGTGGCCGAGGCGGAGGTGAATCCAGAAAACCTCGAGAAATCGTCTCTTAAGATTACGATTCAGGCAGCTGCGTTGACGGTCAAGAACGATATTTCGGATAAGGATCGGCGCGAGATCGAGCGCACGATGCATGAGGAGATTTTGGAGAGTTCCTCGTATCCTGAAATTATTTACGAATGCTCGAACGTTTCCGTTGCTACGAGTGCAGAGAGACAATACTCGGTCACCCTCAACGGCGATCTGACCATGCACGGGGTAACACGGCGGCAGGCTGTCCCGGCGCGTGTGGTGCTGGATGGCGATTCCCTGCGGGCCTTTGGAACTTTCTCGCTGCGGCAGACGGACTACGAGCTGAAGCTGGCGCAGGTCGCGGGAGGTGTGCTTAAAGTCAAGGATGAGATAAAGTTTTCGTTTAACATTCTGGCGCGAAAGAAAGAGTAACTGCTATGTGCCTAGCGATACCAGGACAAGTCGTTGAGCTTTTTCCCGATCAGCCGAACGCCGCGCTGATTGATGTGGTCGGAGTCCGCCGCAAGGTTGACTTGGGACTCCTGCAGGACGACTTGCCGGTGAAAGGCGATTGGGTTCTCATCCATGTAGGTTTTGCCATGAGCAAGATCAGCGAGGCAGATGCGCTGGACCAGATGCGAACTCTGCGCATGCTAGGAGAAGCCGAAGCGGCCGTGCAAGAGGTCGAAGGCTACGGCCTGGAGAATCCGGAAAACAAGAGGGCTTCGTAGAGCCTCTTACTGCAGTCACTGGAGTGAAGGGCCGGATATGAAATTCGTCGACGAGTTTCGCGATGCTGAGGTGATCACCAGGACTTCAGAAGAGATCCGTCGGCTCGCCGATCCGAACCGCCATTACCGCATTATGGAGGTGTGCGGCGGCCACACTCATGCCATCTACCGTTTTGGCCTCAAAGATCTGCTTCCTTCAAACATTGAATTGATTCATGGCCCCGGCTGTCCGGTCTGCGTGTTGCCGATGGGAAGAATCGATGACGGTCTGTCGATCGCGCACGATCCCAATGTGATCTTTGCTGCTTTTGGCGACATGATGCGCGTCCCCGGCACGCAAGGGAGTCCGCTGGAACACAAGGCGCGCGGCATGGATGTGCGCATCGTTTATTCTCCCTCTGACGCGCTCAAGCTGGCGCAGGCGAATCCAGACAAACATGTCATGTTTTTTGCTATCGGATTCGAGACCACCGCGCCGTCGACGGCGCTGACGCTGGTGCGGGCGAAAACACAGGGAATTCACAATTTTTCCGTGTTCTGCAATCACGTCACGATCATTCCTGCGATTCGCGCCATTCTTGATTCTCCGGACATGCGCATCGACGCCTTCATCGGACCTGGGCACGTATCGACCGTGATCGGTTGCCGCCCGTATGAATGGATCGCCAAGAACGAAAATAAGCCGGTCGCAGTCTCGGGCTTTGAGCCGCTCGATATCCTGCAATCGATTGTCATGGTGCTGCGCCAGCTTCGGGACCATGAAGCGAAAATCGAAAACCAGTACAAGCGCGTGGTGCCGTGGGAAGGTAATCGCGCGGCCCTTCGTGCCATGGCCGACGTTTTCGAGCTGCGCCCATACTTTGAGTGGCGAGGACTTGGTTTCATTTCTCAATCGGCGCTGCGCATAAGGGAAAGCTACGCGGCCTGGGACGCGGAGCAGCGTTTCGCCGTTCCCGGAGTGCGAGTGACCGATCCGAAGGCAGCGCAGTGCGGAGAGGTGTTGAAAGGTGTGCTGAAGCCGCATCAGTGCAAGTTGTTTGGGAAGGAGTGCACGCCGGAGCATCCGATTGGCGCACTCATGGTTTCATCCGAGGGATCATGCGCAGCGTACTTCAACTACGAACACCGCAAAACGGGAATGGTAGGCAGCATAGCGTCGGTAGCGTAGAAACGGCCGCGGACAATGCATCTCCTGCCGGTTCGACTATCGACAATTCCCTCGAAAACTCACCCAAGGTCCGTTTCCGCGAACCGCAAATTGAAATGGCCCATGGAGCCGGAGGTAAGGCAAGCCGGCGGCTCGTCGAAGGGCTTTTCGCTCCGTTGTTTTTTGCGTCGGCATCCGAACCGCTGGGAGATGCGGCCCATTTGGATTTCGGCGGGGCTCGCATCGCAATCACTACAGACAGTTTCGTGGTTAAGCCGCTGAGCTTTCCCGGGGGCTCGATCGGCGAGTTGGCCGTGAATGGAACGGTAAATGACTTGGCGGTCTCGGGAGCAAAGGCCGAGGCTATGGTTATCACTTTTGTCCTCGAAGCAGGGCTGCCAACACCGGTTCTAGAAGGTGAAGTGCGCGCCATGGCGAATGCGGCGCGCGTGGTCGGCGTGGCGATATCGGGTGGCGACACGAAGGTTGTCGAGCATGGCAAAGCTGACTTCATGTACATCACGACCACGGGTATCGGTCGCCCCCTCCCGGGATTGAAAATTGATCCGCGTTCGGTTCGCCCGGGCGACAAGATTCTTCTCTCGGGCCCGATTGGCGATCACGGGATTACCATTCTTCTAGCGCGCGGTGAACTCGACTTTGAGGCGGATCTTCGTTCTGACACGCGCTCTGTTCTTGCTTTAGTGGAAGCGCTGGCAATGGCGGCAGGCCCGGGGATTCGCTGGATGCGCGATCCCACTCGCGGCGGCGTGGCTACTTCTCTTAACGAACTGGCGCGCGATTGCGGTTGCGGAATCGTGCTGACGGAAGAGATGATTCCGCTGCACGATGCGGTGCGAGGCGCTTGCGAACTCTTGGGACTCGATCCGCTACATATTGCGAACGAAGGACAGTTTTTGGCTGTGGTTGCGCCGGAATATGCCGACGCTGCGTTGAACGCTCTGAGTCTCGCTCCTGGCGGTCAAGATGCACAGATCATCGGAGAAGTACGAGAACAGCCGTCCGGCGCGGTTTTGGTCACGACGCGATACGGCGGCAGCAGGATTGTGGACATGCTGGTGGGCGATCCGCTGCCGCGCATTTGTTGATTTGTGAGAAACGGAAGCTCTTAGTTTTAGGGGAGTTGGCTTTGGCAACGGTTTGTGGTCTGGCGGCGCAAGTGGCTTCGCAGGTAGAGGAGAGGCTTTTACGGCGTAATCAGATCATCGAAGAATTTTTCTCACGCGAGGCGGTGCGGCTGGCGGAAGCTTGTCGAAATATGTCGGAACGTTTCCTCGCGGGAGGGCGCCTGCTGGCATTTGGCCGCGGACCCTACGCGACCGATGCGCAGCATGTCTCTGTCGAATTTGTTCATCCGGTAATTGTCGGAAAGCGCGCTCTGCCCGCACTTGATATTTCCATGCTGTTCCGGCCCTGGCTCGAATCGATTCTTCAACCAGAAGATATTGTCATGGGATTCGGGTCTCCCGAGGGCGACGACGAGGTTCACTCGGCGCTGGCCTTTGCGCAGACGCGTAAAGCGCTCACGTTTGCGCTCCCGGGCGCTCGCGGATCTTATTCTGTTGAAGCGTTCACCAACGATCCATTCATTCACCAGGAGATGATTGAGATTCTTTACCACACGCTGTGGGAGAGCGTGCACGTTTTTCTCGAACATCGCGAACTGGGGCATGACGTCGGAGACGCCGGTTTTTTGTATCCATATCTTGGGCAAAAAAGACAGGAAACTGGCGACTTGGTAGCGGAAGTCGCGGCCTCGATTCGGATGAAGGTGCAGAACGATTCGGTGCTGCGCGTGCAAGTAGCGCGGGAACAATCGGGCCCAATAAGCAGCGCGGCGCTGGCGATTCACGAGCGCGTGGAGCGTGGCGGCAAACTGATTCTCTTTGGGAATGGCGGCTCCGCGACCGATGCCAATGATTGGGCCATCGACTGCGTGCTGCCGCCTTCCGGCTATCGTCCGATTCCTGCGGTGTCGCTTGCGCTCGAACCGGCAAACATTACAGCGGTAGCCAACGACGTCGGCACCGAGGTGATCTTTCTGCGCCAACTGATCGCGCAGGCTCGGCCGCAGGATGTGGCCATAGGAATTTCGACCAGCGGCGGCTCCCGCAACATCATTATGGCGCTCGAAGAAGCTCGCAAGCGGAAGCTGCTGACAATCGCGCTGCTCGGATATGACGGTGGCGAAATTCTAAGGCGCAATCTCGCTGACTTCCCGATTATCGTTCGCTGCGATTACATTCCGCGGATTCAGGAGGTACAGGCCTCGATCTATCACGTAATTCGCGAAATTCTGGAGGTGGTGCGCAGTGGCCAAGCTTGAACTTTTCGGCGCCGCACGCTGTCCGCACACGCAGGAGATGCGCGAGTGGCTGGAGTGGAAGCGCTGCGATTTTGTGGAATATGACGTGGAGGCCGATTCTGAAGCGCGCCACCGCATGAGCGCCCTGGCTGCTGGACAGCGCAGCGTGCCCGTGCTGGTCGAAGATGGCAAGGTGGTGCAAATCGGCTGGCGAGGACGCAGTTGCATGATCGGGGCGGAGTAACGGATACTCCGCGCACCGACGAATGGATATGCACGAACTCTCAATCGCGATGAGCATCGTGGAGATGGCGCAGGAGGAGGCTGAGCAGCGCGGCGGCGTTCAGGTTACGGCCATCCACCTGAAGCTGGGAGCACTCTCCGGCGTCGTCAAGGACGCGCTGCTGTCGGCGTTCGAAATGGCGCGAGATGATACTCCGCTGCGTGGGTCGCGGCTGGTCATCGAAGAGGTTCCTGTCGTGGTCTTGTGCCCGAGCTGCCAGGCGCAGCGCGCTCTTAGCTCCGTTCAGCTATTTTGCTGTGCTGAATGTGGGACGCCGACATCGGAAGTAATCCAGGGCAAAGAACTCGAGGTGGTTGCATTGGAGATTGAAGAATGGGCTCACAACCCCGCTTAGTCGAAGTCAGAAAAAACGTACTGAAGCAGAATGATGTGTCCGCTCGCGCGCTGCGCGAGCAATTCCGGACGGCGGGCGTTTTTGTCGTGAGTCTGGTTTCAAGCCCCGGTTCCGGCAAGACAATGTTTCTGGAGAAGACGCTCACTCTGCTCAGTCAGCGCTATCGCGTTGCCGCGCTGGTGGGCGATCTTGCCACCGAGAATGATGCGATTCGGCTGGCACGCAGTCAGGCCCCGGTAAAGCAAATTACTACTGGCACACTTTGTCATCTCGAAGCGGCGATGGTCCAGAAAGCCCTTGAGGGATGGGATCTCAATCAGCTGGATTTTCTGTTCATCGAAAACGTTGGGAACCTGGTTTGTCCTTCGTCTTATGACCTCGGCGAAGATCTTCGCTTCGTACTCATCTCAGTGACGGAAGGAGAGGATAAACCGCTGAAATACCCCACAATTTTTAACAGCGCCGATGTGGCGATCGTTACGAAGATGGATCTGGCGACCGCTGTCGAATTCGACTGGCATGCGGCGTTCGGCAATATTCAGGCAGTGCGACCCGGCATGCAGGTCCTGAAGGTCTCCGGTAAGACCGGTGAGGGGATGAGCGAGTATTTGACCTTCCTGACCGCTCACGCCGAAAGCGCGCTCTCGACCACTTAGATTTCACGCCGTAAGCGAATCTTTGCCGGCGGCGAGGACATCTCTGATGTAGATGAAAGCCGCCACTCTCACCACACCTCAAGACGTTTCAAAGCGTCCTCTTCGAATTGGCGAAGGTCCGACCCCGGAGCCTAAAGGAGGTCAAGTTCTTCTGCGAGTGCGCGCTTGCGGAGTGTGCCGCACCGACTTGCATATCGTCGAAGGCGACTTGCCAGCCCTGCATCCCGCGATAATCCCCGGTCATCAGATCGTCGGCGATGTCGTAGCCGGAGTTACGGCGGCCATTCCCGTCGGCACACGCGTGGGCGTTTCTTGGATGGGAGGAACGGACGGCACGTGCAGATATTGTCACCTGGGTCTGGAGAATCTCTGCGATTCGCCGACGTTTACCGGATACACGGTGGACGGCGGCTATGCTGAATATGCAACCGTTCGCGCGGATTTCACTTTTCCTCTTCCAGATCAGCTCGACGATTTACATGCAGCCCCTCTGTTGTGCGCTGGTATCATTGGTTTTCGCAGCCTTCGCGTTGCCGGCGTCAAACATGGCGACCGGGTCGGACTGTTTGGCTTCGGCGCTTCGGCTCATCTTGCAATCGCGGTTTTGCGGGCCTGGAATTGCGAAGTGTACGTCTCCACCCGCGGAGCGAGCCACCGCCAACTGGCGGAATCTCTTGGAGCGGCATGGGTTGGAGGCGAGACGGATAAGCCTCCTGTGGAACTGGACTGCGCTGTGACTTTCGCTCCCAGCGGCGATGTTGTGATCGCCGCTCTCGCCAGCCTGCGGAAGGGCGGAGTGGTCGCCATCAACGCAATTCACTTAGACCGAATTCCGCAGTTTGATTACGATCGCCTGCTCTGGGGTGAGCGCCAGCTGCGCAGTGTCGCAAATATGACTCGCATTGACGCTCGCGATTTTCTCAAAGTCGCGAGCGAAATTGGATTGAAGCCGAAAGTAACTGCCTTCCCTCTCGATCAGGCAAATGAGGCTTTGATTGCGGTCAAAGAGGACTCGATCGACGGAGCAGCCGTCATCGTCATGTGACGCGCACTTTGAGGTATGAACGCGGCCAGACCAAGCTAATCTCATAAATCGGTTTTGGCTAGGTCGCAGCTTCAGCTGTGTTTGGGTAGGGCACAGCTTCAGCTGTGTTTGGGTAGGGCCCAGCTTCAGCTGTGCCGCAAAGCGCCAGTAAAGACAAGGGCTTTAACCCCTGAGGGAGCCGGCAGCTTACTTCCCAGGTTTATTAGGAAACGGTTTCTACTCAGGTTTCCCGGTGTAGTGTTCTTCATGGTGAACATCGGCGTGGTCTTCCAAGCATTCCAGGTGTGTGATCACTTCCGCCGGCATCCCTAGTTCGTTTGGCAGACGTTCCTCCAGCGTGGTTGCAAGGCGGTGGGCAGCGCTGACCGAAGTCTCGCGCGGAAAGAGCAAGTGTACTTCGATAATCTGCCGGTATCCCGTCGTGCGAAAACGTACGCCGTGGTATTGAACCGCGAGCTCCCCACAAATTGCGTCGAGCTTGTCACGAATTTTCCGGCCAGCTGCTGGATCGGAATAATCCATCAGGCCGACCGCCGAACGCCAGACCAAGCGCCCGCCCGACCAAAGTATATTTGCGGCAACAGCAATGGCCACGAGCGGATCGAATGGTTTCCAGTGGGTCAGCAGCACGAGCGCCAATCCTGCCACCACGCCAAAACTGGTCAAGCTGTCGGTCAAAACATGCTTGCCATCGGCTTCGAGAATCAGTGAATTGGCACGACGGCCGGCACGCAACAGATAGTAGCCCAGCGCCGCGTTGAGAATTCCAGCGATCAGAATCAGCAGCGCGCCTCCGCCGACATGCTCCAACTGCAGGCCGGCCATCGACTTGCGAATCGACTCGAACAGAATCGCAATCGCGGCCACCACGATCATCGCGCCTTCAAATCCGGCCGAGAAAAAAGTGATTCGTTCGTAACCGTAGAGAAAATGATCGGAGGCCGGTTTGGCGCTGAGGCGAAGACTGAAACTTGCAAAACCGACGGCGATTACGTGGACCACAGATTCGGCCGCGTCCGAAAAAATCGCCGCCGAATGCGTCAGGAAATATACGGTTGTCTTGCCGACCAGCATTGCCAATCCAACGATCAGCGAGAGACGCATGGCGAATTGCGCATCGCGCAATTCTTTTTCATCTCGCCGCGTAGCTGGGTTCGTGGTGGCTTGCGTGGGCACGCGAGAAATCTCCGGGCAACGAGTAACGCTGGTGACATGATCCCACAGAATCGAACTCAGGATGTGACTCGGCGCACGCACCAGCGTGGCGGCTCCGATCGTGAGCTTTATTTCAGATAAGCCCGCACCAGGCTGATCAGATCTTCGGTTAGTTCTTCGTTCGACTCTGTCCCGCGATTCGGATGGGTGATGTGCAGCCGTATGTGATCTTCCAGTATTTCCGCCATCAGGCTGTTGACGCCGCCGCGAATCGCCGCCAGCAGCATCAAAATATCCGCGCACTCGTCTCCATCAGTTACCGCCCGCTCAACCGCGGTAATCTGGCCGCTCATTCGCTTGATCCGGGAAAGCAACTTCTGTTTTTCTTTGGAAATTTCGGGTACTTTATCTTTTTTGTGCATACTTTTGTGAATTTCCGGCATCTTTTCTATTGTAGGTACCATAGGGGGGTATGATATACAATCTTAGCGACAAAAGGACAAATGTCCCGCTAAACCTTAGCACAAAGATCTATGAAAACGAGCAGTCAGTGCTGGCCGCCAGACTTGCGGCTCGCTGGATGGAAGCACTGGATGGAAGCATTAGATGTGAGACGATAGCTGCGTTACTCTTCCCTATCGGTTCACCTCTACTTCTCCCTTCCTCAAAATTGAATCAGATCGTGACCCGTCCGCGGCCAGCATATTTGTGCAGGCAGCAAACGCAGCGCCCGGACCTCGGCCAAAATGCAAACCGAATAAATATCCCCTGCGGGGCACGCATGAAAGTCACAACCGAGCCAAGAAATTTACCGAAAGGAGGAAAACAACATGACCTGCATGTATGCATTCGCAGAAACAATGGCGATGGCGACGACGCAGCTCACGCGAGCGGAGAGCAGCAATCAACCGAAAACTCGCATGAGCTGGGTCGTGGTTACCGACAAGGACGGCGAGCGGCAGCTCCGGGTGCTATGGCGCCGTATGCCATTGTGTGTTAACCATAGTTAACTTCCTGTGCTATGCTCACGTTAATCAGTGGTCATCCACTGCCTTTAACGAGACAGGAGCAAGGCGGGCGCAGATGCCTTTCGTGGGCGCTGCGCCTCGAGTTCGGTACTACCGCTGTAACGTTCTATTAATCGGACGGGGAGATACTGGTGAGCCTTTGCCATTGTGATTGCAGTCACTATCAAAAGTGACCGAAGAAGTGGCCAGGTGCGGCCAAGCCAGCTAGCCTGTACTCATGATATTGAAATTGAAATTCATTTTCATTATTCTTTCCGCCCTGATTAACCGCGCCGGCGGGCGCCTTGCTGGTCGTGCCGCGGCGTCGACTGCGCTAAGCTTCGCCCTCCTCTCGGGGACGTTCGCCACTAACAGCTGGGCGCAGTCGCAGACCGCGCCGGAGCCTCCGCCCACTCCAATCCAAACCACGCCCGCCGCTACACCGGATTCCAACGATCCGACGGGCCCGCCAAGCGATGCTGCTGCTTATCCGGAAACGATGTTTCCGCATTTCAAGAGTACGCGATTTTGGCTGTCGGGGCAGGCGAATTTTATTTTCCAAACGCATCCCCCCTTTCATGCCGACTATAGCGGAACGAATAGCCTAAGCCCCAACTATCAGAAAGCAACTTCGCGGGTGTTGACGCTCTACACCGGCGTGCGCCTCGACAGTTCGACCGAACTGCTAGTGGATATCGAGGAGGCAGGCGGGTCGGCGCTCAGCCTGGGCTTGGGACTGGCGGGGAATACGGATCTGGATATCGTGCGAAATCCGCTGCTCAGCAAAGCGCCCTATCTCGGGCGTGGCATGATCCACAAAGTGTTCGCTTTGAGCGGCGACAAAGTTGAGAACGATCGTAGTTTTTTGTCGCTGTTCGATGAGTTGCCGCGCCGGCGGTTGGAGATTCGTTTTGGCAAATTCAGTATGCCGGATTTCTTTGACGTGAATTCCGTTGGGTCGGACACGCATTTTCAATTCAATAACTGGTCGGTGGACAACAACGGAGCATGGGATTATGCCGCCGACACGCGCGGCTATACCGTCGGCCTCGTAGCCGATTACGAAGATCGCAACTGGGGATTCCGCTTCGCTGAAGGACTCATGCCGAAGGTCGC
>JBEKXO010000020.1:0-38910 GCA_049511995.1 Terriglobales bacterium
ATCGCGTAGCAGACCAGGTGATGCGCATGCCTGATCCCGACGATACTTCGCAAAATGCACCGGAGTTTCTCCGCCGCAAGTGCTCAGAGTGCGAAGAGGAAGACGAGAAGCTACAGAAGAAGGGCGATGGAGCCGCTTCTCTTGCCGGTGAAGCACCTCCCATAGTGCATCAAGTCTTGAGTACACCCGGTCAGGCGCTGGACCGAGCTTCCAGAGGATTCCTCGAACCACGTTTTGGAGTGGACCTTGGCAAGGTCCGAATCCACAGCGATGCCAGGGCGGCAGAGTCGGCGCAGGCAGTCGGTGCTCTCGCCTACACGGTCGGCCGCGACGTCGTTTTCGGCTCAGGCCGTTATTCGCCTGCAACTCCTGTGGGACGGCAACTGCTTGCACATGAACTG
Organism: Terriglobales bacterium; assembly: GCA_049511995.1. Classification (GTDB taxonomy): domain Bacteria; phylum Acidobacteriota; class Terriglobia; order Terriglobales; family Acidobacteriaceae; genus Acidiflorens. The sequence goes on from JBEKXO010000020.1 coordinate 402, forward strand.
GCCCATGTCGTGCAGCAGCGTGGCGCAACAGGCGCGGCGCCGCTCGAAGTCGGCGCTTCGGATAGCCCATACGAGCGCGAGGCAGACTCCACGGCCCAGCAGGTCACGGCGGGCGAGCCGCTATCCCCCGTTCATGCAGTTCCCCCGACACTGCAGCGTCAGAACGCGGATGACCAGCAAGCCGCAAGTGACATCGAACCCACTGGCGACGTGCAGGACGGATGGCGCGACAAGCCGCTCGACACGCCAAATCAGGCCGGAGCGCTCTCCCAGGCTCAGGCGGGCAATACCGACGGGGAGCCGGTCGCGGTCGCGCAGAACGAGAGCCCGGTCGACGAAGGTATCACCACCCAGCAACCGGCGCCAGAGATAGCCAGTTCGGCCCCGGATCAGGCCACTGAGCTGCAGAAGGGCGCGAAGAAAGGCGCGACCCAGCCGAAAAAGAAACCAAAGCCCTTTATCACGCACATCGAGGTTGATCTCGCCAAGCAATCGATGACGGTCACGTGGAGCGATAATCGCCAAACTACGCCGATGACCGTGTCCAGCGGAACCGGATGTCCTAACACACCCGATGATCCGTGCAAGACGGGCAACGAACGTTTTTGCACACCGGGGGTCACAGATGTTCACCCCGGTCAGATTGGCGACGCGAATACCGATAACGGTCAGATGGCTTGGTATGTGGGGGTCGTCGATACCCGGTCGATAGGCATTCACAACAGCCAGGATGCCGACGGAAAACCGAAGTCGCACGGCTGTGTTCGCACCGGCCAGGACCGCGGACCGGCCAGGGAGATCAATCAGAACGTCAAGAGCAGTACTACGATCACATTCACCGGGAAGGCCCCGACGAAGCCCTTCAAGATGTCCAAAGCGGACATGAAGACGAAACACTACGAGGGCTGTCCGGAGCCCGTGGCCGAGAAACCCGCAGAAAAGAGCAAGTAACGCTAATGCCGGGGAAACGTTGTTTTGCAGTGAGCGCAGTTAGCCAAGAACGCATCCTCGACGGGGACTCTCAGACGCGGCACCCCCGGAAGAGCCCCGGCAAATCCATGTTCGAAGCAAATTAAAATGCTCGCTTTTTGTAGCAAGTGAAATGTCCGGTTTAAGTTAATCACCCGCAGCAGCCGAGGCGGTGGGAAAGTTGGAATCCCGCGTACTTTGCGGGATTTCCAAGCACGGTAGGAAAGTCGGTTTTTTGACTTTTCCACCGCGCGTCTTTTCCACGGCTTTGCCGGCTGCCAGCTTCGGTTTAACGATCGGACCGCCGTGATCGTCGTAGTGACCGAGAGCGTGTGGCCCATAGCGGAGACCCAAAGTTCCGACCAGGTCATGCGCATGCCCGATCCGGGTACATTCCGAGATAGAGCTCTCAAAAAATCTAGTAACTGGGTTTTTGTTCTTGAGAACGACCTGTTTCGTCATGGCAGCGGTCCGGCGATTTAGTGTATGACTTCTAGACGGCAGAATTGCGCTCCTAATCTCTGAGGATCAAGCTATGCAAACCAAACCGTCATTTTTTCCCGAATTCTTGCGGCACAAACGACTGAGCGCAATATTTTTCCTGCTGAATGCCCTCGCGTGGCCTACGCTCGCAATCACGCAGACGATCCGCGTCGACGCAACCCCCGGCCATGAGGTGAACAGATTCAGTCCTCTTTATGCGCTTGGCTCCACGGTCGACCGCGTGCCGAGTAACGCCACCGACGTATTTTTTCGCCCCGATCAGATCAAGCAAGTCCTTTCGGCCGGCTGGGGAGTCGTTAGTTACCGCCAGAACACAGATTTATTCGTGCAAGCCTGGCATTGGAATCCCAGGGGCACATGGAGCGATGCCGCGGGAAGCGGGTATTTCACCGGCGACGCCACTCCCACGAAGGAAATGATTCGACACTCCTATGGCTACTCGCTCCGTCATCGTGGCTTCACGCGCAACAACGGAACAGAATTTGACGGCTTCTCGCGCCTCGACGACGGAGACCTGCAATCCTACTGGAAGAGTAATCCTTATCTGACAAAGGAGTTCACGGGAGAGGACGATTCGCTGCATCCGCAATGGGTGGTGGTCGGCTTCGACAAGAAAGAAAGCGTCAATGCGATTCGCATTGCCTGGGCGGAGCCCTATGCTCAGGTCTACGAAGTGCAGTACTGGATTGGCGACGGCGATGCAATGGACGAGCAAGACAAAGGAGCATGGAAAACTTTTCGTTCCGGCAGCGTGTCGGACGGAAAAGGTCGTACCACAACGCTGCGGTTGGATTCCTCGCCGGTCACTACAAAATACGTACGGGTGTTGATGACGCGCTCCTCGAATACCTGCGACACTCATGGTTCCAGCGACCGCAGAAACTGCGTTGGATACGCCATCCGCGAACTTTACCTCGGAATTATGGATGGGAACAATGGCATCAAGGACATTCTTCATCATTCGCCTGATCAGAAGCAGACACTGACCCTGTGCTCTTCGGTTGATCCGTGGCACGACCCCTCTGACCTCTACGTGGCGCCGGACCGCATGGAATCGGGCGATCAGCCGGGCTTTGATTTGTTCTTCACCAGCGGAATCACCCGTGGCCTGCCTGCGATTGTGTCAGTAGCGATGTTGTATAGCACGCCCGAGGATGCGGCCGCGCAGATGAGTTATATCAAGCAACGTGACTATCCGGTTTCGTATATCGAAATGGGCGAAGAGCCTGATGGCCAGTACATGCTGCCTGAGGACTACGCGGCTCTGTATTTGCAATTCGCCGCTGCCCTCCATCGTGTAGATCAGAACTTCAAACTCGGTGGACCTGTCTTTGAAGGGGTCACCGAAGACATCAAGGTATGGCCGGATGCCGAGGGCCGCACCTCCTGGCTGGGCCGCTTTCTCGCCTATCTGAAGGCCCGCGGACGCCTGCAAGATCTAGCTTTCATGTCATTCGAGCACTATCCGTACGACGGATGCGAGACGCCATGGGAAAACCTTTATCAGGAACCCGAGTTGATCACTCACATTATGAAAGTCTGGCGCGATGACGGTTTGCCTTCCGGGATTCCGCTGCTCGACACCGAGACCAATGATCACGGCGGAGAAGCCGCGGTCGACATCTTCGGCGCTCTATGGCTGGCAGACTCCTTCGGCGGATTCTTAAGCGCGGGTGGAAAATCCACCCATTATTATCACGACCTACCCTATTCACCACCGCATCCGGCCTGCGCCAACAGCTGGGGAACCTATCACATGTTTATGGTGGATGACCATTACGAGATCCAGCAGAAGACGGCGCAATTCTTCGCGGCGCAGCTGATTACGCAGGAGTGGGCAGAACCCAAAGACGCCGAGCATGCGCTCTACACCGCTTCGAGCGACGTCAAAGACTCACACGGCCACTTGCTGGTGACCGCCTATCCTTTGCAACGCCCGGATGGGCAATGGTCGCTGATGCTCGTAAACAAAGATCACGATCACCCGCATCGTGTTCAGATCGCATTTCACGACGCGAGCAGCAGCCGGGACGCGTTTTTCTCGGGGCAGGTAGCGATGATCACATTCGGCAAGGCGCAATATAGTTGGCATCCCGACCGCAAGAGAGGCCACGCGGATCCCGACGGTCCAGTTGCGGAAGCGCAACTCACAGGTGGAGAGAACGCCTGGTACGAGTTGCCCGCCGCGTCGGTCACTGTGCTTCGCGGAAGACTTGCCGCAGTCGGCAGGTAGCAGCGAATCGGGCGTCCAAAATCATGCACGACCCAAAAGGGGCTCGCATCGGATGCCAGCGGCATCTGCTACACCGGCGTACATCAAACTCTCTACCAACCCATTTGGCGCATCCGGTCAAGGATACGCGCGCTGTAGTTGTTCATGCGATCGGGCCGGCGCTTCAGGGGAGCCGGCAGAATCGCGGCGAGCCGTGCCGCCTGTTCCCGTCCGATGTTCCGAGCCGTGGTTTCGTCATAGTAATGGCACGCCGACTCTGCACCATAAATACCGGGGCCCCATTCCACCACGTTGAGATAGATCTCAAGAATGCGCCGCTTGCCGAGTACGATTTCGGCCACAGGTACCAGTGTGAACTCCGCGCCTTTGCGAAGGACAGAGCGGCCCGTTCCGAAAAATAGGTTCTTTACAAGTTGCTGCGTAATGGTCGAAGCTCCGCGGGTGCGACCGCCTTCCAAATCGTCTTCGGCAGCGATTTGGATCTCGTGCCAATCGAATCCATGGTGCTGGTAGAAACGCGCGTCCTCCGCGGCGACTACTGCATGCTGGAGATCGGGCGAGATTTGGCTGAGCGGAATGAATTTATAGCGTTCGTGATACGGAGTATGGTGAACCCAGGCCTGCAAGCGGCGCTGCATGTGCACAGCGGTTGTCGGTGGATTGATCCAGCGCGCGGCAAGAAGGATTAGCGCGGCAAGCGCCCAAACAAGCACCACACCGATGACAAGCCACGGAACAAAGGATCGGAGAGAACCCTTGCGAAGCGCGATCTTCGGGTGCGTGTCTGGCTTTTCAATCACATTTCAGGATATAGCCAGGGCTGGGTTGCCGCTTATAGTGGGCGGCGTAACTGGTTGTTTACGGATGCGCGTCGGTAGTCAGTTCTCCACGCCGACTCCAGCAGCCGGCACTCGTTTAATCTGGTGCGCGTCATTATGATAGAGCAGTTTAGGCCGTGGCAGTCGCAGGTCGATGCGTCCGTTATTGAGGCTCTCAGAAACAAATGAAAATTCAATCTCGAACATCCGCCCTTGTGCTCACACTTTTTCTTATCGTCAGTTTGTCGCAACCGATGCTCGCGACCGAAACTGCGGCCACGCTTTCTGAGCGCGTTGAGGCGATTGTGCATCGTCCCGAATTCGCGCACTCGATTTTCGCGGTGGAGTTTTATTCCCTGTCGAATGGCAAGATGATTTACCAGCTTAATCCGAACCAGTTGATGGTTCCGGGATCGACGACGAAATTACTCACCGAAGGCGCAGTGCTAAATCTGCTGGGCGGCGCCTACCGCTTCGACACTCGGGTGTACCGCACGGGACCTGTCGAGAAAAATGGAACTCTGAAAGGCGACATCGTTTTGGTCGCGAGCGGCGATCCGAATCTCTCCGGCCGCATTCAGGCCGATGGCACGCTGGCTTACGAAGTGGCGGATCACTCCTATGGAGGTCCGGATAGCAAGGGATTGGGCGACCCTTTGCTGGTGATTCGAGAGCTGGCGGCGCAAATCGCGCAAAAGGGAATCAAAGCGGTGAAAGGGCGCGTGGTGGTGGACACGTCGCTCTTTCCAGAAGGCAGCCGCGAACTCGGCACCGACGTCGTGATTTCGCCAATCGTCGTCAACGACAACGTGATCGATGTAATCGCCGGCCCGGGCGACAAAGAGGGCGCGCCTGTCAATTTGCAGATATCGCCGCAAACTTCTTATGTACGTTTCATCAACCAGGCGACGACCGGAAAGGCTGACACGAAGGCAGACCTGAACTACACGGCGGAAAAGATCAATCCGGATGGCACGCGCACCGTGACCGTTACCGGGAATCTTCCGTTAGGAAAGCCCTACGGCATGGCCGCGTATGCGGTGCCCGAACCGAGCAACTTTGCGGTAACAGCGTTGACCGAAGCGTTGCGCGAAAAGAAAGTGACAATCGGCCTTGCTCTCACCAGCCCGGCGCCTGATTTCAAGGCTCTTGCCGCGAATTATAAGCCGGAAAACCTGCTCGCTGAACATATCTCTCCTCCGCTAAAAGAAGAAGTCAAAATTACTCTCAAACTCAGCCAGAACCTGCATGCGAGCATGGGGCCGTTTCTGCTTGGAGCGTTAGTGGCGCACAAGCAGAGCGAAATCGACCAGGCAGGATTCGATGCCGAGCACGACTTCTTAAAAAACGCGGGATTGGATTTGACCGCGGCAGCGCAGAGCGATGGGGCGGGCGGCAATGCATTTTTCACGCCCGATTTCATGGTGCGCTACCTGGAGTTCATGTCGAAGCAGAAAGAGTTCGACGATTTCTATAATGGCCTGCCGATTCTTGGCCGCGACGGAACGCTGGGAAAGATCCAGGTAAATTCGCCAGCCGCCGGTCATGTGCACGCGAAGACCGGAACTTTTGCAGTGTATGACGCACTGAACAAAAATCTGATGGTGACCGGCAAAGGGCTCGTCGGATACTTGGATACGACCAAAGGGGAACGGCTGGCATTCGCAGCTTATGCCAATAATGTTTCAGTCACGAGGGACGATCGCGAGGCGGCGCAGAAAGTCGTCGCGGAAGCTTTGGGAGGGATTGCCGCGGCGGCGTATGATGCGCCGCTCGAGTCTCGGGTGGCAATGCACGACACGATGCCGGGATCGAGCGACTACGATGTGATTATCAAGAACGGAAAAATTATCGATGGTTCGGGCAATCCATGGGTGTCGGGCGATATTGCAATCCGCGGAGATCGTATCGCGGCTATCGGCCATCTTGATTCTGCCGCACATGCGCGGCGACTCATCGACGCGGCTGGACTGGTGATTTCACCGGGCTTCATCGATATGCTCGGACAATCGGAGATCGCTCTGCTCGTCGATAATCGCTCGCTCAGCAAACTCTCGCAAGGTATCACCACCGAGATTACGGGCGAAGGCGGCTCGATTGCGCCGCAAGACAAATTGACGCTGGCTTCGTTCCAACCCGACCTGGAGCAGCAATATCACCTCAAAGTCGACTGGACGACGCTCGCCGAATACTTCCAGCGGTTAGAGAAAAGCGGCACGCCGCTAAACATTGGTACCTACGTCGGCGCGGCGCAAGTAAGAGAAGCCGTTATCGGCGACGAGGACCGCGCGCCCACTCCTGAAGAACTTGAGAAGATGAAATCGCTGGTCGCGCAAGCCATGCGGCAGGGCGCGTTCGGGCTCTCGACGGCGCTTATCTATCCGCCCGGCCATTACGCCGAGACCGAAGAACTGATCGAGTTGGCCAAAGTGGCTTCGCAATACGGCGGCATCTATGGCACGCATATGCGCAGTGAAGGACAAACTGAAATAGCAGCCATCAACGAGGCGCTCCGCATCGGCCGCGAAGCCCACCTTCCGGTCGAAATTTTCCACTTGAAGGTCGTGGGCAAGGCGCGGTGGGGCTCGATGCCAACGATTGTTGGCATGATCCAGTCGGCGCGCGACGTTGGGCAGGATGTCTCCGCCAACATGTATCCGTATGTTGCCGGTGGAACTGCGCTGGCATCGAGCCTTCCACCATGGGTGGCTGACGGCGGCACGGAAAAACTGCTGCAACGCCTGCACGATCCCGCCATGCGCGAAAAAATCAAAAAGGAAATGGCAACGGAGCACCACGATTGGGAGAACCTCTACCTGGGCAGCGGAGGCGCAAGCGGGGTTCTAGTCGCTGAAATCGTGAATCCCGACCTAAAAAAATTTGACGGTCAGACGCTGGCGCAAATCGCCACGACACAGAAGAAAGATCCGCTCGATGCGCTCTTCGATCTGGTGATCGATGATAAGGCCCGCACCGGCGCGATTTACTTCATCGCCAACGAAGACGACCTGAAATTCGGATTGCAACAACCGTGGACCAGTCTCTGCCTCGACGCTGGCGAGCTTTCGCTCGACGGTCCGCTGTTCGAGCCTCATACTCACCCACGCGCCTTCGGAGCCATGCCTCGCTTCCTCGGGCGTTACATCCGCGATCAACATCTGCTGCCACTGGAACAAGGCATTCGCAAAATGACTTCGCTGCCGGCGCAACGCGAACACCTCATTGATCGCGGACTGCTCAAACAAGGCTACTTTGCCGATATCACGATCTTCGATCCAGCAACCGTCCGCGATCGCGCGACCTACGAGAATCCGGCGCAGCTCTCAGAAGGAATCAAGTATGTTTTTGTCAACGGTCAACTCGAATATGAGGATGGACACCTGACTAAGGTGAAAGCGGGCGCCGTGCTGCACGGTCCGGGATGGACGAAGAACTGAAAGTCGAAGCCGGAAGGCGCGGTGTTCGCCTCCCGGCTCGTATCAAGCGGTGAAAATTACTGCCAATTCAAGTTAGGGCCGGCCATGGCCACGACTGGGCCGATCAGCGCACCCACTCCAGCCGGGACCGGATTATCGGTCACGACGTTTTGCTTCGTGCGCAGTGAGTAGCCGGCATTGGTTGCGACCGGACACGGCGGGAAGGCGCCAAAGCCAGGGCCAGGGAAAGGCTTCTTGCCGCTGACCGAGATGTAGGTGCCGGCGCCCGCAAGGCTGCAGGTCCAGGACACATAAGTCAGGCTGTCCGGCGTGGCCCCTTCCTGAATCAAGGCATCCTCGCGGCCCGCCACACGGACCCTTATACCGCCAGGACCGGGAAGGGCTAGCGGATCGAACGGTGGACCCGGCGGGACCACTGCCATCTCCTGCGAGCCGCATCCGCCGGCATACGCTTTGGTTTCCATCACATACCAGGAGTCGCTCAGCGGGTCATCGAGAAATACCATGAGCCCGTTGCCCGCACCAGCCGCGCCAAAAAGCTGCGTCGTATCCAGAATGCCGCTGAGGCCGGCCCCCAGACTATTGCAGGGGACGAAGACGTTATGGTTTGCGGCGATAAAGGAGCCGATTCCGCCAGGAGGAACAACGTTCGTCGCATTTACGATGGGCACCACCAGTGAGTCCCGAAGGGGCGTGGTGATGGTAGCCGGGACACCCAGGTGGGTAATCGGGTCAAGTCCTGCCGTATTAAAGACCACAGGGAAATGCACGACAGGATTGAAGACATTCTGAATGGGGAAGCCGACAGGGCCCGGTCCATAGCCATATTTTGCGGGGGGAGCCGCAGGCATAGCGAGCAACCTGTTTGTCTCCGCCTTCGCCTGCGCTGGAGTGAGGCCGATCATCGCGGCATTGAATACTGCGTTCGCAACCGCATTGTAGATGGGCGCTGGCAGAGCGGGCGCATCCGGCGGAAGCGAAAAGGGCAGCAGATTGTATCCGGGAGTGCCTTGGACAGCCGCATTGACGAAGAGGATCGACCGCGGGACCGCATCGAAGCCGCGAGCCGCAACCATCGATGGTTCCGTGATATAGCACCATATATTTGTGTTTGGAAATGGCGTGTTGTCCCAAACCACCCAGAGAGAGCCCTGATCCTGAGTGTTGACGCGAACGTCGATCATGGCCGTGAATGGACCGCCTGCAGGGGTAAGGCCGTCGATGGTGTAGTTATTATTCGCTGCGCTGGCTAGGTGGGCGGCATTTGCCCAGGTAGCCGCTTGTGTTGCGTCGCCCACCGCCACCATCTGGAGAACTTGTCCAAAGGTATGAGCCGGCGTCAAGGTGGCAACGAACAAAGCGATGAGAACAAAGTGTGATTGGATGCGACGCAACATATGGATAGCCCTCCTTGGCTTTCTTCGGTGAGTCGATTCGGCGATTTTCGCCGTCACTCATATAGCGCGACGTGCCGCGGAGAATGGGGTCACTCCGTAGTGGGTTAGTCTGAATTTGCTTTGAAAGGGCACGGCTTTCGGCCGTGCGGTAACTGCCGCAAAATCAATGCGGCTTCAGCCGCTGGGGGGACTGTGTGTTTCAAGCTGACCAACTGCCGGGTCACTCGATTTCGGGGCGGTCTCTCTCAATCTGCGGTAAAATGCTGTTCCAATCGCAGGCCCCCCGACAGTGCAAGGAAAGTTGCCGGAACCGTGGACATAGCATCCGCAGACGTGACGGTTTTATTGTGCGAATTGGCCAAGGGAAATCCGGAGGCCGAATCGAAGCTGATCCCATTGGTGTACAACGAACTGCGCCGGATGGCGGATCGCTACATGAGGAAGGAGCGGCAAGACCACACGCTGCAAACGACCGCGTTGGTCCACGAAGCCTACCTCAAATTGGTGGATCAGCATTCGGTGGATTGGCAGAGCCGCGCTCATTTCTTTGGGATCGCAGCGCGAGTCATGCGGCGGCTGTTGATCGATCATGCCCGCGGACATGTCCGGGAAAAACGTGGCGGCGGGCAACAAATCATCCCGCTGGATGAAGCGTGGGTGGTATCACCCGATCGATCCAGCGCATTTCTCGAACTCGATGAGGCGCTCGAACGTCTGGCGGCAATCGATTCCCGTCAGGCAAAGATCGTCGAGTTGCGTTTTTTTTGCGGCCTGACCGTGGACGAAATTGCCGACGTCCTCGCGATCTCACCGAAAACTGTGAAACGTGACTGGAGCGTGGCCAAAGCCTGGCTCCATGGCGAATTGAAAGAAGCCTATGGCGGTGGAGCGGGAGAAATGGGAAAGCATTAAGTCGCTCTTTGAAGCGGCGCAGGATGTTCCGCCCGCCGAGCTTTTGGCATTTCTCGAACAGCAATCTCCCGACCCCGAAATACGCTCTGAAGTCAGCCGTCTGCTCTCGGAATACCGCGAGGCGCAAGACTTTCTCTCAACTCCCGCCGTCGGTCCCCTGTGCGGCGACAAGTTACTGGGACGCACTCCTGACACGGTGCGTTTTCCTCCCGGTGAAGTGTTGGCCGGTCACTTCACAATCATCGAATTTCTCGCCGAAGGCGGCATGGGGGTTGTCTACAAAGCGGAGGACACGCAACTCCACCGCTTCGTCGCTCTCAAATTTCTGCCGGCCGATGTCGCCAGCGATGCTCATGCCCAAGCTCGTTTGCAGCGTGAGGCGCAGGCCGCATCGGCGCTCAACCATCCCAACATCTGCACCATCTACGAAATCGGCAGCCATCGCGGCCAGGCTTTCATTGCCATGGAGTTTCTGGACGGCATGACTTTGAAGCAATGTATTGCAGACCAGCCGATGGCCGTCGACAAGCTGCTGCCTTTGGCCGTTGAAATCGCCGACGCCCTGGATGCCGCTCACACCGCCGCCATTCTGCATCGCGATCTCAAGCCTGCCAATATTTTTGTAACCCGACGCGGGCACGCCAAGATTCTTGATTTCGGCATCGCCAAGCTGAATCGGACAGAAGCCGTCTTCGGCCGGACGGGCCGGACGGAAGCGGCGAGTTCTCCCGCCGTTCCATCGAATGAGGCCTTCGACGGATTGCTTACGGTCCCGGGCAGTGTCGCCGGAACCATCGCTTACATGTCACCCGAGCAGTTGCGCGGACAAGAGTTGGACTCCCGCACTGACATCTTTTCCTTCGGAGTCGTTCTTTATCAGATGGCCACCGGCGTTCTTCCTTTCCAGGAAGAGAACATGGCTGTGCTTTGCGACGCCATCCTTAATAATGATGCGCCCCTCTCCCCACCTCACATAAAACCCGAACTGCCTTCAAAGTTGAAAGCCATCATCCGGCGAGCCCTGGAGAAGGATCGCGAGCTACGCTATCAGCACGCCGCCGACATCAGAGACGAGTTGCAACGGCTAAAAAAAGATTTGGAGTCCGGGCCCCGCCCGCGCAATGGCTCGGTGAGAAAGTCGCGAGTGCCTTGGGCATTGACGATTGCCGCAGCGTTTGTCCTGCTCGGCGTTGTCGCCTATTTGGATTGGGGCCGGCCGCGCAAGTTGACGGAGAAAGATACGGTGGTGCTGGCTGATTTTATCAATTCCACGAGCGATCCAGTATTCAGTGATGCCCTGAAGGCTGGGCTGGCCGCCGATTTGGCACAATCGCCGTTCCTGAATATGCTCTCCGACAATCAAGTGAAACAACAACTTCAGTACATGAACCGGCCTGCGGACAGCGCGCTGACCCCCGACGTCGCCCAGGAGGTCTGCCGGCGCTCGGGAAGCGCGGCGATGCTGGTCGGTTCCATCAATAGCATCGGAAGCCATTATGCGATCAATCTGAAAGCATTGAACTGCGAAGACGGGGAATCGCTGGATGTGGAGCAGACGGAGGCAGACCGGCGTGAACAGGTCTTAGCGAAGCTACACGAGGCGGCTCGCAGCATGCGCGGCAAACTGGGCGAGTCGCTCACCTCCATCCAAAAGCTTGACACTCCGCTGGAGCAGGCTACTACGTCGTCGCTGGAGGCGTTGCAAGCCTACAGCCGGGCGCAGAAAGTGTGGCGACTGCACGGCGAGGCCGCGGCGATTCCACAACTCAAGCGCGCCCTGGCATTGGACCCAAACTTTGCCTGGGCTATGGTCAGCCTGGCGACGGCATCCTGCAATCTCAACGAAGCGGCACAGTGCGCGGATTACATGCGCCAAGCGTACCAACTACGAGACCACGTGACCGAACGCGAGAGGTTCGCTCTCGATTCGAACTATTACATGGATGTGACCGGTGACATCGAGAAGGCAGCGCAGGTGTCGGAGGAATGGAAGCAGTCGTATCCGAGGATGCTCGCCCCCTACATCAATCTGGGGCTTATTGCCGGGAACTTGGGAAACCACGACAGAGCGCTCACCAATGACCTCGAAGGCTTTGCCCTGAGAAAGGATACGTCGGTGGTGTACCGGAACCTGTCTTCCGATTACATGAATCTGAATCGCCTGGCGGAGGCCAAGTCGGTGCTCGACGAAGCGCGGGCTCGCAAGCTCGATGAATCTTTGCTGGAAAATTATTATCAGCTGGCATTCTTGAGCAACCGCTCTGACGAGATGGCCCGCTGTCTCACGGCGGCGCAGGGCAAGCCCGTGGATGAGTCTGCCATGCTCGCCAGCCAGGCGGACACGGAGGCCTTTCACGGCCGCCTCCGCCAAGCCCGCGAGTTATCACGCCGGGCCGTGGCTGCGGCTTTGCTGGGCGACGACAAGGAAACCGCAGCTGGCTGGGAAGTGACCGCCGCTTTGCGAGAAGCTGAGTTTGATAACAAGAGTGAAGCGCGACGCCATGCGAAGGCCGCACTCGCTCTTGCTTCGACCAAGAACGTTCAGGTTGCCGCTGCCATGGTGTTGGCACGGGCCGACGATCTCAGTCGGGCGCAGGCAATCGCCGTGTCCCTTCAAAAGCAGTTTCCCAGCGACACTCTACTGGTCGACTACTGGCTGCCGAGCATTCGCGCAGCCATTGCCATCGCGCGGGGAAATCCTGCTGCCGCTCTCGATGATCTGCGGGCGGTCGCACCCTATGAACTAGGAGGCGGCATTCTTCCCTTCACCAACGGAGCGACAATGTATCCCGTTTACCTGCGTGGGCTGGCGCTTCTTCAAATGAAACAGTGGAGCAACGCATCCGCTGAATTTCAGAAAATCATCGATCACCGCGGTCTGGTTTGGAACTTCTCGTTGGGCGCATTGGCGCACCTTCAGCTCGCGCGATCCTCAACAAGTTCCGATCCTGCCGCGGCTCGGAACGCATATCGTGACTTCTTCACTTTGTGGCAAGACGCCGACAGCACTGTTCCCGTCTTGTCTCAAGCCAGGAGCGAATCTTCCCGGCTCAAGTGAAATTGCGGGACGGACGGGATTCGAATTCCGATTCAGGGTCCGGTAATCTGGTAAACCGTGCCCCCCATCTGACCGCCACCCGCCTCGGTCGCCGCAACACAACTTGGCGAGCATGTTCCCTTGCCGATCTGTGGAGGCAAAATTGACTTTGGATTCTCAGGCGGGGTAAGCGACAACAGCATTCCAGCGGCTGGAGTCTGCCCTTGTTTCCCGTTAAACCGAAACAGAGTGGCTTCCTTCCAAGGGCACGTCTGCGTCGGTGGACAGATCTCAAATGCGGTCCCGCAGCCGGTCGTCCCGCAAACACCGGCTGTATTCCCACCCACGCTCGCCGTGCCATAAAGACTGCCGTAGTTGTCGTTTCCACTAGTGGTTTCGATCGCAAGCCGAGCAATCGGCGCCGCACCATTCTTGCCGGTGAAGCTGTAGATTCTTTTGTAAGCGCCCGTCGCCGGCTGCAATTCGAAGACGGTGCCGCACCCGCCAGCGCAGTCCGATAAACCGCCTGCGCTGGTTGTGCCGTACAGATAGCCGCCATCAATGTCGAATGTGTCAAAGGTGAGCGCGGCGGCTGGGCTGGCGCCATCCTTGGACTGCACTCCCTTAAAGCTATAGACTTCTCCGAGCGCGAAGCTGGGCGCGGCAATCAGTTCGAAGATGGTCCCGAATCCGTTCGCACCACCGTCCCTGGCAGTGCCCCAAAGATTATCTTGCGCATCGAATATCAAACCGGCCGCCGGGTTTGCCCCGTCGCTGCTACCGGCAAAGTTGTGTATCACTCGATAACCCGCCGGATTCGAAAGGAATACCGTGCCACAGCCGCCGCCACAGGCAGCCGAACTTCCGCCGTTCGCCGTCGTGCCATATAGATCCCCATTGGCATCCATCAGCAATTCGGCCGTGGGATTCGCACCGTCGTTGGGAGCGCCGGAAAAAAAATGCAGGATCTGATCGGTGAAGGGGCTGCTCCCAGGCTGCACGGCAAAGACGGTGCCGCATCCCCCGCTGCAGTTCGATGAACCGCCGCTCGCTGTCGTGCCGTAAAGGATGCCGGTGGCGGGGTTGAACACTAATCCAGCCTCGGGATTGGCACCATCGTTCGCGCCTCCGCGGAAACTGTAAACCTGGCCTAGTTTTGTAAAACCGGAACTCGCGGTGAGTTCGAAGACGGTACCAAGTCCGGACTGACCGCCATTTTTCGTGGTGCCCCAAATATTTCCGGCTCCGTCCAACACAAGGTCCGCGACTGGATTCGCTCCATCCGTGCAGCCCTGCTGAGAGCAGAAGTTATAGAGAACTTTCTCGGCTGCGTGTGCCGGAACGGCTATGAATAACACAGTGATCATTATCATTTCCATCGGCAGGAGACAAAGCACGTGCTTGCGCATAACGCACCTCAATACGAGATTGGCTTGATTCTGAGCGCGTGCTCGTCAAGAGCCCGCGAGACGGGAGCTACATCTTACTGCTTCCGGGAGAAAAATCAACTTGTTCGTCCTCGGTGCTTTCTGGCCGTCACTAGTGAGTGCGACGTCCAGGGCGATTTGGGGTCATGCGCGTTTCGCACTGAACCAGCCGAAAAAAGGCCTGCCAGGGACGGCAGGCCTTGTGGTTCGATCGGTCGCCGGACAGCAGCGGACGAGTACCACTAGCAACCGCCGAATTCAGCGCAGTTCTCGTCGGCGAACCAGATGCTATAGCGCCCCTGGTTTCCCGCGGTTCCGTAAAAATAGGGAGCCGAGATGGGAGTCGCGCCGGAGTACATGGTAATGATGTAGGTGCTGGCCGCCGTCGAGCCCGGATAGCTCAGCGTGCCGGCAAGGTCATAGTCAAAGCTGTAGTCGAAGAAGTCGTAGACGTAGTTGACCAGAGGCAAGGGACCGCCGCTGGAACTGCAGCATGGGGCTTCGACGATATACTCCGCGCTGCTTCCCACCAGCCCCGGCCCGCTAACGTAGCCCAAGGTTAACGTTCCACCCCATTGTTGCGTGATGTCTTCGATAAACACGTTCTGGTTGGAGGTTCCGGGAGCGCCATAGGTGATCACCCAGAAGTCATCGCCCGGGCCCACGGGGCAGGGGCTGCCTCCGCAGTAAACCACCAGGATCGAATAGCTCGGATACCACTCGACCCATCCGTAGTATTGAGGGCCTCCGCAATTAACGATGTCGAGGCTGCCACCTTGTACTACGTCGCCATTGCTGAAGCCGTCGATGCCGTTCCAGCTCGCCTCGTACCACGTAGTATTACTGGAGCAGGGGGAGACGCCGAATGGAGTCTGTGCAACCGGCACATTCCAGACTGACTCAACGTAATCGAAGGAGGTTTTGTTGTTCCAGGTCTTGAGCTTGTTGGTATTCGCGATCCCGCTCCAGTTGGAGGAGCCAATGGAGGTTGTGCCGTCGATGGCTGCTGCCGCGGACGGGCCGGCTGGCACGAGTTCCCGGCTCGAAAACGGCTTCGCTTCGAGTTTCGCGCTGATACGGGTGTTCAATGCCAACATGCCTCTCTTCCAATGTTCAAATGCTTTCGCATTGGTCGCCTCGTCAGGACGCTGCGGCAAGCCATAGCCGAGCAGTTCGCGGTTGCTGGCGGTCAGGGGATCGAAGCCTTTCGGAGCGCCCGTGAAAACGCTGACTCCGGCGATGTTCGTCGCTTCTTTTGACGCCGCGGCGAAGATGGCGCTTCGGTCTTCGGTTTGCGCCGCTGCCAGCGTTGAAAAGCTCAGGGCCAATGCTGTCGCTGCGGCGGCAACAATTGCCCGGTGCAAGAATCCCCTATTTTGCGTGCGGGTTGGTGTGAGCCCGGGCGGGTTCGTTTTTGAAGTGTGTGAAGTTGGTGTCGCACTGCAACTGTGCAGCGTGTGGTCGTTTGATGGTTTCATTTTGATTCTCCTCAAAGTTTTTTGAATTTCGCGGGCCTGTTCCGGGCCGTCATTGGTAAGCGCGACGTTTGGGAGAATTGGGGGTCATGGACAGAAATGAACCTTTTTCAAGACCGGCTGCACGGCAGAAAGCGGCGCCTCGGCGGGCAGCGTGCCGATGGCAGAGTCCGAGGGGTCCGGATATCCGATCGGCGGGGATTCAGCCGCGCTGGATCTGGTCGTCAATTAGCGACTACCACGTCAGTTGTGGTACCAACGCAGGACTCGAAGAGCGCGCAGGGTGTTCCACCGGCTTGCCCGGCCGACATCGGTCTCCATCTTCAACGGAATGTGTTCGGGATGAAGGAGGTTGAGCGGCCAGCGCCCGTTCTGGTGGCGCCGCTCTATCACGATTTGGACGGCATCCCCGATGCGGGGGTCGGGCTTGATTCCCGCATTTCGCAGATAATCGAGTCCGCGCAAGACGTCGTAGTGCCAAAACATCGGGAACGAGAACCGCAGCCAGCGTTTGTCGATGACTTCGCCAGTTCGAAGCGAGCGAAACATGCGGCGCTCGAGCAGATAGTTTTCGGCTTTCTTGCGGGCTTTCGCGACGGCCGCCGATTTGCGTCCTGCTCGTTCATATTCGAGCAGTCCTTCGAGCACGCAGATGGTGGTATGGAACGAGGAGTGCCGGCTTTTGGGCGCTTCGCAGTTCCAGCCGCCATCTTCCAGCTGCTCGCCCAGAAGTCGATTGGCCAGCGCGTCGTTCGGTTCTTTGAAATACGAACCAATGCCGAGGATTCTGCCGTTGATGCAGGGTTCCGTTTCGCCCTCAAGGTAGGGTCGGTTGTCGAGCCGCTTGAACACAAGCCGCTTATCAACCCGGTCGATCATTTTGCGAGCCTCTTTGCTGGCTGGATCGAAACCGAGGTCCATCAAGACGGAGAGACTGTAGAGGGTAATAAGCAAGCCTCGATCTTCCTTCGGCAAATCGGCTCGCCACCCGCGGGGGCCGTCGCCCCAGTGGCCGGCAGGAGATTGGCGGGCGAGAAGTTGGGCTCCCCAGCCTTCGGTTGCGACTCGCGCCTGCTCGGCTGCAATCGTGCTGGGGGCCTGACCAGTGAGGTCCCTCATGACTTGCCAGCGGATGGCCGGGTCAGAATCGAGGAGCCATTTAATGTGAGCGGGCCGGGGCGCGTAGTCGTGTTGGCGCATTCGAATGTTATAGCAAGAGGTGTGTAAGATTTCACCCGTTAGACGAAAACGGTTCCGATCGATGATCGGACTTGTCTGGGATTCGTTGTGTAATGCAGCTGCCCAATTGGGGCGATGAGGGCAAGCAGTTCATACGAACACAAAGATCGAGACGGTCTTTATCGAGACGGTCTTTAATGTTAAGCGAATGTTGCGCGAATGTTACGCGGCCGATGGCGATGAGGCCGCCGCGTCGGCCGGCAGCGTGAACTGAAATGTCGCACCCCGCTCCCCATTGGCACAGGCCCACAAAGAACCTCCGTGAGACTCGATAATCCTCCGACTGATGGATAGTCCCATGCCGGTACCCTGGGCTTTGGTGGTGAAGAACGCCTCGAAGATCTGGTCGACGGCCGCGCTCGGAAGGCCGATGCCCGAATCACTCACTGAAATCAGCAGTCGACCATCGTCGGTCCTGTTCGATGTGACGGTCAGTTCGCCATTTGCATCTTTGATCGCTTCAATGCCATTGAGGATCAGGTTCATCAAAACCT
Organism: Terriglobales bacterium; assembly: GCA_049511995.1. Classification (GTDB taxonomy): domain Bacteria; phylum Acidobacteriota; class Terriglobia; order Terriglobales; family Acidobacteriaceae; genus Acidiflorens. The sequence continues at coordinate 18,344 of JBEKXO010000020.1, forward strand.
GCTGCAGCTGTACGCGATCCGCAGTAATCAGCGGAAGCCCTGAGTCGAGCTCGGTGCGGATTGAAATGGAAGTCCGATTCGCCTTGTCGTGCAGCAGAGTAATCATTTCTCGAATGATTTCGTTGATATCAAGCAGTTGCCGGTCTGGGGTTTCTCGCGCATAAAGCGAGCGGACCCGATCGATAACCTCGGCGGCGCGAGTTGCGTCCTTGACCATTCTTAATGCCGCCTCGCAACCTTCAGCGACATCGGGAGTATCGCCCCGTAGCCATCGAAGGCAGGTCTTGGCGTCCATGAGGGCGGCGGCGATTGGCTGTTTGATCTCGTGGGCTAGTGAGGCAGCTAATTCTCCCATCATGCTCACGCGGTTGATGTGGGCGAGATCTGCTTCTAGCTGGTGCAGTCTCTGGCGCTCCGCTTCCGCGCGCTTGAGCTCCGTGATGTCAATGTTGGATCCGATATAGCCCGCAAATTCTCCACCGGGCGTGTATCTCGGTATGCCACTTTCTATCACCCAGCGGTATTCCCCATCCGCTCGCTTGAGGCGATACTCAATGGTGAAAGGCTTTCGCGCCGCGAAGGCAGGCAAGAAACCATCGAAGCAGCCTTGCACATCGTCGGGATGCACGCCTTCGGTCCATCCCGTGCCTACTTCCCGCTCCATAGTTCGGCCAGTGAAGTCAAGCCATGGCTTATTGAAATAGTTGCAAAGACCATCGGTTCCCGTCATCCAGATCAACACAGGCGCCGTATCGGCCATTGCCTGGAACCGGGCTTCGCTTTCCCGCAGCCGCTCTTCGGCAATTTTTCGTTCCGTGATATCGCGGTATATCGCGTAATTGACGACGCGCTCGCCGGAAGCCCTTCTAACTGAAATAGCGAGAAGAGACACGTCAATCTCTGTCCCATCCTTGCGTCTTCGAACCGTCTCGATCTCTACTCGGCCGCCCTGCTCCAGTAGTAGCGTGTATGCTTGCGATCTCTCCATCTCAGCCTCAGGCACAATAAGATCCCCGATCGAACGTTGCAAAACTTCATCAGGTTCATAACCGAACATGCGCGTGAATTCCTTGTTGACGCGAACGATGCGGTCATCGGTACTGAGGACAGCAATCGCTTCCGGAGCTTGTTCAAACAGTTCGTCTCCTATCTCTGCATTTCGCGGAATTTGAGGGGATCCTGGGCGTAGCTCGACCGGCTTGGCAGCCTGAGCAGGGGTCTTACGAACATTGGACCGCGAGGATCTCATCGTGTCCTTCGATACCGATCGCAGCCCTTAAGCTCAGGTTCAGAGCCGATAACGATGTCGTTTAATGAGGGCCGCTCTGATTGACGCGATTGCCGCGACAAGCGTATGCTACCGCAAACCCGACTCGTTTCCAATCGCGGATGTAATCCACTGCAAAAACCTTTCAGGCGGCCAACCTCGGGTCGTGAAGAGGAGGAACACATGCTTAGCAGAGAGGAATGGCTGCCCCTGGCCCGCAAGCTCGATTGGACCTACTCCTACGTGCGTGAAGACGAAGTTTTCCCAGAGGTGATCAGCGGCAGGCCTTGGCTCCCTCATTCGGAATGGAAAGACTGGGAAGAATCGTTCAAGACTTCCTATCGCGAATACGTTGACAACCAATACGAAAAAGACATGGCTGTACAGGCTGTGCACGATGCGGTCGGGCGCATAGAAAATGTTCAAAAGTTGGCCTTGCCTTGGCTGAACAGTCTGAAGGTACACGCAGCGGCATTGCCACTTGCGGAGTTCACCGGAGTCATCGGCAATCTGCGGGGTGCGCGCTTTGGCCGCGACAGTGCCTGGCGAACCATGGCGACTTTTGGAGCGCTCGACGAATATCGCCATACTCAAATTCCACTGCTCCTGTTTCATCCGTTATTGCGCTTAGACTCCCAATTCGATTGGGCGCACAAGTTTTACCACACCAACAACTGGTTCGCGGTTGCCGCGCGACACTTCTTCGATGAATTGACGCTTGGACAAAACGCGATTGAGTTCCACATCGCCACCAACGTTGTGCTCGAAACCGGTTTCACGAATTTGCAATTCGTTGGACTGGCGTCGCTCGCTCGCGAATCGAGTGACCACATGTTCGAGAGGATGGTCACCAGCATTCAGACGGACGAAGCCCGGCATGCACAGATTGGGCACCCCGTTCTGACTACGGTCATGAAGCACGATCCCAAGTACGCGCAGTACCTCGTCGACAAATGGTTCTGGCGAAACTGGCGCCTATTCTCGATTTTGACCGGACTCTCGATCGATTATTTGACCGCACCGGATCAACGTCCTTATTCATTCAAAGAGTTCATGGAAGAGTGGATTATCGATCAGTTTCTGCGCACCTTGGACGAATTCGGGCTTGAGAAGCCCTGGTATTGGGACCTTCTGATGGACGAACTCGATATCTACCACCACATGATCTACGCGAGCGCCTACAGTTACCGGGCGACCTTATGGTTCAATTTCGTCATACCGGGTCCGGCAGAGAGGAAATGGCTGCGCCAGAAATACCCTAAATATTGGGATGACATGGATGCCGTTTGGGAACAAATCAGCGAACGCTGGAGAACTGTCGGGCCCGGAGCGGAAAACGAATTGGCGGTGCACGGAACTGCCATGCCGACTTTTTGCGATTTGTGTCAGTTGCCGCTGAGCGCTGGTACACCGCGCAAGAACACTGCGAGGGTCCTCGTCCACGACGGGCGCAAGTACATTTTCTGCTCCGAGCCGTGCCAGTGGATTTTTTTACACGAGCCTGAAAGATATGCCAATCACAAGGATGTTGTGAAGCGCGTGCTCTCGGGAGAGGCCCCAGCTCAGCTGCCCAATTTGCTGACGGAGTATTTCAATCTCACTCCCGATACATGGGGCAAAGACGCGCATCATGGTGATTACGAGTGGCTCAGAGCTCGAAAAGACTCCGCCGCTTAGAAGCTATCTCATAAATCGGTTTTGGGTAGGGCACGGCTTCATATGAGATGGCACTAGCTTGCTGGACTGACCTTTATGCCCGTTCCTCTTTATGGTTTCCTGGAAGGTGACACGGTCGGTCTTCTGATTCTGGCTGACGACGGGGACACGCTCGAAGTCCTGGCTCAAAAACTTCAGGTTGCAGCCAGCCTTCGCGTCGCACCCAGACACCGAGTTCGTGTGGTTTGCAATGACAAAACTATGGACCCGACAATGACAGTCGCGCAGGCCGGGTTGCAGGCATTGGATCGGTTTGATGTGCGTTCAGGATAGAAGTGATGGGGTTTCAAAGGGTCGCCAAAACAGAAGACCTCTGGAGTGGTGAAATGATGGGCCTGGAGGTGAATGGTGAGCGCATTTTGCTGGTCAACTTTGATAACCGCATTTACGCCTACGCCGACATTTGTCCTCATCAAATGAGTCGTCTAAGTGAAGGCACTCTGACGGACAAGATTCTCCGTTGTGGGAGGCATCATTGGGAATTCGATGTTTGCAGTGGATCTGGCGTGAATCCGCAGAACGCCTGCCTGAAGCCGTTTCCGATTAGGGTCGATGGAGAGGACATCCTCGTCGACATCGATGGCGTTAGGAACTTGGGAACTGGTGTGGACGAAGGGAAGGAACGATGACCGAAGAGGGTACAGGAGTCTATGACCGAGTCGGTCCTGTTCTGCAAGCGGGAACCGTCGCCAACGCCATTATTGCGGCGATTAAGGATCTGAACCAGGACGTTATGGTCGTGGATCGCGGCGCATATATAAGAGTGCTGGTTCCGCAATGCTGTGTCGTGACCCGGTCGGCAATCGAAAAGCACCTGGGACGCCCGTTTCGCTTCCCGGGCGAGTTGGAGACTGTCATGTCGGCCTTCAAGGGTTCGCTTCAGTTGAACCAGGAGGACGCGGCCTGGCGGTTTGCCGTGCGCTCCCGCAATTCCGCTTGAACGAACCAAGTGCCTTGCCGTCCGCGAGGAGGATACATGCCTCAACAAAAAACGTATTGGCATCTCTTGCAACAAAGGCGGATGCCCACTGAATACGAAATTGTGACTTCGAAACTCCTCTGCTACACCGGCGAGGGTTTCACAGGGAAGCGGTTCGAGCTCGATGTTCCCCTGAAAGACTGGTACCGCCGATATCAGGAAGAGTCACCCCTGGTGTGCAGCTCGTGGGAAAAATTCCGCGACCCGCGAGAAACGACCTACACGAAGTACACGGATCTGCAGCGAGAGAAGGAAATCTTCGTGGACGGGATCCTGGATGAAATCGAGCTTACCGGATACGATGCCCACCTTCGCCCTGCGTGGCTGCATATTCTCCCAAGAGTGGTTGCTCCGTTCCGCTATCCGGGACATGGTTTTCAAATGATCGCATCGTACATTGGCCAAATGGCTCCCAGCGGGCGCATTGCGATTGCTGCGGCGCTTCAATCCGCCGACGAGATGCGCCGGATTCAGCGAATCGCCTATCGCATCCGGCAACTTCAACTGATATACCCTGGGTTTGCGGCCAACAGCAGAAGTTTGTGGGAGACGGACTCTCTATGGCAACCTCTTCGCGAAGTCGTTGAGAGACTGCTCGTCACATACGATTGGGCAGAGTCTTTCGTCGGGTTAAACGTGGTGCTCAAACCTCTCGTCGACGAGTTATTCATGAAGTATTTGAGCGATCTTGCTCTTGGCGAGGACGACTACTTGCTCGGGCAGGTATTTTATTCGCTCAACGAGGACTGTCAGTGGCACCGGCAGTGGAGCGAGTGCCTGGTTCGAATGGCGATCGAAGATAACGCCCGCAACAGGGACACGATTCAGGCGTGGATCCATCACTGGTATCCGCTTGCGGCTCGTGCGGTCCGTACATTTGCATCGCTCCTCGAAAACGAATTGGAAAGGACCAGGACGCCACTCCTCCAACCCATAGGCGAGGCGATCGATGGCTATTATCGCGATTACCTTCGATCGATGAAACTGGAACTTGCTTCGTGAGTTTCTGAATCTCTAACTATCTCTCGCTTCACGCTTGCTTGGCGGTTCGGACGCCCCGCTTCTCTTTTTCTCCGCGGAGGCAACTGGCACGAGGTGTGACGGACTTTTCCCGGTCACTGATTTCGTCGCCAGAAAAGAACGGTTGGGAAGGCCCCCGTGCGCACCCAGGAAGGCGTCCACCTTGGCGAGTGAGGTCGCAGAGCTACGTGGCACGTTGTACGACGTAGATGACCCAGGGAGCGATCTTCGTTTCGCTCACCCAGGAATAGGGCTCGTCGCCTTTGGCGAGAGGCTTAAAAACCCTCACCGCTTCGAGACCTGCTTCCTGGTACAGCGTTCGATACGATTCGTCGGTCCAGAGGATATCCTCAACGGGCCTCCGGTCCTGGTGATCGGTAACCACAATGCGCACGAGATCACCGCTGCGTGCAAGCCTATTCTCTGGGAAGTCTTTAGTAGTGAAGGAAGCCCATTCGTGCGTGTAAATCTCAGGTGACGAAACCAGATTGACGATGGTTCCTGTGGGCGCCAGTAGCCTGCTGAGGTCGCAAAAGATTCTTGCCTTCATTCCTCCGGGAATGTTGTCAAACGGAAACCCACAGAACACCAAATCGAACGAGCCAGAAGCCAGTTGGTCGAGATTGTCCCCTGGCACCAGGCGGTAGTCACCGGAAGGATCGGTGACCCTCGCGATACGGAGCATGTCCTCCGAGATATCGACTCCTGTTACGTCGAATCCCAGTTTCTTCAGCACGCGTGTCGACCTGCCCGTGCCACAACCGAAGTCGAGCGCTCTCAGGCCGATTACATGCGCGCTCAGAATCTCCGGCAAGTCGCGGTATGCCAGGTAGTAGGTGTTGGCGAACTCCAGAGTCGCATAGGCGTTGGCACGGTTCGCATCCTCGTAACAATTAACCGAATTCACCGTTTCCTCTCATTAATAGAAAGAATGTTGGGATGGACCAAGTTTTGTGCCAGACGCCAGAGGCATTGGTGTCGGCCATTATAGGCTCACTTCAGGTCGAGACCGAAGGTGGGATGGTTGTAGGTGCCGGAGATGTGCACCGGCAGAATTTCTCCTTTTTTTCGTTTCTTAAAGAAAGGGTCCATCATTTTCAGGAGAACGGCTTTCGCTCCGCTTTCGGTGTTTGAGATTTTTGTCTGCACCTGCATCTGGCCGTGCAGATCGATTTTGTTGTTGATCAGGTTGTACGTGCCTTGCATGCGAGCGGTTGCTCCCGCGACTCCGAAGGAGAGATCGGAAAAATTTGACACGCCATCGGTGAGCGCGACCTGGCCGGTGAGGTCGGTGAGCGCCGTCTCGGGATCGGAGGAATTTTTTTCTCCGCGCGCGCCGGCACTTAGTTTGTTGACGTCTTCCTGGGTGGAGGGCTGGGAGAATTCTCCTTCGCCGATTCCGAAGTTGCCGCGCAGGCGAAGCTTTTTCAGAAAAGGTCGCGGGCCCGGCGGAATCTCCACTTTCGCATGCAGCGTGACCTCTCCAGACATCGGCGCGCGGCTGGCCTTTACGAAGAGTCCTATCATGTCTTCGATTCGGCCTTTGTCGGCAGCGAGATCGAGCAGGGTGGTCTTGCCTTTGCCGTGAGGCGTTCCGGCGATGCTGCCGCTGGCGACTACGTGGGTCTTGCCAAAGTGCGCGTCGACGCGCTTGAGGAAAGTGTCGCCGCTCATGGCGTCGACGTAGGCGGTGAAGTCGGCGATCAACTTCACGGGATGGCCGCCTGAGGTGACTTCGAAGTCGGGAGTATCGGTCGTGCCCGAGATATCGATGTGGCCGAGAGTGCCGGCAAACTTGCCTCTGGATGAGAGTAGTCCGGCGATGCCATGAAAGACGCTCAGGTCGGCGTGGTCAAATTTGTATTCGCCGGAGATGGGCGTCTGCGCCGGGTTGTCCTGATTCCAGAGACCGAACTTGCCGCTGGCGGTCACTTCTCCGGGCGGCTCGGGATTGCGCACGCGCACGTGGTAGGTGAGGGAGCCTTTCCAGCCGACGTCCTGGAGAGATGCTTCGTGAATGTCGAAGCGCAGAGGCGGGCTGTCCGGATCAAGCCGGGCAAATTCCAGCGTAGCGCCATTGGCCACGATCTCGCCTATAGAAATGGTGGAGCGCTGCGTGTGAAAGGGCTGGCTGGCCTGGGACGGAACCAAGATGCGCAAGCCTTCGGCCGTGATGCGGCTGACGTGGCGCGCGAGCATGGTGATATACGAACCCTGGACAGTCAGCTTTTTGATGGTGATGAGCGGTTGGGCGGTGTCGGATCCATGGATGAAAGTCAGCCCGCTGACGGTGCAGCCGGGATGGGGGAAATATATCGTGTGAAAAGACTGGATTTGGACGCGGCTGTCGCTCGCTTCTTGCAGATCCTGAACGACAGAATTTTGTCCAAGGGGCCAGAATCTGATCCACAGGATCGCAGCGGTTGACACGAAAATAACCGCTGCCGCCATAGCCGCGATCATGATTTTTCTGCTTGGGCGCGCCTTCGTGCCTTTACGTGCTGGCTTGGGGTTTTCGGCGGTCGCGGCGGTCGCGGAAGGCATGGGACTTGGAGGCGAATCGGAGTGGTCCGGTTGCTCGGAAACTTGGAGGGCAGAAGACTATACAGGGAGGAAACGCGGAGTGTGATTTCGGAGAGGATAATTTGACAGCGCGTCAAAATTTGACGCCACGTCAAAATACGAAGCGCCGGACGGTTATGTCCGGCGCTTCGCAGTTAAGAAACTGTCAATTGCTGAGTTGAGCTAGATCAGTTCCCCTTCAAAATTTGTGGCGCGGAAATCGATCTGGCGCCAGGTTCAATCGCGACCGCGAAATTTACATCACCAGCGCAAGGCCTTCGAGCTCGCGCTCTAAAACGGGGAGCGAACAGCCGGCCATTTCGACCCGGCCGGCGGCGTCAATTGCGGCTGTCTGCGAAACGCCATAGCCGCGGCCCGCCAGGAAAACCTGAAGCAGTTCCGCTGCTTCGCGGGAATCCACCATGCCGCCCTGGATCAGGTCGTTACGCAAGGCGCACAGCTCCGTCACCGTAAATCTTTCCTTGATAGCCATTCTCACGTTCCGACCTCCTACCGATCTTAGATTCATCGACAATCGCTTTGGATATATGCAATCCAAATGCCGTAACTTTGGTACATCATGAAGTACGGCTTTCCGCCCTCTAACTTTCTTAGAACCCAAGTTTTTACAAAAGGTTGCGAGGATAGTGACAAAGGGGTTACGGGTACAGGAAGAGCGGTAGTTGTCGCCGGAATGACACTAAATGTCGTTCCGTAGTGGGCGAAAACACAACTTGTCGTTTTCTGCGAGGGTTGCCGGCCGGCGGTTTCAGGCGGCGTCAATCTTGGCGGAGTCCACGAGCATGATCGGGATGTCGTCCTGAACAGGGTAAACGCGCCGGCACTCGCCGCATTTTAGGCTGTCCCCGGTTGCGCTGAGCACGACCGTCTTCATACAGACCGGGCAAACCAGCATGTCGAGCAAGTCTTGAGGGATCATGACGAGTACATTCTACCGCGGAGGGTAGTGGCAGGTCTGTCTAAAACCCCGATTGCTGCGCGTTCTTCCCTGAAGCCATCCTTCGTGGACCTTCGCGTCCTTGGTGGTTTATGGTTCGTGGTCATCGCTCTCCCCAGGCGATGCGATAGAATCGCTTTTCTGTTTTGAGCGCATGCCGCAGTGAGGTGCGATGGCCGCCAGGATTCTCGATGGGACGAAAATAGCCGCGGAGATACGAGCGGAGGTCGCCGCCCAGGTGAAAACGCTGGCGGCGTCCGGAGTGCGTCCCGGCCTGGCAGTGGTGCTCGTGGGGCATAATCCGGCGTCGGAAGTATACGTGCGCGGCAAGGTGAAGAGCTCCGAGGAGGTTGGGCTGTATAGCGAACAACACACGCCTGCCGAAAGTTTGACTACTGACGAATTGCTGGCACTGATCGCTGACCTGAATCGGCGTGACGAGATCGATGGCATTCTGGTGCAGTTGCCGCTTCCGCCCCAAATCGATGCCAAGAAAGTCTTGCTGGCGGTTGACCCGGCGAAGGATGTGGATGGATTCCATCCTATGAATGTGGGATATCTTTCGACGCAGCGCCCGGGGTTGGTGCCGTGCACCCCAGCGGGGGTGATGGAGATTCTCAAGCGCAGCGGTATTGCGGTTGCCGGACAAGAAGCAGTAGTAGTCGGACGCAGCGATATAGTCGGCAAGCCGGTGGCGATGCTGCTGCTGAATCAGAACGCTACCGTCACCGTTTGCCACTCAAAGACGCGCGATCTGCCGGAAGTTTGCCGACGGGCTGACATTCTGGTGGCCGCGATTGGGCGCGCGGGAATGGTAACGCGCGACTACGTGAAGCCGGGAGCCACGGTGATTGACGTAGGCATCAACCGGGTGACGGAGCGGAAAGAGTTCGAGCGCTTGTTTGGCGGAAAATCGTTTAGCGGGAACAAGAAGCGTGAAGAGTCTTTCCTGGCAAAAGGTTCGACGCTGGCGGGGGATGTTCATCCCGAGGTTGCCGAGGTTGCGGGCGCGCTCACCCCAGTGCCGGGAGGAGTCGGGCCGCTGACCATCGCCATGCTGATGGCGAATACGGTGAAAGCCGCCAGGATGCGGCGCGGGATTGCGTGAGCAAGCCTTGTTAAAAGTCGGACTCACTGGCGGGATTGCGAGCGGGAAATCCAGCGTGGGAAAGATGTTTGTCAAACGCGGCGCGCGCCTGATCCAGTCGGACCAGGTTGCCCACGAACTCATGCAGCCGGGGCGGCCGGTGTATGAGGAGGTTGTCAGCCATTTTGGGCGCGAAATTCTGGAGCCCGACGGAACGATCAATCGTTCGCGCCTGGCGCAGGCGGCGTTTGGCGGTTCGTCTGGCGATCCGGCCGGCGCTTCTCGCGATACGCCGCGTGTCCGGGAACTCAATGCCATTGTTCATCCCCCGGTGATCGCGTATGAAAACGAGTGGATGGAAGAACTCGCGCGCCGCGAGCCGAATGCCCTCGCCATTGTCGAAGCGGCGCTCATTCTCGAGGCGGGTGCAGCCGGACGATTTGACCGGTTGGTCGTTGTGACCTGCCATCCGGAGCAGAGGGTCGTGCGTTTCGCGCGACGGCTCGGAATTTCGGAACTGGCGGCGCGAGCCGAAGTAACTCGGCGTATGTCGGCGCAGATTCCCGACGAAGAGAAGATCAAAGCTGCCGATTTCGTCATCGACAACTCGGGATCGCTTGCGGCGACCGAGGAGCAGGTCGAGCGCGTGTACGCTCAGCTGCGGCCGCAGATCTGACACTGAGCGAGCGCGAATTTTTTCTGGGATTCTTTTCTAGGACTGCCTGCGGGGCAAGAATATCCACTGTAAGAGCGAGCTTACAATGCTCAGGAGGATGGCGCCGATGAATGCCGCAACGAAGTCTCTCACATAGAAGCCCTTCACGAACGCGGCCGCCAATTCGAGCATCATGGCGTTGATCACGAACCAGAACAGTCCCAGGGTCAGTAGCGTCAGCGGGAAGGTCAGGATTTTCAGCAGCAACCCCAGTGTTGCGTTGATCAAACCGATGACAAGTGCGGCGATCAAGGCGGCAGTCGGGCCGCTGACCCGTATGCCGGGCACGACATGGGCGACGATCCAGACCGCGATGGCGGTTAAAATCCAATGGAGTAGCAGACGCACGTTCACCCTCCGCGAAACGGGGATGGGACAATATACAACGGAACGGGAAGGGAGCCCGGCCCCAGGAACAATTTTCAGCAATGACACAGAAAACCAATGCCGCGCGGCTGCTCGATGAGATGGGAATCCGCTACGAACTGCGCGAATATGAGGTCGATCCGAACGACCTGGCGGCAGAAACGGTTGCGGCGAAGATTCGATTGCCAGCGCAACAGGTTTTCAAAACGCTCGTGGCGCGAGGCGATCGCAACGGCGAGGTCATGGCGGTGGTTCCGGGCGATCAGGAGCTTAATCTGAAGGCGCTGGCGAGCGCGGCGGGAGAGCGCAAGATTCAACTGGTTGCGGTGAAAGAACTGCAAGCGCTCACCGGGTATATTCGCGGAGGAGTTACGGCGCTCGGAGCCAAGCGTGAGTTTCCGGTGTATGTGGACGAAACGTTGGAATTGTTCGACGTGATTTCTGTATCGGCGGGAGTGCGCGGAGTGCAGATTTTGCTAACTCCGGCGGACTATTTGCGAGCGACCAAAGGGACGATCGCGGCGATTGCACAGCCCAAGGCCGGACAGTTGAAGCGAGAGTAAAATATTTCGGTAGTTTCCGTTCTTAAGCGAACCCATACGACGAGGTAATAATGCCCACTGTCACACGCACTAATCCGCTGTCGTTTCTAACCGATCAACTCGAAGAACTCAAGGCCAAGGGCACACACTTCAAGCTGCGCGTGCTCGATGATGAGCAGGCGCCGGTTTGCACGTTCGATGGCAAGCGGGTCATCAATCTTGCTTCGAATAATTATCTGGGGTTCACCACCCACCCCAAGTTGCGCGAGGCGGCCCTCGATGCTACGCGCAGGTATGGCGTTGGATCCGGCGCCGTGCGCACGATCGCGGGCACCATGAAGATTCATATGGAACTGGAGGAGAAGATTGCGCGCTTCAAGAATGTCGAAGCTTGCGTGGTCTTCCAGTCGGGATTCACGGCCAACGCGGGAACGGTTTCGGCGTTTCTAGGAAAAGACGATTTCATTATTTCCGACGAACTGAACCACGCTTCGATCATCGATGGCTGCCGCCTCTCACGGGCGAAGATTTTGGTCTTTCGCCATAAAGACGTCGCGCACGCAGAAGAGCAACTGGCCAGCGTGAAGAACGAGCCGGGAAAGAAACTGCTGATCACCGACGGCGTCTTCTCGATGGACGGCGACATCGGGCCGCTGCCGGGGCTGTGCGAGGCGGCGGAGAAATATGGAGCGATCATGATGGTCGACGACGCGCACGCCTCGGGCGTGCTCGGCCGCCAGGGAAGGGGCACAGTCGATCATTTTTCCATGCACGGGCGCGTCGACATTCAGGTGGGAACGCTATCGAAGGCGATCGGGGCGCTCGGCGGATATGTTTGCGGCACTCGCGATCTGATCGACTTTCTTTATCATCGGGCGCGGCCGTTCTTGTTTTCGACTTCGCATCCGCCATCGGTTGCAGCCACCTGCATCGCCGCCTTCGACGTTCTCGAAACCGAACCCCAGTGGATGGAACAGCTCTGGGCGAACACTCGCTTCTGGAAGAAGGAGCTAGGGCTGCTGGGCTTCAACATTGGTGGGCAGACAACTCCGGCGAGCGAGACACCGATTACGCCGATCATCATTGGCGATGGGAGGCTGACCATGGATTTTTCCCGCGAATTATTTAAAGAGGGAGTGCTCGGGACGGGCATTGCTTTCCCCACCGTGCCCGAAGGCAAGGCGCGGGTGCGAACGATCATGACGGCCACGCATACCAAGGACGAATTGGAGCAGGCGCTGGAAGTGCTGGGGAGAGTGGGAAAGCGGATGGGGATACTAGCGTGATTGCTATTGGAAGTTATTAAAATCAGCCCGCCAGCCTGCACAACTCGCAAATGATTTTGATCCGTTTGTCCGGCGCGCCTCCTCGAAGAGGCTCCGCACCGCGACTCCATTGCACCGATACAGACTCCAGCTCTGGGAAATGCGGATAACCCCCGATGGCAGCGGTCGGAACCCTTCACTAATCTTTTTGGAGATTAAGGAATATAAAGGAGTTCCGATGACGAAAACGTTCTATCGATCTTTAATATGCCTGGGGGTTGCGGGCCTGCTATCGTTTGCGGCGGCGCAACCGAATCAGGGTTCCGGTTCGGCGATGGGAACCAGCTCGAGACTCAGCCCATCTGACCAGAAATTTATCAAAGAGGCAGCCGAAGGAGGCATGGCGGAAGTACAACTCGGCAAGCTAGCCGTGCAGAAGGCGTCCAGCGACGATGTAAAGAGATTTGGACAGCGAATGGTGGACGATCACACCAAGGCGAACAACAAGTTGAAGGACGTTGCCGGCTCCCTGGGCGTCACTCTGCCGCAGCACCTCAACGCCCAGGATGAAGCCACGAAAGAACGCCTTTCTCAGCTGTCGGGTGACCAGTTTGATAAGGCGTACATGAGAGACATGGTGAAGGATCACAAGGCCGATGTGGCCGCTTTCCGGACTGAGAGTAATAATGGACGCGACGCTTCTATCAAGAGCTTCGCGGCGCAGGCATTGCCTACGTTACGCGATCACTTGAAGGATGCCCAAACCATTGAACCTAAAGTGCTCCAGGCGCGAGCAAACACTGCGCCGAAGTCGTCGCAGTAGTCCGATCGCTTGCCACCAGGAAAGTTTCACCTAAAGGTCCGGGCTCGGGGATGCGGATGCTCAACTACTTCATCAACCGAGCGGGCCGCGGTCTGAGCCGCACGCGCCGGGCCGAGCTGGAAAAAGCCAAAGATCTGCTTTCGAAAAAGATTCGCGAGAAGCGGCCCGCAGCACGCAAAGCCGCCTGACTGAACGCCTGCCGCTTCGAAACCGGCGCCGTTTTCTGGCATCCGCCCAGCCTCTTGACCGCATTCGCGGCTCCCGATAGCCTCTTTTTAACGCCCTTTCATGCCTGCTTCTGACACCCCCGAGCGCGAGCCTGTAACTGATTCAGGGGAAAAAACTTCCCAGCGCCGTTCCGATCAGGAAGACGCGCAACTTTCTCCTCCTGATAGGGTTTCTACGGGTGTGAGCAGTGTAGCCATCGATCGCGGACTGCTGAATCACGGGCTGCCGAACTTTCCGGGAGCTGCGGCGGCTATGTCGACGCGCGCTGGCATTGCCTATGAGCTGGGATCCGACGTCGACCTGATGCTGCGGGTGAAGGCGGGCGACGAATCTGCTTTCGCTGGCCTCGTGCAAAAATATCGCCGGCCGATGGTTGGGTTTATGTACCGCTTCTGCCACAATCCGTCGACGGCGGAAGAACTGGCGCAGGAGGTATTTTTGCGCGTATATCGGTCGCGCACCGGTTACGAGCCGAGCGCTAAGTTCACCACCTGGCTCTATCGCATTGCGACGAACCTCGCGGTGAATCATGCGCGCGACACGCGCCATGAGCGGCCGGAAAATACGGTTCGCCTGGATGAGCCCGACGAGGATACGGGGACGACTCCCGACCTTGCCGATGAGTCATTGACTGCCGAGGAGCAGATACTGAAGAGCGAGCGGTTGGCTGCGATCCGCAGCAAGGTAAATGCGCTGCCCGAACGCCAGCGTCTCGCTGTCATTATGCATAAGTATCAGCAGATGGATTATCGCGAGATCGCTGGCGTGCTGAAGCTGAGCGAATCCGCCACGAAATCATTGTTGTTTCGCGCCTACGAAACCTTGCGCGAACAGTTAAAGGAATTTGTTTCGGGGAAGTAGAGGAAAGCAGTATGAATTGCAAAGAAATTCGCGAACTGTTGCCGGACCTGGCCGCTGGCATGGACGCTACAACATTGACGCTGGAGGTCAAGAAACACATCGCATCCTGTAACGACTGTGCCACACATCTCGGCGAATTGCAGAAGACGATGGCCGTGCTCGACGAATGGCAAGCGCCCGAGCCGTCGGCCTATTTTGATACTCGGCTGCAAGCGCGGCTGCGCGAGGAGATGGCGCGCCCGCAGGCAACATGGTTCCATTGGCTGCGGCGTCCGGCGTGGGCGATGTCGCTCGCTGCCGTGCTCTTTGCCGGAGCGCTGACGGTTGGCCTTAGCAGTAAGTCGTATTTGATTGAGATGGGATCCATTCAGACCAATCCCCCATCCCCGGGCCTGCCGGTGCAGCCGGGAACTGCCGTTGGCGATCTGCAGGCACTGGATAGTAATCACGACTTGTATGCCGATTTCGATATGCTCGACGAATTGCAGGTGCAGGACGACGTAACCGCGAATCCGTAAGACTGTATAAGACTGTAAAGGCGCGTCCCGCCGCGTCTCGGCAGTGGAGTCGGGGAGGAATAGAGTAAGTTGGCAAATCCGCTGTAACAGATAGGCACCGAGATGTTGGGCCAGGGAGAACTTGCGCGCTGTCTAGCGGCCTTCGTGCTGCTGACGCCCTTGTTCGCGCAATCCCCGCATCCGCAACCGCCGCCAGCGGACGGGCAGTGGCACCGCTTTGGAGGGTCGAACGCCGGCCGTCCCAACGACGCACGTCCGCCACAGAATCAGCCCGGCCACGCCGGCAACTGGCTTCGCCGCTACAAAGATCTGCCGCCCGCGCAACAGCGCCGTGCCCTCGAAAGCGATCCGCAGTTCCGAAAGCTACCGCCGCAACAGCAAGCCCGGCTGCTGCAAAGGTTGCAGCATTTTTCCAGTCTGCCTCCGCAGCAGCAGGAGCGCATCCTCAGTCGCATGGAGACCTGGGAGCACCTGACTCCGGACCAGAAGAAGCGGGCGAGCCAGGTTTTTCAGCAGTTCAAGCAGTTGCCGCCAGACCGTCGCCAAGCCGTCAATCGGGCCATCCGCGAGATGCGCGGCCTGACGCCTGAACAGCGTGACCGGCTAATTAACTCGGAACCGTATCGGCAGGCGTTTTCGCCCTTCGAACGCCACATTCTTATGGGCGCGGCTCATCTGCCGCTCGCTCCTGGCGACGTCTGGTAGGTAAATTTAGAGGACTAATCTGAGACTTATTTCGGCTGAAGGGGGTGCCTACCGTCGTATGAGCGCCATCACCCATCCAGCAATAAAAACGCCGCCGACAAACAACGCGAAGCAGTAGAGGCCGTACTTCACCTGTTCCATCGTGGAATTGCGCTGCGTGATGCCAAAGACAACCGACGCGAAAAGCGCGAACACCACTGCGGCCGAGAAGTGCGACAAGCTGATGCTCACGGTTTTTTCCCCAGCGCGATGTGATGCGCATCGGCGGCCGCGATGAAATTCAAAAGGCCAGCGACGATCAGAAAGGTTTTGCCATAATCGGCCGCGGCGTTCGCTGCCATCACGTCGCCCCAATCCATGATGCGGGCGAGAATGTAGAGCGCGCCAGATCCGATGTCGCCGACGAAGCCAAGAATATCGAGAATGTCGCCGCCGTTGGGCTGGTAAATCCGTCCTTGCATGCCCAAGCCAATTAGGAACATCGCAACCACCGAGACCAGCAGCAAAAGGCCGCGAACATAGCGCTTCAGCAGGAAGTGTCCGCCGCCGGGAATCAACCAGCCCACGATTGGGGCGACCACCGCCATCGTAGTAAGTGGGTACTCCGCCTCGGTCTTCGTCCCTGCCATGGCCGCAGCATCTCTTGATTTGTCTTTCGGGTTAGTGATTGGCTTGGCCATTCAGATGGTCACGATCTCTCGTTGGATTTTACCAGTGACTTCGGCGCTTCCCGGACGCACCATGACATTCACTTCCAGCCGCACGCCGAACTCGGGCAGGTAAATTCCCGGCTCGATCGAGAACACCGAGTTGGGTAGAATGCGCCGCTCATCGTGAATTTCGAGATCATCCATATTGGCGCCGTTGGAGTGTACCAAGGTGCCGATCGAATGGCCGGTGCGGTGGATGAAATAGTCTCCGTACTTCGCTTGCTTGATATGGCCGCGGACCGCCCTGTCCACTTCCCACCCCGCAATCGGCCGTTGCGCAGCAACCGCGTCCTGCACCGTTTTCACTCCAATATCGCGCGCCTCGCTCACAATCTTGAAAATCTCGCGCTGACGGTCCGAGGGGGCCTGGCCGACAAATCCCATCCAGGTGATGTCGTAGTAAACCGCGCCCGGCGTATTTTTTTTGGCCCACACATCCAGCAGAACCAGGTCGCCTTCGCGAATCGGCACGGGCCGGCTGCCGCTTGGCTCATAGTGCGGATTGCCGCTGTTCGCGTTCACAGCGACGATCGGAGGGTCATCGGTCACCATGTTCTCGCGCTGGAAAGCTTCCATGAAAAACTGCTGGATTTCATGTTCATGCGTGCCGCCGTTACGCACCCGGCGGCCGATCTCTTTGAAGGCCTCGGCGGTGACGGCGTCGATCACGTCGCGCGCTGCGAAGTGCGACTTGATCTGCTCTTCCGTCAGGGTAGCTTCGAACTGCGCAATCAAGTCGGCCGCGCTGATAATGTTCTTGCCCAGGCCGCGGATCATGTCGGCCGTTCCCGCGTCGACCATGGAAATCGTGAAGACGGTGTTGTTGGGCGAGTACTGCATGGCCACATCGCGATACGCGGCCAACATCTGCTTTAATCCGTCGAATAGCTCCTGCCAACCGGCGTACTGCTTTTTTGTGCCCGGTAAGCTATCGAGGTGCCCTGCCTCAATCTTGTGCACAAGCTTGGTGGGTTCGCCCTTGGCCGGAATCAGGTAGTACCAGCGGCGCGTCACCATCAACCCATCCGGCAGCCCGAGTACGCGGTAGGAGATGGGGTCGCGATGGTGATGGTCGTAGAAAAGCCACGCGTCAATCTTGCGCTCGCGCAGCGCTTGCTGGATGGCGGATAAATCCATATACAAACGGTTATTCTACACGACCCCTGCGCGAGCTGGATTCGGCGAAGCCAAGGCGAGGAGCAATCGAGTCTCTAGCGGCAGCCTCCGAAGAAGGTTCTGTCGCAATTAAGGTTCTCTCCGTGCCTCAGTGCCTCCGTGGTGAAAAAGCAATTGGGACGTTACTGCGCCTCCCCCCAGCGGTTTGACGCTTTTCCTCTAGCCTCCGTATAATCCTTAGCGTCCATATCCTGATCATCACGCTTGGCGGTTTCGGCGTGAACAGGGCCGGGCGTCGTAGGCGCCTTGAGCGCTCGCTCCGCTGTTCAGGTCTATATTTCAGGCTGGTTTTAGAGTCTGATGACTGATAGGCTCGGTTGCAATCAGTTTCGTTGAGCCCAGCGAGCTGCAAGCTTCCAGCATATCTCGAAAAATTCGAAGGAGTCAAAGGATCCATGATCAAGATGTTTGCGCGCGTCACCATGGCCGTCGTAATAGTGTCCGGCCTCTCCCTGTATGCTCTGGCCCAAGCCGACCCGCCTGCCGCTCCGTCCGCGGCTGCGACAGCCCCCAACGCTCCCTCCGCCGCGGCTGCCGCGGCTCCCAAGGTTACAGGCACCAAAGTCGGGACCATCAACATCGAACAGGCCATCTTTCTGTCGAACGAAGGTCGGCGCGATTTCGAAACGCTTAGCAAGAAGTTCGAACCCAAGCAGAATGAACTGAAGGGCTGCGCCGACGAGATCGACAGTCTGACGAAGCAGCTCAACACCCAGCAGGACAAGTTGAACGACGAATCGCGCGATAAGCTGGTGAAGCAGATCGAGTCGAAGAAAAAGAGTTGCGATCGCGCCACCCAGGACGCGCAGGAAGATTTCCAGAACCAGCAGGGCGAGATCGGAAACAAAATCCTGACCAAGATGGCGCCTGTGATTCAGAAATACGTTACCGACAATGGCTACGGTCTGCTCCTCGATACCTCGCAACCATGGCCACGCGGCCCAGTGATCGTGTCCGGACCGTCCATGGATATCACGCAGCCGATCGTGGAAGCCTATAACGCTCAATCCGGCGTGCCGGCTCCCACAGCTGGAAGCCCGGCTCCGAAGCCGGTGAAACCGGCGACTCCGAAGCCGACTTCAACCACTCCGCCGAAGCAGTAGCGACACCGCTGGTGGAGTTTCAGTTCCAGAATCTCGAATGATTTTCAGACCGCGTCCTGGACGCGGTCTTTTTTTGTCATTCGCGTTGGGATCAAATCCCGAGCTACAGGTGTCTGTACCGACAAGGCCCGTTCTTGGAGGACACTGAGATGTTCAGCACACTTGAAAGCACATGGGACGACTCTGCCCGTCGCCGCGGATGGACGACACTCGCATCCTTCACCCTACAAGCCTTCGCCCTGAGCTTGCTGATCGCCATCTCGCTGATCTGGGTTGGAGGGCCGCCACAGGTGCGTTGGCTACAACTCACCGCGCCCGCAACGTTCACGCCTGTCGCGGCAGAGCGGCCGGCGCCGGGGCGTCAAACGTCTGTTGCGGCCAGCCACCCGCGCGCAGACGAGATCATCGCCCCCCGATCCATCCCTCCCCAAATCGTCAGCACGGCTGACGAAAATTTCGTTCCCGCCGCACCGGATTTCTCCTCCATTGAAACCGACAACTCGGGATTGAATCGCGGAGGTCGTGACGTGATCCACGGCATCGGCAACAACATCTCTACAGTGATTCCCCCGCAGCCCGCCGCCGCCAAGCCGTTGGTCGTTTCGCACCTCGCCGAGGCTAACCTTCTGCACAAAGTGCAGCCGACCTATCCGCCAATCGCACGCCAGGCGCGGGTTCAGGGCGCAGTCGAATTGCGGGCGATCATCAGCAAAAACGGCACGATCGAGAATCTGGTTGTGGTGCGCGGACATCCGATGCTCTCGGCAGCGGCCATCGACGCGGTTCGCCAATGGCGCTATCGTCCCTATCTGCTCAATGGCGAGCCCATCGAAGTCGAGACAGAAATCACGGTGAACTTTCTCTTATCGGGCGGCTAAGTGGGGCGAACGATATGTTCGTCGGCGGAGGTTACCATCGGCACAAACATCGTGGCGCGCGCGGTCACTATAATCAGCTAAGTGAATGCTCCCCGCCCTGATTTGTCGAGAGTGCCCGACCGCCGCTCGCTGATTCTCGACGGCCGGACTTGGGCGGAAGTCTCTCTGACGGCGCTGCGAGAAAATTTCCACGCCGTCCAGAAGCACGTTGGCAAAGGCGTCGCGATTTGTGGCGTCGTGAAGGCCGATGGCTACGGCCACGGCGCGATCGAGTGCGCCCGTGCTCTCGAATCCGCAGGCGCTCCATGGCTCGGAGTAACTGACGCCTCGGAAGGCCTCGCTCTCCGCAGCGCCGGCGTCAATGCACGCATTCTGCTGATGACCGGCATCTGGAGAGGCGAAGAGGCCAGCATCGTCGCCCAGAATCTCACTCCCACTATCTGGGAACACTGGCATATCGAATCGCTCGAACGCGCGGCTCGCCAGCGCCAGAGCACCTTGCCTGTCCATCTCAAAATCGATACCGGCATGAACCGGCTCGGCACATCGCTCGATGCACTGCCGCGCCTGTGCGAGATGCTATTAGCGTGCAAGCATCTGACTCTCGAAGGCGTGAGCACTCATTTCGCATCGGCGGAGGTGCTCGACGCCGAAGATGCGACGCGCCAGATCAAGCGCTTCGACGATGGACTCGCAACCCTGCAAAGCTACGGCCTTCATCCAGATTTGGTGCACATGGGAAACTCCGCCGCAATGAGCGCGCGCCCCGACACGTGGAAGACCATGGTGCGCCCGGGGATTGCGCTCTACGGATATTCGCTAGCCTTTACGCGCGGCGGCGAACCGGCGGCAGTCCCTACGTTGCCGCTCCGTCCAGTGCTCTCGTGGAAGACGCGGGTGCTAACAGTAAAAGAAGTCGCGGCTGGAGAAGCGGTCGGTTACATGGGAACATTTGTCACGAAGGCGCGCAGCCGTATCGCAGTGCTCCCGGTAGGGTACGCCGATGGTTATCCTCGCCTGTTGTCGAATCGCGCCCGCGTAATCGTGGGCGGCGAATACGCTCCGGTTGTGGGACGCGTCTCCATGGA
>JBEKXO010000021.1:0-37537 GCA_049511995.1 Terriglobales bacterium
AGATTGCCAGGAAGCTCACGCCCATGGGCAAAGTGCCCCACAGCACGCCCTCCCATGGTGCCGGCACAGCATCCGAAGAAATCGGGTGCGCGGGCGGTACGTCGTCTTTCGACCAGGCCGTAATTTCGCCGTTGTCGAAAGTCTCAATTTTTCGCCAGCCGGCAAACGTCAGCAGCGGTTCGTAATACGAATCGTGAACGAAAACGAATTTGAGGCCGTACCGGTTCGCATGCTCCAGCATCGAGCGCAGCGACGCCATTCCGGCCGAGCCGTAGAACTTGGCGTTCGTCAGCTGCGCCGAGCCGTAGTGCGTCATCTCCGGCAAAAGGCGTGCTGAGTTATAGTCGCCGTCGACGCTGGTCGCATTCGTATAAGTTGAAACCTGCGCCAGTTCGGTTCCTAATCCAAGCGTGATGTAGCGATAAGAATCGTGCCCGTCGCGGTTCAGGAATGAGATCACAGGGTTGACATCAATGATCGCGGTGGGCCGATAAGGATTGGCGTTCAACCACCACAGTCCGGCGCCTACCGTTGCCACCGCAGCCAATGCCATCGCTGCCGCAGCCTTGCTGGCGAAGCGATCAAGCAAACTCACAGCGACTGCGCCAAGCAATGGCATCGCCAGCAGAGTTGCCCAGAAGGTAAAGCGCTCGAAAGTCAGAATTTCGAAGGCGCGCCCCAGCAGCCATCGTGGCAGCGGTGTCGTGCCGCCTAATCCAAAGATAAATGCGAGCCAGAAGCCAAACAGCAACGGCCGCAAACGCCGCGCCCGAGCCCCTCGCACCAGAATAAAAGGAATCGCGAGAAGCAAGGCTCCGTAAGGAATCACGAAGTAATTGATCGCCGTGGTCGAGTTCAGCAGGAAATTCGACCGGCTGTCATGCGGAATCGGCATCTGCTGAACCGGATGGCGAAGGAGGCTAATCCAATAGGGCGCAAGTACGAGGCTGATTCCAAGTCCCACTACCAGGGCAAATGCGGCCGTTCGCATAAGCACTCCGCCGACCGCGCCCGGCACTCGTTCTTTTTCGTCTCGATAGCGAACTTCGGGATCGCGCAAATCCGCGTCAGCGGCATCGGTGTGATCAGCTCTCGATTCCCGCGCATCGAGAATCGCCACCCACAACACGGGAAGCACGAAAAAAACTACGCCGAAAATCAACGTAACATGATGCGCAGCCGCAGCCGTCCAACCGACGGCGACGCCTTTCATAAATGAGCGTGTCGACCCCGCCGTGATCCATTCGTAGAAATAGGGCAGTGCATTCAAATAGAGAGCCGTCGATGTAACCGTGGCCAGCTGTCCTGCTTGATAAACGAGGAAAGTCAGTGCGCCGATAAATACGCTCGCCAGCGCTGCATAGCTCGCCGCGCGCTCGTTCACCCAAATCTTCGCGAAACGAAACACACCGACCGGCAGCAGCATCACAGCGACCAACTGCACGATCATGTAGCCCATCTTCAAGCCAACCAGATTCGACAGCAAAGCGATCCACTGGTGCGTCAGCGGTGGATACGTGGTTTGAGAAAAGCCGGCAAACCATTTTGCGTTCCAGGGATCGAACCAGTGACTCGCATAGTGCGAGGCGAAGAAGATGTGGAAATTGGCGTCGAACGAACCCGCGGGGAGCTGCATGAACAACAGTGGCCCGTGAACCGCCAGCGCCACCAACACAATGGCAAATAGCGGGATTGGACGAGAATAACTTTCGGCAGTGCTCACGATAGTGGCTCCAGATTTTCGGTGGCAGAGGTTGGATTCGCATTGGTCGCACAGGGTTTACTGCCATTTGTGCAGCCACGCCACCGACGACCATAAGTCGTGTGTGGCACGACAGTTGCGCGCCGGAATGCCCCGAGCAGCAATCGCGCAGCAATATTGATGCAGTTTTTTCCAAAGCAGCCCTAACTCCCAGAGTCGCATCTGAAGAACACCGCAGAAAATTAAGGACTGGGATGCGGGAGGTAAGCCCAAGATTTTATTGCATGGTGAAACCGTGAAAAGCCGCTTCGTCAGCCGCTCGATCCTCTGTTTCCTTGTTAGCTCACTCTCGGGCTTCTATGCGTGCCCCGCAGTCGCGCAGACGCAGACCTATGACGTCAATCGGGGCGGCAGCGCCGCGCCCGCAAATCAGCAGCAGAATTCGTCGACAAACAGCCCGGCAGCGAACGGTGCCCCTGCCGGCGACGCGCAGCAAAATGGCTCGAATCTCGGTTGGGGATCGAGCATCGACGTCGCTCGCCGCGCGCGCGCTGCGCAGGAAGCCTTGCAGAGAAATGACTATGCTGCCGCTGTGACCTTCGCGGAGCAGGCCGCGAAATCAGCGCCCCAGAACGCCGAGCTTTGGTTCTTGCTTGGATATGCCGACCGTCTGGCCGAGCACTATCAGGCGTCCGTTGATGCTTACAATCGCGGACTTCAGCTTCAGCCCGGATCCGTTCGCGGCTTGGCTGGTTTGGCGCAGACATACGCCAAGATGGGTCGCGACGCCGAAGCAGAAAATTTGCTGCGCCGTGTGGTCGAAGCGAATCCCAAAGATGCCAACAGCCTGCAATTGGCAGGCGAACTTCTGCTCAGTTCCGACGCTCAGCACGCCCTCGATCTGCTTCTGCGAGCCGATGCCGTGCAGCCCACGCCCCACACCGAAATTTTGATTGCCCGCGCCTACCAGCTTGTGGGAAAGACCGACGACTCGTCCCGCTATCTAACCCGCGCTCGCAATCGCGCCCCGAAAGATCCAGAAGTCTTGCGAGCCGTTGCCGGTCAATATCGCGACCAGGGTCAATATGATCAGGCGCTCGCCAGCCTGCAGGCGATCCCGAATAAGAATGCAGATGTTCAGGCCGAATTGGCCTACACCTATCAACTAGCGGGCAAGCAGCAAGAGGCCGCAGATCTTTATGTTCGATTGGCCAAATCGGCCAAAGGAAATCTCGGCCTTGACCTCAACGCCGCACAGGCTTTGGTGAATCTCGGCCAGGCTGATTCTGCGCGGAGCTTTCTGGAAGATGCCCGCCGGTTGGATCCCAACAATTATCGTCTCCACGCCATTCTTGGTTCGATCGCCGAATCGGAGGATCGCACGGCCGACGCCGCTAAGGAATACAACCTTGCGCTTAGCAATCTCCCGAAGCGTGTTCAGGAAGGTCCGCTCTATCCGATCGAGCTTCGCCTCAACTTATATGAAGCCGATGTTCGCCAGGAAGACGCTGCGGCCGCGACGCAGCAGCTCGACGCTGCCGCAGCCGAAATCAACCAGACCCAGGTGCCCGATTCGGCGCGTCCCGAAATGTTGCGGCTGCGCGCGGCCATCGAAGCGGCCTCTGGCAACCTTGATGCGGCAAATAAAGATTTGAAAGAGGCGTTGGCGCTCGCGCCATCCAACCTCAATTCGCTGCTCAACTACGGCAGCCTGCAATGGAAATTGGGCCAGAAAGATGCGGCTCGTGACACCTTTGCAAAAGTCCTGGAAGGCGATCCCAATAATCGTACCGCCCTCTCGGCTCTCGGCTACCTGGCCCGCGATCAGGGAGACAACAAGCTCGCAGAAACCTATTTCACACGCGCGGCCAAGGCGCATCCGAAAGATTTTTCGCCATATCTCGCGCTCGGCGACTTATATACTGCCGAAAAGAATCTTCCGGCCGCGGAAACAGCCTATGAAGCTGCCTATCAGCGCGCGCAGACGAACGCGCTGACTGTCTCCGGAGGAACGAACGCCGCCCTCGAAGCGCACAACTTTGATTTGGCAAAGCAGTGGCTTGATCGCGCCGACGCCCGTATGAATGAGCGTCCGCAGGTGCAACGCGAGCGCGAACGCTATCTCACTCTGAAGGGCGACTATGCGGAATCCGCAAAGCTCGGCTATGCCGTCCTTGAAAAGCTGCCGAACGACCGCGAAGGGGCAACCTATCTAGCCTACGATCTCTATTATCTCGGCCACTACGATGAAGCTCTGGCATTGGCCAACAAATATGATTCGGTTCTGGCCAACGACAAAGATCTGCCCCTGATCAAAGGCTACGTGCACGCCCACGACGGCCATTTGCATGACGCCATTGACGACTTCACTCGCGCTCTCGAAATCGATCCGAACATGGCGCCCGGTTTTGAGGCGCGCGGATTTGTGCTCAACGATCTGCATGAAGCCGCAAAAGCAGTGGCGGACTTTCGAACCGCCCTGCGATTGCAGCCGAATTACGGCGAAGCTCACCTCGGCTTAGCGTACGCCGACCTTCAGTTGCATCGTCCCCAACCCGCGCTGATCCAGTTAGAAGCAGCCCAGAAGGCGCTGGGCAAATCGCACGCCTATCATCTGGCGCGGGCGGAAGCCTATCGCCAGGAACAGAATTTTACTCGCGCCGAGCCCGAGTATAGGGCCGCCCTCGAAGAAGAGCCCAACGATCTGCCCACTCGCCTCGCCTACGCTGACACGCTCTTTCGCCTGCGCCACTATCCGCAATCCATGGCCGAGTTGGAGGCGGCCGCGAAGCTCTCCGCAAACGATCCAGCGGTCTACGCCTTGCGCGCGCAGGTGCATGCCAAGTTAGGGGAGCGCGAGGCCGCCCACAAAGATATTCAACTCGCCGAACAGTACGGCAATAACAAGCTTGAGATTCTCATGGCCACCGGCGAGGCTCTGTTGACCCTGGGCGAACAAGATGCTGCTATGCAAAGATTTTCGCGCGCGTTGGATGATCCGAACGGTGATCGTCTCGGCGTGCGCCTGGCTGTGGCCCAGGTGTTTTTGCGGCAAGGTCATTACGATGAAGCCCGCCACCAGATCGCGCTCGGTTTTGCTGAGGCTCGCGCTGACTCTTCTTCCGTAACACCCGATGACATCCTCGCAGCGGCCAACATTTTTCTGGCCATGCATGATTTCGATCTCGCGGAAACCTACTTTGACAAAGCGCGCCTCGCGGGAGCCAACCCTCTCAACGTTGCCGTCGGCTTGACCAACACCTATCTTGCCGAAGGCAAGACGAGCAAAGCCGGGGAAGAACTGGCCAGCCTGGGTCCAGCCGATGACTTCCGCGATGACTTCGATTACATGATGGCCTCGGCAAACCTCTATCGGCAGCGCCAGGATACCGTTCACGCCCTCTCCGCATTCGCCGAGGCGAGCACCGTCGCCGGGCAGGAGAACAATAACAACGAAACCGCTCAAACCGCGCAGTATCAATTGGCGGAAGAAGAGGGCAGGCAGATCAACCGCGTGGTCAGCTTTCTGCCTGACGCATCCTTCGCGCCGGTGCTCGAAGACATCAACGTTTACACTCTGGACGCCCGGCTTCTTCGGATATCCACGCCGTCGCTGCTGCCGCCTCCCCGCCATTCCTTTCAGAGCATGGCGGAGTCCCACTATCGCATCCACATGGGCGACCTTCCCGCAATTTCGGGCTTTGTCGGTGAAAGTGTCACCGACGGCACACTGCTGTTCCCGAGCGTGAACGTCATCCAGACTCGGCACACCTTTGATACGTTCTTCAACGGCGGAATCGCTCCGGTGCTTCATTTCGGATCGAACTCGATTACCTTCAACGGTGGCCTTCAATTCACCGTCCGTCGCGACACGGTCTCTCCCGTTTACATGAGCCAGAATCTGTTCAAACAGTTTCTCTACATGTCCACTAGTTCCTTCTTCAATTGGGTCTCCGTTACCGGCAGCGCAGTTCGGGAAACAGGTCCGTTCATCGATCAGGATCTGCATTCCCGCGACGCTTCCGCCAACATCGAATTCACCGTCGGACGCCCCTGGGGCAGCACCTCTCTGATCACCGGATATTCCGTGCGCGATCTCCTCTACCGGCCCGCGATCCGGGAATATTTCAACACCGCGAGCTACATTGGCCTTCAGCACAAATTCGGCAGCCGGATCACGGCCGCGATTTTGGCCGAGGACCTCCGCTCATGGGAGGTGAGCGGACCCTACTACGTGACCGGGCAGGCCTTGCTTCCGGGCGCCAGATTCGACTTCCGCGTCAACCAACGCTGGAGTGCCCAAGGTTCCTTCGTACTCTCCCGTGGAATGGGCTATCACGAGTACGACAACGCGCAGAGCGAGTTTCTCATCTCTTATGTGCGCCCCATTGAGCGAAGTTTGAAGGATGGCAGTGCCGACGTACCGGTGTCTTACCCAATCCGACTCTCGTTCGGTGTCCAGCAACAAACGTTCTATGACTTTGCCGGTTCGTCGAGAACGACACTGCTGCCCGTTGTGCGCTTCACTTTGTTTTAGAACTCTGCCCAGGGCGCCCGGACACCAACCATGATCGACACCCAGACCGACACGAATATGAAGGATGCGAACGAGGCTGCCGTCGCCTCGGGAACGGTGAGTCCGGTTGTCGCCACTGCCGCCGCCAGTGCTGCCGTCTCGACGAAAAAGCTGCGCTCGAAATTACTGGGCGGCACACTAACGCTTCTGGCAGGATCCGGCTTTGTCGGCCTTACCAATCTGATCTACAACGTGGCCACTGCTCGCCTGCTCGGTCCCGCTGGATTCGCCCATGCCACCGCCGTCTACACCATGCTGATGCTGATGTCGGCGGTGACACTCTCATTTCAGACCGTCTGCGCGAAATACGTTGCCCGCTATGCGACGACTGAGGATCGCATCGCAGTCTTCGTTAGTCTGCATCAGCGCGCCTGGGCCGCGGGAATCGGCCTTGGACTCGTAATCTTCCTGTTCGGCCAGGCGCTCACTCATTATCTAAATTTGCCCGATCTTGTCCTGGTCAGGCTGATGGCGCTGGGCACAGTCTTCTACATCCCACTCGGTGTCCGTCGCGGTTATATCCAGGGAATCCACGCCTTCAAACCTTTGGCGATCAACTTTATGCTGGAAGGACTGGTTCGCCTGGTCGGAGTAGTCCTGTTGACCCGTCTTGGAATGGGCGTGAAAGGTGCTGTGCTGGCTAGTGTGCTGGCAATTGTCGTCTCTTATTTCTTCGCGTTTCCTACCCCAAGCGTAGCTCGGTTTAATCTCCGCCGTATCCCCGGTTCTTTCCGCGAGGGCCTGCAGGCAATCGTTTTTTTTTCCAGCCAGACCGTCATCAACAACTTCGATATCATCCTGGTGAAGCATTTCTTCCCGCCGGATGAAGCCGGCCTTTACGCCGCGGTCGCGCTCGTCGGCCGCCTGGTAAACATGTGCGCCTGGTCGGTGGTCAATACCATGTTCCCGGTTTCCGCCGCCGCCGATCCCAATGAAAAAGAAGATCGATCCGTGCTGTTCCTCTCCTTCGGCATGGTTTTTGTGATCTTGACCGTTCTCACCTTCGGCCTGTGGATGATTCCCAATTTCCTCTGGAAAACTCTGTTCGGCGCTCATTTTGCCTTAGCCAACTATGGAGCGTTGGCCTCGCTGCTCATTCTCTACGCCATCACCACCGGAGTGTATTCACTGAGTTCGGTGATCATCACCTACGAAATGTCGCGCAAAATCGCCAACACGAGCTGGCTGCAGCTGGCCTTCAGCGCCATGCTCATTCTCGGCGTCTATACCTTCCACCAGACGCTGCATCAGGTGATTGTGGTGCAGTTGGCGCTCATGGTCGTGTTGCTGCTGACCCTGCTCATACCGCTTTTGTTGCATCAGGCAACTTCCGTTGTTCTAAACACCTATGGCAGCCTGCGCCTTTTGCGCCCGTTGAGCGAGGAAGAGGTCATTGCCGACTTTCTCAAGAGCGAGTTCCATCATTCCGAATTTGATGGATACCGCAGCGAGTTCGAACAGGTCGTCAACCACCCCGATATCACCAACCCGAAAGAGAACGCGGTGCGTCGCGCGCTGCTCTTCTTGCGGCGAGGCGCCATGTGGAGAGAATTGCCTCTCGACACGAAATGGTTTGAGGTCGAACTCACCACCGAAGATCTTGCGCGCATTCGCTTTTTTCCGCGCGCGCAATGGCGGCGCGTGGCTCGGGGCAGCTTTTATCTGACGGATGTAGTCGAGCGCATACGGCAAAAATTGGAAGGCCCTGTCGACGACGAATTTCTTCAAAAACTTCGCCGCGTCAGCAACGGCGTTCAAGAGTGCAGCGTCAATCCCACCGTGCTACTGATCGGGGCTGGAGACAAAAGCCCGCTGACGATTCTCGACGGCAATCACCGCGTGGCCGCGGGCATGTTGTCAAAGCCTCCTGTACTCCTGAATCGTTTCCAGTTCGTTTGCGGCTTGTCGCCCGATATGACGAAATGCTGCTGGTACTACACCAGCGTCAACACCCTGATGCGCTACTTCAAGAATCTGGTGCGCTATTTCTCCTACGATCCAGAATCGGATATAGGACGCTTCCTCGAAATGGAAGGCGACTCCTGAATTATTGAAACATTGAGTCATTAAGACATTCACTCATTAAGTCATTGACTCATTAAGTCATTGCCGAAATTGAATGGACGGTTTGAATCGCCCAATGACTAAATAGCTCAATCCCTCAGTGGTTTTCAGTCGGCGGTAATATCTTAGCCGGAGCACTGCTCGGCTCCTGCACAACTGAGTTATCCCGGCGACGAAGCAGGATTGGTTCTCCCTCGCGTCGGCGGTCCGCGCGCTCCTCGCCAACTTTGGTCTCAACCTTGGCGTCGCTGTCCTCCGCCACCTCAAGAAGTTTGTGACCTTCGGCCGCGCGTCGCGTCGCCAGAACGACCTTGGTGTTCGCTCCCGCCGCCTTCTGCGCGCTATTGTAGAAAAATTCCGCCGTCTCGCGGTCGCCCTCCAGCTCCGACACATACCCAATATTGTTGAGTGCGAATGCGTTGCCCGGATCGATGGCATACGCCTTGCGGAAATCTTCATTCGCCGTGGCCGGGTCGTTGCGGTTGACCGCAGACACGCCGCGCAGATTCAATTCGGCGACTCGCGCCTCTGGAGTATTGTGAGTCTCCATGTGGTGGTTCAACGCCTTGGCATTTTGTGCCGCCATATCGCTGGCCGGCTTCCCTCTCCAAGCACGCGCCATGGTAACTACGGCAGGAGCGTGAGAATGGCGATCCGCGGCAGCGCCGTAGTACTGCAGCGCGTCCAGTGTTTCACCTTCCATCTCTTTGGCGACACCCAGATTATTGAGCGTGAATACATTGTTGGGATCTTTTTTCAACGTCTTTTGCAACAGCAAATCCGCTTCCGGGGCGCGTCCCTGCGACAACAGCCGCACCGCTTCAACATTGTCATGATTGATCTGCAGCGGCAATTCCGGGACCGCGAGGGCTTCATTGATCGGCCGCCCTTTTACTTGCTTCGACGTGGACTGGTCGATAATCGCATCCGTAGCCTGCCTCGCCGCCAGAACATAGAAGTTCTGCGCCCGCTCGACTTGCCCTTGCAACTCCGAGCTGTAGCCCAAATTGTTGAGCGTGAAAGGATCGTTAGGATCGAGCAGATAGGCCTTATAGAAAAGCGTTTCGGCCTTCTTGTAATTGCGTTTCTTTATCGCTTCCACGCCCTCGCGGTTCAACCGCTGCACGGGCGTAAGATGGCTGCGCCTGGGCAGCGTAATTTTGAGATCTCCAGCCTTCGCGCTCGGAGCTATGCCCGCAGTCGCTCCTGTCACCAGAGCGACGATGATCCAACGAGTCCAAGACATTCCACCATTCCTCACCACTTGAATTTTCACGCCATTTTCGGCCTATATTCGATGCCGCGGCGGAGAATTTGTTTGTCATCTGGTCGCTTTTTTTCACGTGAGCTCTAGCCACCCTCGTACCCTAAAACGGCATCCAATAGCAGTCCTAAACTGCACCGAACTGACAGAGAGAACCGGGGGAAGAACCGTGCGCAACTATTTGCTGATGAGTATTCTGAGCGTGACGCTGGCCGGTGTCGCCACGAGTGTCGCCAATGGACAAGCCGCGCCTATGCAGCCCGGCCAACCGCCTTCGGCGGCGCAAGCTCCGCCGGCCGATGTGCCACCGTCGGCAGCATTGTCGCCCTCCACTTCTACGATCGCCGCGCCGGCGCCCGAGCCGTCCAAGCCCGCAGAGGCCGCACTGCCCTCTGACGCCGCCGCAGATAATGCCGCCGCGGACAACGTGGCTTCCGACAATGCAATCGATCCCGCCAGTCTTCTCCCCGATCTGCCGCCGTTATCCAGATCAAAAGTGACGCTGGTTGGCGGCACCATCGAAAGACTCGACCGCGTCCGCGATCAACTCACCGTCCGGCCCTTTGGCGGCGGCCGCATGAAAATACTCTTCGACGCGCGCACACAGGTTTACCGCGATGGCCAGGTCACTTCCCCGACCGACCTGAAAAAGGGTGATCGCGTGTACGTCGATACAATTCTGAACGGCTCGACCGTCTTCGCTCGCAACATTCGTTTCAATACGAATGCGCAGCAGGGCGAGAGCCAGGGATCCGTGGTCTCGTACAACTCGGGCCGAGGTGAGTTGCTGGTGCGTGACGCGCTCTCGCCACAACCGATGCGCGTACGCCTCACGGGTTCTACTCGAGTCTTGCAAGGCGAACGCGTAGTCTCCGCCAGCGAACTTGAGTCCGGCACGCTGGTCAATGTGAAATTCGATTCTGAGAATAACGGTCACGATGTGGCGAGCGAAATCTCCATTCTCGCTCGACCCGGCGCCACTTTTACTTTTGCAGGAGAGGTCGTCGCCGTGAACTTGCGTTCGGGCCTTCTCGTGCTGAACTCTGTCACCGACCACAAGACCTACGAAATCAATTTCGATCCCTCCAAATTTTCCGTTAACGACAACTGGCGCCAGGGAGCCGAAGTGAGCGTGCAGTCCCGCTTCGACGGCACCCGCTACACCGCGCAAGATGTAACCATCATTTCGCCATCGAAGCCATAACCCTATTGGGAATGCGAGAGGTTAACACGAGGTTACTTCTGCAATCTGACCTCAGACCTCTGACCTACCTACGCGCAACGTCGCCGCCCAACGCATGCACTAACTAGAGCTCCTCTTATCGCATGTCAATCGCTTATTAGTGCGCTGGAACCTCATGTATCACGAGTTAGTACTTTAGTTCCCCGTACCGAAGTAACCTTCCGTCACCAATAATCCTCTGCTAAGCTGACCCCGTTTTCTAACCTTCCGGCCAATTCAAAGGAATCTCCAGGCGGGCGTCGCTTCCCTCTGTCTTGGCCGAAGTGTGCACTGAATTAACAAAGCGAACCTCGGCTCGCTCCCGCTTCTGAGGCCAGATGTATAAACAATTTGTTATCGCAGCCATCCTCATCGCGTTGCCGGTCGTGTCCTTGGCAGGGAACTACGTAGTGCCGACGACGACTCTCGCCGCCCAAACTTCCAACAACACCAGTGCCGCTAATTCCTTCGTAAGCCAATCTAACGGCAACCTGGGAGCGGGAAATATCAGCAAGGACGACATTCGTCGTCTTCTATACCCCGGCGCGACAACGAAGATATACGCCCACCTGATGCTCTGGTTCGGACAGAATAACCACATGAATGTCGGCTACAGTTCGACCGATCCGGCGCAGATCAAGCGCCAGGTGACGGACATGATCAGCCGCGGCATAACCGGCGTGATCATTGATTGGTATGGTCCCGGTAATTCGATCGATCAGGCTACTCAACTCGTAATGGCCGAGGCTGAAAATCATCCAGGCTTTACATTTGCCATCATGGTCGACCAGGGCGCCATCAAGTGGGATTCCTGCCCCGGGTGCACGCCGCAGCAAGCGCTGATCGAGCAATTGCAATACATCGAACAAACCTATTTCCCTTCGCCCGCTTACATGCGAATCGAAGGCCAGCCAATGGTCACTAATTTCAATATCGACCTTTCCTATTCCATCGACTGGAATGCCGTCGCCGCCGCGCTCAGCACACAACCGGCTTTCCTGTTTCAAAATAACAACGGATTCACCCACACGCTGAGCGACGGAAGCTATTCCTGGGTCATGCCCACGACCACCGACTACGGGATGAGTTATCTCACCAGCTTCTACGACACAGGAATGTCGTTTCCGAGCGAACAGACCATAGGCGCGACCTATAAAGGATTCAACGACACGCTGGCTTCATGGGGATCCGATCGAATCATGTCACAGCAATGTGGTCAGACATGGTTGCAGACGTTCTCTGAAATTAATGGCCTCTACAATTCCGGCAATCCGCTACCCGACCTGCAACTTGTAACCTGGAACGATTACGAGGAGGGCACCGAGATCGAGTCGGGTATCAGTAACTGCTTCACCGTCGCCGCCACCCAGTCCTCTGGAGCCTTGCAATGGACGATCAGCGGGAACGAGAACACGATCGATTCTTACAACGTCTATATAAGCACGGACGGTCAGAATCTCATGCAGCTTGCCGAGGTCGCCCCCGGCATTCACTCGCTTAACTTATGTAGTTATCCGATTCCGGCAGGAACGTATCAATTGTTGGTGCAGTCGGTAGGCAAGCCCACCACGTCGAATTACATGACGGGCGCGGTAAGTTACTCGCCGGCCTGTGGCGGAAGTGGGCCCAATCCCGTCACTTTCGAAGCTTCCCCGGGAAAACTTACAATTGCCTCCGGCCAATCCGCCACACTGACTGTCACCGCGACGCCGCAATCCGGAGCCTTTAACGATGCCATAGCACTCTCTTGCGCCGGCCTTCCCAGTTCGCTAAGCTGCTCCTTCTCTCCGGTCACCATTACTCCCGGTGCGAGCAGCGCCATTTCCACCCTTACCATTTCCGCCGCTCCCGTTGTCGGCATGCATTCCGAGCGCAGAGGGAATGCGCTCTATGCCAGCCTCCTGCTGCCCATCGGAATAACCGGCCTCGCGTTCATCGGCAGCTTCCGGCGCCGCGGTTTGCAAGGCCGCTACCTGCTGCGCCGTGTGGCCCTCCTCGCTGCGATCGGAATTAGCATGGTTGCCATTTCCTGCGGAGGTGTAAGCTCCACGACTCAGGCCGCTGCCGCTCCGAGCACCTACTCCATTTCCGTTAACGGGAGTTCCACTCCCATGCAACTCTCCACGACCGTTACCGTTACCGTTCAATAGACCATTTCCATCGCGGGAATTGAATGGAGTGCGAGGCAGGGCCGAACGATAAAACCAGCTGAGCGAATCTCGCGTTATCGCCCGCAAGAGCAGCGATTTCGACGGCATCCAGTTCGGCAAACGGCGTACCCGCGCCACATATTTCAAAGCCTGCATGCGCTGTTGCAACTCGAAATGGCGAAGATATTTCTGCACAATGTTGGGCATTGTCATACGCAATGCCGCTGAAAAATTCTGATACGCCATCGCCTGCTGCTGCACGGGATCTTCGAGAAAACGGATCAAGCCGTTGGCGAGATCGCCCGCATCGCCGGGCTTATAAAAACCCATGGCCAACTCTTCGCCTTCGGCCATCTGCCGAAAGTCGGGCAGATCTGCGCATACGATGGGCACGCCATAGGCGCAGGCCAGATGCGCGACCCCGCTGCAACCGGCCGACGAGGAATACGGCATCACTGCCACGGACGACGTCTGGAAAAGATTGGGCAGGTCTTCCTCATGAACGTAGCCCGTGAATTCAATTCTCGAATTCGACGCCCACTTTTCCTTCAGAGACTCAACATAGCCGCGCGCATTTGGATGATTTCCTCCCGCGATGACGAGTTTCGCATTCGGCACTTTACGAACGATCGTATCGAAGGCTTCGATCATCAGTTCCAGGCGCTTATACGTACCCCACTTGCCGAACGCGAGAATTCGGTGTTCCGGATTTCCACGCCGCGTGAAGTCAGGCGGCTCCGGACGGCGCGTCAGAATGCCATGCGACCGTACATGCACGTTATCGCTGCCATACTTTTCCGCCAGTATCTTGCGATACCCCGGCATCAGCACCGAAACCGAATTTGACATCAGCAGAATTCTCGTAGCCACGGCTCCAGCCAAACGATACGTTCGCGCAAAACGAACGCCCGCATCCTGCAGGTCGACCGTATCCATCAGGTGATGAAGCGTGACGTGCGTATAGCAGCCGTTCAACCGTGCGAGCAGAGGCGTCATCAGGCCCGAAAAAGCAACCAGCGGGTTGCGACCGAATGTGCTGAATAGCAAATTAAACCAGACCACATCCGGTTTCAGTTCGCGAATTGCCTTGACGATGCGGCCCACGCTTGCCGCATCATCGAACGACCAGCAGCGTTGCACGCTGAATTCCGGTAGTTCGGGCTCGCCGCCATCGATCTTATCGGCGAGAATCGTGAGGCTCAAAAACGGATTGCGCTGCAACTCCTGCGCAATATGAAGCCCATACTCACTGAGTCCCCCGTGGCTCGGCGGAAAACTGGTCACCAGACAAATCTTCATTCTTTCTCCCGCCTAACAAACGATCTAGTTTCGATGAGCTAGCGCCGAAAGATGTTGCTGTTATAAGCGCGAAACGTTAATTAGAAATCTAGTAACTCGAAATTTATTAATTAGATGCGTAACAAGGGGAGTGGGGCGTTCAAGGTTTAAACTGACAAACCTTTACCATTGAAGCGGCGACATTGTAGAAAGGCGCGCCGGCGGCAGTTGCTTTGCCAGCGCCGCCGCCACTTTGGCTTTCGTCGCTTCCACGGACAGCGGATCGATAATAGCCATGTGGCCACTCCATCGGCTTAACGCAAGGTAAGACTCACGATTTCGGACAAGAAATTCGAGAGGATATTCGGGCTTCCGCGCCCGCGCTAAAACAGGATCGGCGTCAATCAGGAATGCAATATCGGGCCTCGGGATCAGCTTCAGCACCAGGCGTACGAAGGTCCGCGACGGCCAGCGATTCAGCGGCACATTCGCAAGCTCATCATAGATATACCGATCAAAGATCACCACATCCAAGTCGCTCGCCTGGAGTCGACTGACTTTCAGCGCGAGATTTAAAGCATCCGCCAAGTAAAGAAAAAATCGCGCCGCCATGACCGGCCAAGACGAAACATTCTTATCGCGCCGGTTCAATGGCTTCGCCGGACTTCCAATTCCGCGATCGCCTTTGAATGCCTTATAGCTGACAGATTCTCGAAATTTGGGCAGAACTACAAGGTCGTCCCAAAAGGTCAGGAGCTTAACCTGCAAGCCGCTCTGTTCGAGTTGGTTCTTGAGTGCCTCGATTTGCGTGCTCTTGCCGGCGCCATCGATTCCGGAGAAGGTTATGATCTTCACGGCCCGTTCCGGCGTGGTCGAGAAAATTTCCCACGAGATGCTCATCGGGATTAGTGCGCTCCTGGCGGCTTGCTTGATGTTGCCTCGCTCAACGCAACCACGGTTCCGATGGCCACGCCCGCGCCAATGATTACGCCCGTCCTTATCAGAATGGTTCGGAGCCGGCGCTGTTTTGCCGGCGCAATGGCCACGCCCGCCGGTTGGGATGCCGCGACCCCACTCACGTACGGAGCCTCCGCAGCAGCCGTGCCCACCGGCCTTTGGGGAGTAGGCGGAGAATCGGGTGGCGCCTGGCTTTGGGCTAGTGTCTCTGTTCCCAGCGGCTGTTTTTCAGAACTGGACTGGCCAGCTGTTGCGCCCGGGCTATCCGGCAATGGGCTCGCTGTACCTGGCAGCACGGTTGAAATGGATTGAGCGCTAGACTGCCCGTGATCATCCGCAGATGTTTGCTGTCCGAAGGCGGGCAACGCTTCGCCGAACGACGACCAAAGGAGCAACCCGCTCCCGACCATATGAGCGAGGACTTTATGCCGTAGCATCATTGGTATCTCCCGCCTTCCCGTCTTACGTTGTCACTCCAACAACCAAAATCGAGTCGGCTCATGGTTGGCTAACTGGCGGCCTTCATATCCGCAAACGCGCCGTAAACGCCGGGCACGGGCTCGTTTTGCGGTATCACCGGCATCGTAAAGGCGTGGAAGCTCTGCACCGCTTCGTCCGTAGTCTCAAAGGTTTCGAACAACCGGTCGACCCGCATCAGTTCCAGAATCACGGCCGCCGCTGGCGAAACCGCTGCCAGCTTCAAGTCTCCGTCGCGCTTCATACCCTCCTGCACGCAGCGAAGCAGCATTTCGACTCCGGTGCTGTCCATGTATTGGACCAGTGAGCAGTCCAGAACGACTCGGGGACGGTCACATTCAAGGATTGGCTGAATTTCAGCCGAAAAAGTTTGCACGTCCCGATGGTTCAATCTTTCCGGCAGCTGCATTATGATCACGGGCCCACTTTTATGCATTGTCGTTCACCCCTTGTATAAAATTGGCACTCAGTTCGCGATCTTCCCCCGAGCTGTGTGCTTTGTTGAACCACCGCTTCTTACCTCTCCCTGCTGCGGCCCAGCCGGAGCTCGCCTCAGGCGCAACCGATCATGGCGAGACTGCCCTTCGCCTCTTTCTTAACCGCCAGGTTTGCCCGGATCAAACTCGGGTCGGCGATCTCCAGCGAGACGTTGTGCGCCAGATTCAAAAGCTGGTTGCCTTGCACAACTGCGTGACACATATCCAGCCATATCCCGACATACGTATTCGTAAGTATTGAACTGTCCTCGATCACCGTTCCGTAGTCCACGTATGAAAAGCTTTCAATATTGCTGAACCGCGTGATTAAAGTGTCTTCCCTGATAATGGATTTGCAGCCCAGATACGCTGGGGCCACGATGCGTGCCCTCTTGTCGATCTGTACCCCGTCATCGACCCACACCCCCGGCCTGATTTCACGGCCCACCGGAACCACCTCGCAGCGCCTGCGAAACGCATCACCAACCAACCGCCGCAGGTCTCGAGGATGCGCGAGGCGGTTGACATATTCCTTGACGAAATACGTCATGGGCCAGCCCCCGTCCTTCCCCGTCCTCGGGGCGGTCTCCGGATCGGAGAACATGGCCTGCGCTGGCTCATTGCAGGCGGATATCCACAAATCGAGAAATCCTTCGCCATCGGAAGCGCGAGTCACCGTTTGCCTCGTCTGCCGGTGGAACTGAAAGAGATCGATGAGATCGGCTTCCATGTACGCATTCACCCTGCAGACGAATGCATAGTCGATCCCCTTGCCCGAAAATTCTTGCAGCGCCTGTCCCACTCCCGTCCATACGTCGTCCGAAACCCGTATGTCGACATTGTCAAAAGAACTCCGGAACGAAGGAAGCAGGCCAACTGCGTCTGCTTGCACGTGAACCACAATCGCTTCCACGTCGGCTTTCACGAAGCGCTCGATCGTCCGTTCCACCACCGATCGTCCTAGAATCTCCACGCACGTCAAAGGACCGCTGGCAAGAAAATCGGCGCGCTCAACCCGCTGCGTGGCATCGGGCCCCCCTATGTTCGCGAAGGCCTTCCCGCTGTCTGGCTCAACTACTAGAATGGCCCCTAACGCTACCGACATTGAACCTCACAAACCGGTTTGGTCCGAACTCCTTAGCTATTCGCTCGCGGTGCTGTACGACGGAGAGAAATCACTCAAGCCATCGTTGTGGGAGACGCCGGTTTCCTCCGAAACCTGCAACGCCTGCCGGCGTCGAATCGCTTTCTTCTTCGGAAACAGCAGGTCGCGCATTTTCAGCTTCGCTTTGTGGAGTTGCGACTTGGAGTTCCCGATCGAGCAGTCCAGCAGTTGTGCGATCTCGTGATGTTGATAGCCCTCGACCTCGTGCAGGGCAAAAACCGTGCGGCAGCCTTCAGGGAGCTCCTGGATCGCGCGGCGCAACGCAATGCGGTCAATCGCGCCCGACAGAGCAGGGTCATTCTGACCGAAGTCGCGACGCACGTTCGAATCCGGCGACACGGGCTGGTCAAGAGAAATGGCCGGGGGAGATTTCCGGCGGCGAAGCTTCATCAGCACGGTATTCACCGCCACCCGGTAAAGCCAGGTGGAGAATGCCGCGTCGCCTCGGAAACTGCCGATGGCGCGAAAAACCTGAAGGAACGCTTCCTGAGTAAGATCCTCCGCTTCGGCAACATCCTTGGTCATCAGAAGACACACGGAGTAGACGCGCTTCTGATGCATCTGGAATAAAGTAGCAAAGGCTTGCTCGTCGCCCTCTTGCGCGCGCTGAACAAGGGTGCGCTGGGAATCGTCCCAGCTGGCCTGTTTCTTGGCAGGAACCTCGGGAATCACGTTTGGAACCACGTTCGGTGCTGTCGCGGAAATTACGCAAGTCGCCACGGTAGTCTCTCCTTCGACGCTTATTGCTCTTGTAGATTTCGGGAGCAGTCAGCTTTCAATAAGAGATTAGAAAAAATGGCGCGTTCGTCGTATCGGGTTGGCTCTGTAATTGACTGCAAGCCTCGCTGTACTGGAATCGGTTTTTCAGATGAGAACTAATTATTTTCAAGAGGAGAACCGCGCAACTTTTTCCACTTGCGGGGTAAAACCGTGAAACTTTTTCCGTTGCGTCGGGTTGCGCTAACAAATCCGAATGCCGAAACAACCGCAGCCTACAGCGAATCCTTCAGATCTTGCCGGAGTGCTCTGTAGAATCCCGCTCCGGCAATACCTATGGATTAATACAGCTTGAATCCCACTTCTACACTAATCTGCACATTGACCGGCTTGCCATCCTTCATGGCCGGCTCGAAGCGCCATTGCTTCACCGCTTCCACGGCTTTCGCTTCCAGCCCGTGTCCCGGTCCGTGAACCACGCGAATGTCCCGCGGATGTCCCTCGGTGTCGACGATTAACCATAGAATGCAGGTGCCTTGCGTTTTGGCGTTGCGCGCGTCCTCCGTGTACTGCGCCTCAGGCGTAGAAACCGGCTTGGGCGCCGAGATTCCGCCGCCAACCTTGAACACTCCTCCGCCAATTCCACCGCCAGTGCCTTGGCCAACACCCGGCCCATGACCCACTCCGACACCACCGCCAGTCCCTGAACCGATTCCGCCTCCCGAGCCAATTCCATTCGACGGCGGCGCCGACGGAAGCACACTCTTAGGATCACCCAGAGTCGGCATGTGATTTTCCGCAACCTGTATCTGTGGAGGAGCGACCACCGTGGGCTCGACCGCCAGTTTCGGCTTCTCATTGCGCACGACGATCGACGGCGGCGTAATCTGCGTCATCGCCATCTTCGGCAACTTTCCCTTGGGCGCCTCCAGTTTCGCATGCTCGCCGCCGCCGCCGCCGCCGCCAACCTCTTTCTTCGCTGGCGCCAATGTGTAGGTGTCTGGCGACGGCGCGATCAGAGTCACCGTTTCGTGCGGTTGTATTTTCTGCGCGATTTGTGAATGGAACGTGGCGCCCACCAGAATTAACCCGATCAGGACTGCATGCACCACCGCCGACACAGCCAGTCCATTCGAGCGATAGTTATTGTAGTGGCCCCAAATCGCGTCCGGCCCGACGTTCGACATCAACGAAGATCGATCCGCGTCACTGGCCACTCGTGAACGGCCTTGGCCAGCCGCTGCGGGTGCGAATGGTGCACGGGCGGCATAACTAACACTTTCCTGGTTCGACATTGGCGCTCCTTCTTGGTTCCACTCTGCTCGTTTTCTGTGCCTCTGTTTCGCGATGTGTATCTTCGTGTCGCCGGTTCACTGTTCATTTCTTAGGACACATTTAAGATGCGCCATACGGTTGAGCGGTTTACGCCGGCGACAATCTCCCGCGACGGATGTTCAATTTGGATTCACTGATATGTGCTTCTTTGGAAGGGGCAGGCGCCGAATCCTCCCGCGGACCCGGCACCTGCTAATGGAGGGCTTCGTATCGAGGAACTCAGAATAGCCGCCTATGCCAGGGCCCTCAATACGGTGCGCACTGTATTTGCGCGGTGCTCATCTCTGGAAGAACGTGAAAAATTCGCACCGCCTTTTACGCAGGAAACGGCCTTCGAGGAGAATCACCTAGGGGATCAGCTTAGACAGGCGAGAAAAGTAGTTCGTCAGTCTCGCGCATTGAGCACGGCAACTTCTCGCGAGACGCTCTTGCTAAAAGGAACTACCAGTTCAACCAATGTTCCGGGATTCGTATTGATCAAACGCAGTTCTCCGCCAAATTCCTTGGCTCGCTGATTCATCCCGCCAATGCCGATTCCGACACTATCGGGTTGCAGCTCCGCAACTCTCGGCTCGATTCCTTTGCCGTCGTCGCGCACCGTGATGACGGTCGCATCTTCCCTTTGGTTCAGCCCAATCCACACATTACGCGCCTCAGCATGGCGGAAGACGTTCGTCAGCGCCTCCTGGATAATACGAAAGATCGCCGTCTCCACATCCGACGCCAGCCGTGGAAAGTCGCTGGGCTGAACATCGAGATAAGTCTCAATCCCGCTGCGCTCGGTTAGACCCTCGAGGTACCAGCGCAGCGCTGAAATCAGGCCGACTTCATCGAGCAGAGGTGGATGAAGAAGGTGCGACAGGCTGCGCACCTGCTGAATCGCGCGATCGATAATGTCGCTGGCTTCTATCGAGGACTGCCGCTCAGCTCCCGCTGGCTTCCGCTGCGCTGTTTTGTCCAACACCATCTTCGCGACAGCCAGTTCTTGTCCCAGTCCATCATGTAGGTCCCGCGCAATACGCCGTCGCTCCTCGTCCTGCATGGTCATAAGCCGGACCGACAGTCGGCGCAGGGCGGCGGTCCGGTCATCCACCATCTTCTCTAATTCCGCCGCGCTGTCTCGTATCGATTGCTCCAGCAGCTTGCTGTCGTGGATGTCAGAACAAGTTCCATACCACTTGATGACGTTTCCTTCGTCATCCCGGATTGGTACCGCGCGCGAGCGAAACCATCGGTATTCGCCGTCCCTCCCGTGCATGCGATATTCCGATTCGTAATTCGTTCCCTCTCGATCGGAATCCATCCAATGCTTCATGCTGCGCTCACGATCGTCGGGATGCACGTAATCCCACCACCCCAGACCAATCGCTTTATCTGAATCGGCCCCGGTAAATTCAAAAAATCGATCGCTGATGTAATCTCTGGCGCCGTCCGACTGTTTGCTGAAAATAATGTCGGGAGCGGTTCGCACAATCGCGTCAAGCTCCTGGTTCTTCTGCGCCAGTTCGCGATTGAGCCCCAGCAAGGCTTGCGCCTTGCTTTCCAACTCTTCCGTTCGCTCAGCGACCCGCCGCTCCAGTTCTTGATTTAGTGCTTCCAGTTGGCGAGTTTTGCGATGCAATTCGGCGAAGATGCTGACCTTCGCCCGCAGAAGCTCCGGAATCACGGGAACGGAAATATAATCCACCGCTCCATGCTTGTATCCCTTGAGACGGTCAAGGTCCGTCAGATGGACGGCGGAGATAAAGATAATTGCCGTCTTCTGAAAGCGCGGGTGCTGGCGGATCATCGTCGCCAACTCGAAGCCGTCGAGCTCGGGCATGCTTACATCCATCAGCACGACAGCAACATCAGTCTTCAGCAGATGTTCAAGGGCTTCTTTCCCGGACGTCGCCTGGATCAGATTCTCGCCCAATTCTCCCAGCATGACCTCATAGCTCAATAACTTGGCGGGCTGATCGTCCACCATCAGGATATTGATCTTTTCCTTCGTGGTCATCGGTTTCTCCGTGGCAACGATCCCATCACAACCCTCAACTTACGCCCAACCGAATATCCAGTAAACTCCCTTACCGGTGCAGCCACATGCGAAGTGCCGAAAGCAGTTGCTCTGTGTTGACCGGCTTCGCCAGATATTCTGACGCGCCCGCCTCCAGACATTTCTCACGATCGCCCTTCATCGCTTTTGCCGTCAGAGCGATGATGGGCAAGCGGCGAAGCGCAGACTTGCGCCGTATTACCTGCATCGTCTCATAACCGTCCATTTCCGGCATCATGATGTCCATTAACACAATTGCCACATCGGGTGTGGACTCAAGCGTGGCAATCGCTTCGCGGCCCGTGCCGGCCGTAAGAACGGTCATGCCTCGCCGCTCCAGGACGCTACTCAGCGCGAAGATGTTTCTCACGTCGTCGTCGACCACGAGCACCTTTCTCCCGGCGAGGGCGTCATCTGTGCTGTGCAGCCGGTCGAGCATTTTCTGCTTTTCGATCGGCAGGTCCGCCACCACGCGATGCAGGAACAGCGCCGTCTCATCCAGCAGTCGCTCCGGCGACTCGACTCCTTTCACCACCACGCTGCGCGCCAGGTTATGCAGCCGCGCGTCTTCGTCGGGTGAGAGCTCCTTACCGGTGAACACCACCACCGGCAGATCACTCAGCACCGGCGTGTCGCGGAACTTCTCCAATACATCGAATCCGGACATATCAGGCAAACGCAGATCGAGCACAACACAGTCAAAATTCTCCTCGTGGACGGCGGCGAGCGCCTCCGATCCAGTTGAAACTACCGTGATATCGATGTCCTCATATCCCAGCAGCTCGCGAATGGTGAACTGCTCCGCCGCATTGTCCTCTACAACCAACAAGCGCTTCCGCCGCGGAGTTGCATACTGCTTGATCCGCGTCAGCGCCGCTTCGATTCCCTCCTGCGTGGTTGGCTTGGTCACAAAGGCAAAGGCCCCTCGCGCCAGGCCGTGATGCCGGTCTTCATCCAGAGTCAGCATCTGCACCGGGATGTGCCGCGTCGCCGGATCCTGCTTCAAGTGATTCAGCACCGTCCATCCCAGCATGTCGGGCAGGAACACGTCCAGCGAGACAGCAGTCGGTTGATATTCGCGTGCTAACTCCAGCGCCTCTGCGCCGCGTGTCGCCACCAGTACCTTAAATCCCCGGTCGCGAGAGAGGTCGCACAACACGCGAGCATAATGAACATCGTCCTCAACAATCAGCAAGACTGCATCGCCCGGCTGAAGATTCTTTCGGTCATCGGCAATGCTCTCGACCACTGGCCGTTCCGGCATTCGGACGATCGAGGGTGCCGAAGGTGAAGCGGACGATCTCTGATCCGTTCCCGAAGAACGGCTCGCCGACGCGCCCACATAAGTCTGCGGCAGATAGAGAGTAAAGGTGCTACCCACGCCCGGCGCGCTGCGCAGCTGGATTTCTCCTCCGAGCAGGCTGGCCAGTTCGCGGCTGATTGCGAGCCCCAGACCCGTGCCGCCGAACTTGCGGCTGGTACCCGCATCGGCCTGCTGGAAGGCTTCGAATATGATTCTCTGCTTCTCCAGCGGTATACCAATGCCCGTATCCGCAACCGCGAAAGCCACGACCGTCGCCGCATTTCCAAGAATCGGGTGATCTTCGCTCCACCCGTCCTTCGCCACGGATACCGACAGCTTGACGCCTCCCTGTTCGGTGAACTTGAAGGCGTTCGACAGCAGGTTCTTCAACACCTGCTGCAAGCGCTTCGAGTCCGTGACCACGCTCGGAGCCAGGTTCGGATCTGTGCTCACCTCGAAATTGAGGCGCCGATTTTCCGCCTCGTGGCGGAACGGACGTTCCACCATGTCGAGCAGGTTGGAAACGAAGACTTCTTCCGCTTCCACCGACACCGTTCCCGATTCGATCTTCGACAGATCGAGAATATCGGTGATCAGGTTGAGCAAGTCCGTTCCCGCGCCATGAATGGTGCGCGAGAACTCGACCTGCTTTGGCGTGAGGTTGCCATCCGGATTGTCGCTGAGCTGCTGTCCCAGCACCAGAATGCTGTTGAGCGGTGTGCGCAACTCGTGCGACATATTGGCCAGGAATTCCGATTTGTATTTGGAAGTAAGGGCGAGCTCTTTTGCCTTCTCTTCCAAGGCGCGGCGTGCTTGCTCGATTTCCTGGTTCTTGCGTTCGACTTCAACGTTCTGTTCGGCGAGCTGTTGCGCTTTTTGCGCCAGTTGCTCGTTGGTCTGCTGCAATTCTTTCTGCTGCATCTGGAGTTCGGTAGCCAGCTGTTGCGATTGCTTCAACAGCCCTTCCGTCTGCATCGTGGCTTCAATACTGTTGAGCACGATGCCGATGCTCGCCGTCAGCTGTTCGAGAAACGCCAGATGCGACGTTGTAAAGCTACTCAGCGACGCGAGTTCGATAACTGCCTTCACGCGATCCTCGAAGAGCACCGGCAGAACGATAACGTTTTGCGGAACCGCTTCGAACAATCCCGATCGAATCGCAATCGTGTTAGGCGGCAACTCCGAGATCAGCATTCGCCGTTTCTCCGCCGCGCATTGTCCAACTAGCCCTTCGCCAAGTTTCAATCGCCGCAGATGCCCATCTTCGCCGTCCCCGGCAAACGCCGAGAGCAGCACCATCTCCGCCGATTCTTCCGATCCCATCTGGTAAATGACGCCTTGTTGCGCATTGACCAGAGGAGACAGTTCCG
The DNA here is from genome assembly GCA_049511995.1 of Terriglobales bacterium. Lineage (GTDB taxonomy): Bacteria > Acidobacteriota > Terriglobia > Terriglobales > Acidobacteriaceae > Acidiflorens. The sequence goes on from JBEKXO010000021.1 coordinate 24,095, forward strand.
ACAGAAGCATGCGCCCGACCGTTGTCAGATCGCGCTGCCCCTGCAACATGCCCGTGAAGCGAGCCAGGTTCGTTTTGAGCCAATCCTGTTCGGTATTGCGATCGGTCGTTAGGCGGAGGTTATCAATCATCGTGTTGATGTTGTCTTTCAGTTCCGCCACTTCGCCGCTCGCTTCCACCTGAATCGACCGAGTTAGATCGCCCTTAGTGACGGCCGTCGCAACCTCTGCGATCGCGCGCACCTGGTTGGTCAAGTTATCGGCCAGCAGGTTGACGTTGCCGGTGAGATCCTTCCACGTGCCGGCCGCGCCGGGCACGTTAGCCTGTCCGCCGAGCCGCCCTTCCACGCCCACTTCGCGGGCCACCGTTGTAACCTGATCGGCGAACGTAGCCAGCGTGTCGGTCATGTTGTTGATCGTTTCCGCAAGCGCCGCAACTTCGCCCTTCGCGTTCACCGTCAGCTTCTGAGTAAGTTCGCCGTTGGCGACGGCCGTTACGACCTTCACAATGCCGCGCACCTGTTCGGTAAGGTTGGCGGCCATGACGTTCACGTTGTCAGTAAGATCCTTCCACGTTCCGGCCACGCCCGGCACCTGCGCCTGCCCGCCCAGCTTGCCTTCGGTACCAACTTCGCGCGCTACGCGCGTTACTTCGGCCGCGAACGCGTTGAGCTGATCAACCATCGTGTTGATGGTGTTCTTGAGTTCGAGAATTTCGCCCTTCACGTCGACCGTGATCTTGCGCGACAAATCGCCGCGCGCCACGGCCGTAGTGACTTCGGCGATGTTTCTCACCTGGCCAGTAAGGTTGCCGGCCATGGCGTTCACCGAATCCGTAAGATCCTTCCACGTACCGGCCACGCCCGAGACGTTGGCCTGTCCGCCGAGTCGCCCTTCGCTACCCACTTCGCGAGCCACGCGCGTTACTTCGGCGGCGAACGATCGCAACTGCTCGACCATCGTGTTCAGCGTTTCCTTGAGCTGCAGGATTTCGCCGCGCACGTCAACCGTGATTTTCTTGGAGAGATCGCCATTCGCAATAGCCGTAGCGACCTCGGCGATATTACGCACCTGGCCAGTAAGGTTGCTGGCCATGAAGTTGACGTTGTCCGTGAGATCTTTCCACGTACCGGCGACCCCCGGTACCTGCGCCTGTCCTCCGAGTTTGCCGTCGGTGCCGACTTCACGAGCCACGCGCGTTACTTCGCCTGCGAACGCGTTGAGCTGGTCCACCATCGTGTTAATGGTGTTTTTCAGTTCGAGAATTTCGCCCTTCACGTCGACTGTGATTTTGCGCGACAAATCGCCGCGAGCCACAGCCGTAGTCACTTCGGCAATATTTCGCACCTGGCCAGTAAGGTTGCCGGCCATGGAGTTCACCGAGTCCGTGAGATCCTTCCAAGTTCCGGCCACCCCGGGCACATTCGCCTGTCCGCCGAGCCGGCCTTCGCTGCCCACTTCGCGGGCCACGCGTGTAACTTCTCCCGCGAACGCATTGAGTTGGTCGACCATCGTGTTAATGGTTTCTTTCAGCAGCAGAATTTCGCCGCTGACGTTTACCGTGATTTTCTTGGAAAGGTCACCGCTGGCGATAGCTGTCGAAACTTCGGCGATGTTACGTACCTGACCAGTGAGGTTGCTGGCCATCGAGTTGACGGAGTCCGTGAGATCCTTCCAAGTTCCGCCAACGCCCGGCACCTGCGCCTGTCCGCCGAGTTTGCCGTCCGTACCCACTTCGCGAGCCACGCGCGTAACTTCCGATGCGAACGATCGCAACTGATCGACCATCGTGTTAATGGTGTCTTTCAGTTCGAGAATTTCGCCCTTCACGTCGACTGTGATCTTGCGCGACAAATCGCCACGGGCCACAGCGGTTGCGACTTCAGCGATGTTACGCACCTGGCCAGTAAGGTTGCTGGCCATGAAGTTCACGTTATCCGTAAGATCTTTCCACGTACCGGCGACGCCCGGCACCTGCGCCTGTCCGCCCAGTTTGCCTTCGGTTCCGACTTCGCGAGCCACACGTGTAACTTCACCTGCGAACGCGTTGAGCTGATCCACCATCGTGTTGATAGTGTTTTTCAGTTCGAGAATTTCACCCTTCACGTCGACCGTGATTTTGCGCGACAAATCGCCGCGGGCGACGGCCGTCGTTACTTCGGCGATGTTACGTACCTGGCCGGTAAGGTTGCCGGCCATCGAGTTCACCGAGTCGGTAAGATCCTTCCACGTTCCGGCGACTCCCGGCACGTTGGCCTGTCCGCCGAGGCGGCCTTCGCTGCCCACCTCGCGGGCCACGCGCGTAACTTCGCCAGCGAAACGGTTGAGCTGATCGACCATCGTATTGAGCGTTTCTTTCAGCTGCAAAATTTCGCCGCGCACGTCGACCGTGATCTTGCGAGAAAGATCGCCATTCGCAATCGCCGTAGCCACTTCAGCAATATTTCGCACCTGTCCGGTAAGGTTGCTGGCCATGAAGTTGACGTTATCCGTAAGATCTTTCCAAGTTCCGCCGACGCCCGGCACCTGCGCCTGTCCACCGAGTTTCCCTTCGGTTCCCACTTCGCGCGCCACGCGCGTCACTTCGCCGGCGAACGCGTTCAGCTGATCCACCATCGTGTTAATGGTGTCTTTGAGTTCGAGAATTTCCCCCTTCACGTCAACCGTAATTTTTCTCGACAAATCGCCGCGGGCTACAGCCGTTGTCACCTCGGCGATGTTGCGCACCTGGGCTGTCAAGTTGCCGGCCATAGCGTTGACCGAGTCCGTAAGATCCTTCCACGTACCGGCCACGCCGACGACGACCGCCTGTCCGCCAAGTTTGCCGTCCGTTCCCACTTCGCGAGCCACGCGCGTGACTTCCGACGCAAATGATCGCAACTGATCCACCATCGTGTTGATGGCTTCTTTGAGCTGAAGAATTTCGCCGCGTACGTCAACCGTGATTTTGCGCGACAAGTCGCCGCTAGCCACGGCGGTCGCCACTTCTGCGATGTTACGCACCTGGCCAGTAAGGTTGCTGGCCATCGAGTTAACCGAATCCGTAAGATCTTTCCACGTGCCTGCCACGCCCGGAACCAGCGCCTGGCCGCCGAGTTTGCCGTCGGTTCCGACTTCGCGCGCCACGCGCGTCACTTCCGCCGTGAACACGCCCAACTGCTGAATCATCGTGTTCACAATATTCGCGGACCGCAAGAACTCGCCCTCCAGCGGACGCCCATCCACGTCCAACCGCACCGTTTGTGTCAGATTGCCCTGTGCGACCGCTGCAATAGCGCGCGTAACTTCAGCGGTAGGACGAAGCAGGTCTTCAACCAGCGTGTTGACCGAAACTTCCATCTCGCCCCACGCGCCCCGCGACTGATGAAAGCGCGTGCGCTCGCGCGTTCGGCCTTCTTTACCGACCACCTGCCCGACACGCTTCAACTCGAGCGCGATGTGCTGGTTTGCCGCAACAATTTCATTAAAGGTATCGGCAATTTTCCCCGGCAATCCGGTCCACGATCCCGGTAGCCGCACAGAGAACTCTCCATCTCGCATCGTCTGCAGGCTGGCTAAAATCGCCGTCAACTCAGACGAAACGCCATCGGCGGGTTGGACACCGATCTCGCCGCTCTGCCCGTGTTGGTCGCCATTGCCATTCCCGCGGTTCGCCTCGCCATTTGCCACAGCCGTTCCAACGCCCCGATGACTGGCATCCGACTCGCCGTTAGCGACCGCCGTCGTAGCATTCCTATTACTTCTCTTCATGCATCCCCCGTTTTGCCTTGCATGTTCCCTCTTCAGGAAAGAAGGAGAAACCTGAGTCGTGATAGAGCCTCGGTCCGACTCTGTCCCCGCGAAGAACCCATTTAGCCGCAGCCGAATAGGCTGACGTCGATCAAAACGCGACTGTAGATGAAAACTACGGGAATCCCCGGACCGCTTTAATTAGGTAACACGACGGTCACGATTTTGACTCTAGGGTGTTTCCTGTATTGGCCCCACAGGAAGGGCATTTGACGACCTTCGCCAGATCCTCGCGTTCGCAGAAAGATTGCCGATTCGACTCGACAGCCCCTTCTGCTTAGGAAATGGGCCCGCCAGCCTACAGGATTAACCCTAGTGCCAACTTCCTGCGCAGTACTGTATTTTCCCCTAATCGCTGTGCTCAACTGGTGTGGAAGCGTTGCGAACCTGCGCTGGACTTCACAGGAAGAGTATTCCTCTCGGCAGCGATTCTGGAGACCAATCATGCCTCTAAACAAGCCAGCCGCCTACGGGATCTACTCCCAGGACGTTGCTCTACGCGAAGTGATAAGCACACTGAATCAAGCTGGCTTTGGCAATGAAGATATCTGCGTAATGCTCTCCCCCACCCATCCCATTTCCACCGTCGTTCGTGACGCGCGCATCCTTGATCCCACGCGAAAGACCGTGCTCAGCGCCGGCATGATCGGTTGGCTTTCCGACTTCGGCGCGGTCTTGATACCCACCGTCGGTTTCTTTGCCCGTTCCAGGGCTTTCTTCCAGGCCATGATGGCGGCCATGGATTCACCCGCTTTATGCGCCAGTTCTAGGACTCTTGTGGCCCTCGGCTTCCCCGAATTCGAAGCCGAACGCTTCGAGGATCAACTTCACCGCCGCGGCGCCCTTATCTACGTGTCCTGTGCCGAAGCTGCCAGGACGAATTGGGCTATTCAACTTCTGCAACGCACCGGAGCCAGGGAAACCGCAACTCTGCAAACAGAATTGATGTCCGAAGCGGCAGCCTAAGTCCCCGCCGCGAACTTGCGCAAAGACAAAGATTAGGGACAAGAATTTCCCGCCAGCCGCAACTCCGGCGAGAGTCGCGCAACGACCGGTGGTAGCGCCAGATGCTATCTTTAATGACGGCAGCGAATTGCCCACCCTTTATTTCATGGAAGTTCTCAAAACACTCTTTGAGCGCCATTTTCACACGCCCGTCGAGCGAGTGCAGCCGCTTCAGGGCCAGCTAGGAGGATCGGGCCGCAAAATCGTTCGTCTCTCGAGCGATATACTCAGCGCAATTGGCATTCTTTATAACGTCCGCGAAGAAAATATCGCCTTCCTGGAATTCTCTCGCCATTTTCGCCGCCACGGCCTGCCCGTACCCGAGATTTATGGCGAGGATTTAACCCAGGGTGCCTATCTGGAAGAAGATCTCGGCGACGCAACTCTGTTTGAATTTCTTTCCGCACATCGTCAAGGCGCAATCATCGCACCCGAGGCCATCGCCGCGTACCGTCAGGTAGTAGCCGTGTTGCCGCGCTTTCAAGTCGAAGCGGGTCGCGATCTGAATTACAAAGTGTGTTATCCGCGCTCCAGCTTCGATCGCCAATCCATAGCGTGGGATTTGAATTATTTTAAGTATTACTTCCTGCGACTCGCGGGTATCCCTTTTAACGAGCAGGCCCTCGAAGACGATTTCAGAAGCCTCACTAAATTTCTTCTCAGCGCCGGCCGCGATTTTTTTCTCTATCGCGACTTCCAATCCCGAAACATCATGCTGCCTAACGGCCAGCCGTTTTTCCTGGATTATCAGGGCGGCCGCAAAGGCGCCCTCCAGTACGATATTGCGTCTCTTTTATATGACGCGAAAGCCGACCTGCCGCCCGAGCTCCGCCAGCAACTGCTCGACCATTATCTCGACAGCCTGGGTGGCTTCCTCGATCTAGATCGCGCCCTCTTCCTGCACTTCTATTACGCCTACGTCTACGTACGCATCATGCAGGCCCTCGGCGCCTACGGTTTTCGCGGCTTTTACGAACGCAAAGAACACTTCCTGCAAAGTGTTCCTTACGCCCTCAAAAACCTGCGCTGGCTGCTTCACAATGTTGAGTTGCCAGTAGCACTGCCGGCGCTGATGGAAGCTTTCAAAAGCATGGTCGCATCGGAAAAATTGCAGGGCCTCGCCTCCGAGCCGGGAAAAACAGAAAAATTGACCGTGCGCATTTTTAGTTTTTCCTTTCACCGCGGCCTGCCGCAGGACGACTCGGGCAACGGCGGTGGATTCGTTTTCGACGGTCGGAGCCTCCCTAATCCTGGCCGCGAAGAGCGTTTCAAAAGCCTGACTGGCAAAGACGCGCCAGTGATCGAATATCTCAGTCAACAGGAGAGCGTCCATCAATTTCTGGCCAACGCTCAGTCACTCGTGGACTCGAGCCTTGACGCCTATCAGCGCCGCGGTTTCAAGCACCTTATGGTCTCTTTCGGCTGCACAGGAGGCCAGCATCGCTCCGTCTATTTAGCCGAGCAGTTGGCGAAGCAATTGCGCGGCAACAAGGAAATAGACGTAGTACTGCGTCATCGCGAGCAGGACAGTTGGGCCGGCGAAAGCGCGAAATCAGTTAAAGCGCCTGAGTAAGATCGCCGAAGTAAGAGCGCCTGAGTAAGATCGCCGAAGTAAGATCGCCGGAGTAAGATCGCCAAAATAAGATCGCCGAACTGAGAACCGCAGACCAATGAAAGCCATGATCCTCGCCGCCGGCCTCGGTACGCGCTTGCGCCCGCTCACTGACGATCGACCGAAGGCGTTGGTCGAAATCAACGGACGCACGCTGCTCGAGATCACGCTCTTCCGGCTCCGCAGCTTCGGCGTCACGGACGTAATCGTAAACGTGCATCACTTCGCCGACAAAGTCGTTGATTACCTGAAAACGAACGACAATTTTGGCATGCGCATCGAGGTCTCGCACGAGGACGCCTTGCTCGACACTGGCGGCGGTCTAAAAAAAGCCGCCTGGTTTCTTAAGGATTCTGGCAGCCGTTTTGTCGATGCAGCGCCCTTCATCCTCCACAATGTCGATGTGCTGACTACAATCGATATCCGCGCCATGCTCCAGTTTCACGCTGAAAATCAGGCCCTGGCCACTCTGGCCGTGCAGGCCCGCAACACGTCTCGATATCTGCTATTCGATGAGAAGCTTCATCTCTTTGGCCGGCGAACGGGCGATGGAGAGCCCGAACCGATCCAGCCTGCCTCACAAACGCGGGCACTGGCCTTTTCCGGTGTCCACATAATTTCTCCCCGCCTGCTTTCGCGTATGGATGAAGAGGGCGCTTTCTCTATCATCACCACGTATCTGCGTCTCGCGGCACTGGGAGAAAAAATCCTCGCCTTCCCCGCCGACCAATATTATTGGCGCGATCTTGGTCGGCCGGAAGATTTGGCGCAAGCTGCAAACGATCTAAAAGAAAATACTATCTCTCCAGGCATCTAGACCCGGTCCAGATTTCCTTCGTGTTCCTCCGTGCCCGTGGTAATGCTCTTTGTCGAACGCCCCGAAGCTCCAAGCTCTGGCATAGCGCCCCGCAGTCCCTGTCCAACTGATACTCTCAATCAAGACACCAAGAATCTCGGAGACCGCAATCATTGCCGCCAATTGTCAACGCCCAGGAAATCAGCAAAGCCTTTGGCGCCAATCCGCTCTTTGAAAATGTCTCCTTCACCATCTCTGAAAGCGATCGCATCGGCCTGATCGGCCCAAACGGTTCTGGTAAATCCACGCTGCTAAGAATTCTCGCCGGCGACGTAGCTCCCGACAGCGGCGAAGTCTCTCTGCGCAAGCGCACGCGTCTCGCCTACGTCGAGCAAGACTCGCGCTTCGCGCCCGAAGCCACTGTGCGCTCGGTTATAGAAAGCGCCCTCGAGCGCGCCAGCGTCTCTGGCACTGAGCGCGGCGCCCGCTTCGCCGAAACCCTCGGTCGCGCCGGTTTCGAAGACGTAGAAGCCCGAGCCGCCGAATTATCCGGAGGCTGGCAGAAGCGCCTGGCCATCGTCGAGGCCCTGGTGCAGCATCCCGACATTCTTCTGCTCGACGAGCCCACCAACCATCTCGATCTCCCCGGAATCACCTGGCTTGAAGATCTACTGGAGCAGGCTGCCTTCGCCAGCGTAATCGTGAGCCACGATCGTTATTTCCTTGAGAATGTCACCACCGCCATGGTCGAGCTCAGTCGCGTTTATCCCGAAGGTTCGCTTCGCGTACAGGGCAGCTACAGCGCCTTCCTCGAAAAAAAAGAAGAATTCCTGCACGCCCAATCCAAGCGCCACGAAGCTCTCGAGAATCTGGTTCACGGAGAAATCGAATGGCTACGTCGCGGCGCGAAAGCCCGCACCCGCAAGTCGAAAGCCCGCATCAGCAAAGCGGGCGAGCTTATGGGCGAGCTGGCCGATCTGAATTCAAGAACCCGCACCCCCACCGCTCAAATTGATTTCTCCGCCACCGACCGCAAGACAAAGCGCCTCATCGAACTGCAAGATGTCGAGTGCACGATCGGAAATAAGACACTCTTCGAAAATCTTAACTTCGTCCTCACCGCAGGAATGCGAGTGGGTCTCGTAGGTCCAAATGGCAGTGGCAAGACAACCCTGCTGCGTTTGTTGCAGGGCGATCTCGCGCCGAGCGCGGGCGAGATTCGACGCGCCGATTGGCTGCGCATCGTCTACTTCGACCAGACCCGCACGCTCGATCCCGACGTTACCCTCCGCCGCGCGTTAGCGCCCGACGGCGATTCCGTCATCTATCGCGATCGCGTAATTCACGTCGCCGGCTGGGCGGCAAGGTTCCTTTTCACTGGCGAGCAATTAAGCCAGCCCGTCGGCCGACTGTCCGGAGGCGAGCGCGCTCGCGTGCTGATCGCGCAACTAATGCTTCAGCCCGCCGACATTCTCCTGCTCGACGAACCGACCAACGACCTGGATATCCCAACCCTGGAAATTTTGGAAGAAAGCCTAATCGACTTTCCCGGCTCGCTCGTTCTCGTAACCCACGACCGCTACATGCTCGACCGCGTCTCCACCATCGTCCTTGGGCTGAACGGAAAAGGCCGAGCCAACACCTTCGCCGACTATGCGCAATGGGAGCAGTGGCAAGCGCAGCGTTCGAAGGCAGACGCAGCAGCAGCGCCGATTTCGCAGACGCAGTCGGGCTCTACCGCGTCAACGACGACCAAAAAGAAGCTCTCCTACCTCGAAGCGCGCGAATACGCCACCATCGAGCAGCGCGTGGAAGAAGCCGAGCAGTTAGTGAAATCCAAACGCGCAGAGCTGGAAGATCCCGCTAACGCGACCGATGCTCTGCGTCTTGTGGCCGCGCAATCCGATCTTGACGCCGCGCAACAAACGCTGGATTCGCTCTATGAGCGCTGGGCCGAACTGGAAAAAAAGAACGGCTGAGCCGCTGCTTCGGTGACGACTCCAACAAACTTTCAATTACGAGTTAGCTACTTCGCTCTCTTCACTGCGATCCCCATGACCTCGAAGTGTGCGCCTCGGACCAAACTTGCCGCTCCCAGAAAAGCCCGAGCTGGAAACTGATCATGGAAGTACGTCCGATACACGCCATTGAACGTGTCATAGAGGGCGAGGTCGGTGCAGAACACTTGTACTGAGACCAAGTCATCCATAGTCATCCCCTCACTTTCGATGACTTGCTTCACACCGTCCATAACAAGCTTCGCCTCCTGTTCCGCGCTGGCCGGCACCTTGCCAGTGGCATCGAAGCCTATCGTTCCAGCGACGTAAAAGGTGTTTCCGACCATAACGCCGTCACTGAAAGGCAACGCGCTGCGCGCAGCCGAGGGATGCAGAACCACGTGTTTGCGGTCAGTCTCCGCGGCCAACGCCGAGATTGAAAGTAACTGGAGAAAAACTAGTCCGAAAATAAGCGATTTCATTGGAGCCTCGATGAGTGGATTTGTAGTGCGGGAGCGGTTTACGAGCGTGCTCATCCTTCGCGAGGTTTTCCGAAGAGTTGCCGCGTGAATGGTTGAGTTAAATCGTGGTGAAGGCGCCCTCCTATCCGGCCATCGGCCAGACAGGAGAGCGCACATGAACGCTATAGCCCACGAGGACAAAGCCATCACAAATGATGCGGCTTCTTGACTTCTTTCCCCGATGGCGCAACTGCCTGAGGCGCCGCTTGATTGCCGCCGTTCCCGCGCGACTGCTTCTGTTGTTGCGGCGGCACCAGTTTCGTCCCTTGAATATGGTCGAAAGGCACCGTTTGCGCGAACGTCGGCAGATTGTGCGCCCGCACCTGCGTAACCGCCTCGAATCCGGAGGCCAGCGTGATCAACTTGGGCTCGCTGAACGCCGTCCCGAAAAAGCTGACGCCCATCGGCGCGCCAAACGCCATACCCGCCGGCACCTGAATCACGGGATAACCCTCCGGCGCCGCCAGGCTCGACGTGCCATAAATGAAGTGATCGCCGTAGAGCAGGTCGGTCGCCCACGCCGGATTGTCTGTCGCGCTCACCACGGCATCAAGATTGAACTGAGTTAACGCCGCATCAATTCCCATGACCCCGGAGGCCTGATCAATGGCGAGCGCCTGGTTATAGGTCATGCCGCCAAATGCCGATTGAGGATCATCAGGCCCTGTCGCCAGCGATGCCGTCAGCGTCCAGATATCCTGATTGAAAAACGGCATCTCTTCATCGGCATGGGCGATATTGAAGTTGATAGCGTCGTTCAATGTCTTGCCCGCCACCGGTACGCCAACCCGCGTAGCGAAATATTTCTGCACGTCGTTCCTAAAATCGAAGCACAACACCAGCGTCTCACCGGTGCCTGAAGGAAACACGAAACCCGCGGCATCGAGGTCGATGATCGTGGCTCCCGCCGCGCTCATCGCGCTGATCGCCGCTTCGAATTGCGCTAGCACCAGCGGCGGAGTCGGATAATTCGGGTCGAAGCCAGTGAGCCCCGCCCGGGTTACGCCGAGAATCGCGCCTTGCAGCCCGTTAGGATTGAGGAACTGCGTGTAGTCGGTAGGGATGTTGGTCGGACGCGTGAATCGTCCCTGCCATCCCAGCGGAACGCCCCCCGTAGCCGGATCGCGCCCGTCATAAGTTCGGCTCTGCGCCACGCCCAGCGCCACCGCAACGTCCGACACATGTCGCCCGTGCGGGCCGACCGTATCCTGCGTATGCGAAATCGGCACCACGCCCGCCCGGCTGGTCAGACCCACCGTTGGTTTAAGGCCCACCACGCCGTTAGCGTTTGCCGGACAAACAATGCTGCCATCGGTCTCCGTTCCAAACGACACCGCCGTGAAGTTTGACGACACCCCTGCCGCCGAGCCCGCGCTCGATCCGCAGGGATTGCGGGCGATGCCATAAGGATTATTCGTCTGCCCGCCCCATCCCGACCATCCGCTGATCGATTCGAAAGAGCGGAAGTTCGCCCACTCCGAAAGATTCGTTTTCCCCAGGATCACTGCGCCGCCGTTACGTAGATTTTCCGCAACCGTCGAATCGATCAGCGCCGGCTTACCCAGCAGAGCGTATGACCCCGCTGTCGTTTGCATCTTGTCGCCAGTGTCGATATTTCCCTTGAGTAGCACAGGAATTCCGTGCATTGGCCCAAGCACAATTCCATGCTTGCGCAGCAAGTCGGCGTTGCGAGCCATATTCAGTGCATCGGGATTCAGTTCAATCACCGCATTCACTCCCGGACCATTCTGGTCGATGGCGATGATTCGTGTGATGTATTCCTTGGTCAATTCCACGGAGGTGAGTGTGCCGGCGGCCATCGCCGCCTCGAGTTCCACCACCGTCCATTCATTGTGGGCTGGAGGAAAGCTTTTCGGTTCGCTGTTTTGCTTGGCATCCTGTGCTGCCGCCAGAGGAAGCGCCAGCAAAGCTGCCACAAGGAGAGTGCCTGCCATTCTGACTTTCATGTTGGTCCTCCTGGGGATTTGTGGGAAATGCGATGCCGGGAATCCTGCTACTCGCCCATCAGATTGTCAAGGGGCTCCTGCCAATGTATTGTGCCGCGCGCAGACCGGCAACACGGCGCTCCGCGCGGCTTCTGATTTTCAGCGGCCGTGGTCCAGATGTAAACATTTTGTCAATTCAGATCGCCAACCCCATCAAGCGGCATGATTCAGGCGAGCCGGGATCAGACAATGGAAAAGTTACGTCTACGGTAAAGACCCTAAGGCTTCCCCCACACAAATCGTGATATTAATGATCATCGTGTTCGCTCCAGTCGGCCTTTGCTTCTGATCGCACGAGTTAGTGAGGAAGGTTTGAAAGCCGAGAATTCCGAACGCTACGACAGTATCTTCAGTCGGGCTCTCGAGTGCCGCCACCACGAGAGATTGGAGAACGACAAATGCGCGCCCAGGAAAAAGTTAACGTACTGATGGTGGATGACCAGCCTGCCAAGTTGCTTACCTACGAGGCCATACTCGCCGAGTTGCACGAAAATTTGATCACCGCCCGATCCGGTAGCGAAGCGCTCGACCTGCTCCTCAAAAACGATGTAGCTGTCGTCCTGACCGATGTGAGCATGCCGGGAATGGATGGTTTTGAATTAGCTGACACCATCCGCCAGCATCCTCGCTTTCAGCGCATGGCGATCATCTTTATTTCGGCTGTCTGTCTGAGCGATCTCGACCGGCTCAAGGGCTACCAATCCGGCGCTGTGGATTATATTTCCGTGCCCATTATCCCCGAATTGTTGCGCGCCAAGGTTTCGGTGTTTGCTGAATTGCACCGCCGCGAGCGGCAATTGGAAGCGCTCAACCGCGAGCTCCGCCGTCTTTCCAGCAGCCTGATTGCAGCGCAGGATAATGAACGGCGTCGCATCGCGCGAGAACTGCACGACGGGTTGGGCCAGGAACTAAGCGCCGCGAAGATGGTTGTGGATGGAATTCTTCTTAAGGATGAGGCGGCCGATTCGGTAAAAAAACTGGCGGTGGCCGATGCCAGTGTCATGATTGAGCGGGCACTCCAGCAAGTCCGCAGCATTTCACATCTCTTGCATCCTCCTCTCCTGGATGAGGTCGGTTTGATTTCTGCCATCCGCTGGTTTCTCGAAGGATTCACCAAGCGCAGCGGAGTCAAGACCACCCTCGACGTGCAACCGCGAGAATTCCCCAGGTTTCAACCGGAATTCGAAACGGCCGTGTTTCGTATGGTCCAGGAAGCCCTCAATAACGTCTTCCGCCATTCTGGGGCGAGCAACGGTTGGGTCGCGCTCAAGCAGCGAGATGGGCGGTTGGTCGTAACCGTGCGCGATGACGGCAAGGGAATCGACGCGGGTGTGGTTGAATGCCGGGCTAACAGTATAGGCGTCGGTATCGGAGGAATGCGGCAACGGCTCAAGCAATTCGGCGGCGAATTGCAGCTGCAAAACTGCAATCCGGGCACCCTGGTTGAGGTCAGTGTCCCGACGAACAATTGGTTTTATCAGGAAGAAGCTGCCCCAGCGATTTTAAAAGAAAACTTGCTCGCGGAAGCGGCAGATCTGCTGCCAGCGCTTTCCGTTCCTCTTGCCGCGACTGCTCCCAGGCCAGGCAAAGGTTCGGGACGCCAGAGATTGTCGCCGTAATCGCGATCACCGCCCCGAATTGCAATCGAGTTGCGATCGAATTGAAAATTATGACGGCTTAATCACTTTCCATCTCTAGCAAAATCAATAAACCCATGCT
>JBEKXO010000022.1:0-37636 GCA_049511995.1 Terriglobales bacterium
GTTGCGGCGGGTGGGCGGAAATCGAAACTATTTATGTTGGCGATTGGAAACGGTTATGCGCTACTGCTTGCGGTTAGGAGGCTGCGAGCGGGCTGCCTAGCTTCGCTCGGCTGGGCAGGTGATTCCGGTGGGACGTCTGATTGACGGGGAAGGGGATTTGCGGTTGGATGGAGGGACGTGAAGCTTGCGCCTTCCATTGTCGACCCTGACTCCCAGCGGTTCAACCGGATGGATGCGGTCTGGCTTGCGATATGGCTGGTCTTTCTTGCTGGACTGGCTGTTCTTCCTCCGCAATTCGAATGGCACAAGCAGTTGATTCTCCTCGCGATTGGCATTGTGCAGTTGCTCGAGTCGAGGTTGATCTCGTACTTTCCCACGCGCGGAGTTTCTTACGTCATCCTGCTGAAGATTTTGCTGGCGACGCTGCTGATCGACCACACGGGAGAGATCGGCATCAACAGTAGTTACTGGCCTATTTATTTCGTTCCAGTCGTGACTGCTGCGCTGTATTGCGGAACGTGGGCGACCCTGCTCTGGACCTTGTTTACGTCCGCTGCCTATTGCTCCTATCTCTACGAGCTGACGCAGGAAGCGTTCGGCTATCTGGCGCTGCGCATACTGTTTTTCTTTCTGGCGGCGATGGTGGTGAACCGATTTGCGCAGCAGAGCCAGCATCAAACGCAGTTGTATCGCGACCTGGCGGAGCGTTTGGCCGAAACCAATCGGCGGCTGGAACAGGCTCAGGCGGAGGCGCGGCGGTCGGAGCGGCTGGCCGCGCTTGGGCAACTCTCGGCGGGTTTGGCGCATGAGATTCGCAATCCGCTCGGAGTGATCAAGGGCTCGGCGGAGATGCTGACGCAAAAGCTGCAGGCGTCGGACGAATTGGCTCGGGAGTTGGCTGGGTATATTTCAACCGAGGTGAACCGGCTTAGCGCGCTGGTTACGGAATTTTTGGATTTTGCGCGGCCGCTTCATGCGCAGCCGCAGCCGGCGGATTTGACGGCACTGCTTGATCGCGTGCTGCAAATTGTGGCTGGGCGTTTTGCGGGGAAGGCGGGGCCGGCGGTGCGAGTTGAGCGGCACTATGCTGGCGGATTGCCGCTGGTTCCGCTGGATGAGAGTTTGTGCGAACAGGCATTTCTTAATCTGGTGCAGAACGCTTATGAAGCGATGGAAGAGCATGGCGGCGCTTTGCGGGTTGACGTGCAACTTGCTACGAAGGATGGGCGAGACGGCGTCGAGCTGCGGTTGGCCGACACGGGGCCGGGCGTGCCGGAGGAGTTGCGCGAGGAAATTTTCAATCCGTTTGTGACTACTAAGAAGACTGGCGTGGGGCTGGGGCTTTCGATTGTTTCGAAGATTGTCGACGGGCATGGCGGGTCGATTCATGTCGAGAATGCGCCGGAGGGCGGGGCGATGTTTACTTTGTTTTTTCCGCTCGAGGAATCAGGCGAGACGCTGGCGGAGGCCGAGCTGCGCTCGGCTGGGCAGGTGAGGGCACCCGCGCCTACGTGATTCTCGATTAGCTTGGGCGCCTCTCTTACGACGACACTGACTTGATCCATGGCTACTATTCTCATCATCGAAGACGAAGCTAAGATGCGGCGGCTGTTGGAGCTGAATCTGGGCGAGGACGGCTTCAAGACGCTTTCCGCGAGCGACGCCGAAACTGGATTGAAACTGCTCGCCTCGGAGCCGGTTCATCTTGTACTGACGGATCTTAAACTTCCGGGAATGAATGGGCTCGAATTTCTGCAGACGGCTAAGCAGCGAGAGCCCGCGTTGCCGATCGTCGTCATGACTGCCTTTGGCTCGGTGGAGACCGCGGTGGAGGCAATGAAAGCGGGCGCTACCGATTACGTGCTCAAGCCGTTTTCGCTGGCCGAGATGCGGATGGTGGTGCACAAAGAGTTGGATAACTCGCGGCTGCGCGAAGAGAATCGCTCGCTGCGCGAGGCTCTTGGGCAAAAGTATAGCCATCCCAATATCGTTGCCGTCAGCCGGAAGATGCAGGAGGTGCTCGCTACTGTCGAGCGCGTTGCGCCTACGAATTCGACGGTTTTGCTTGGTGGGGAGAGCGGGGTGGGGAAAGATTTGATTGCGCGCGCCATTCACGAAAAGTCGCGACGCGCTTCGGGGCCGTTTATCAAGATCAATAGCACGGCGATCCCGGAGAATTTGTTGGAGAGCGAACTCTTCGGTTATGAAAGGGGAGCGTTCACTGGAGCGGCGACGAGCAAGCCGGGGAAGTTTGAGCTGGCGGATAAGGGAACGCTTTTTCTCGACGAAATCGGTGACGTGCCGGCGGCTACTCAGGTCAAGCTTTTGCGCGTGTTGCAGGAGCGTGAGTTTGAGCGGCTCGGTGGAACGCGCACGATTAAGGTTGATGTGCGGCTGCTCGCGGCTACGAATCGCGATTTGCGGGCGGCGCTTGAGGATGGAACGTTTCGCGAAGATCTTTATTACCGGCTTAATGTGGTTCCGATCGATATTCCGCCGCTGCGGGAGCATAAAGAGGATATTCCGGGGCTCGCGAATCTCTTTCTTGCACGATTCGCCAAGGATTCCGGTCGCGAGGAAAAATTAACGGGCATTTCGCCGGCTGCCATGCAGGTTCTAGTCAGCCATTATTGGCCGGGGAATGTGCGCGAGTTGCAGAATGTGATTGAACGGGCGTCTGCGCTGGCTTCGGGTAATCAGTTGGAGGCGGGCGACATACAAATGGACTCGCCACGCAATCGCGCGGGAGCAGGAGGCGATCGCTTTCTGCCCGACGGGATGACGCTCGATCAGTGGGAAGATGAGATGATCCGCGAGGCTCTGAAGCGCGCGGGCGGGAACAAGTCGCAGGCCGCGCGGTTGCTGGGGTTGTCGCGAAATGCGCTGCGGTACCGGCTGTCGAAGATTGGAATCGACGACAACGAAGCGGAGTGAATTATTGGATCATCGGGCGATCGGGTGATTGACTCGGCATGGTGGGTATATTCTCTGGAATTGCTTTGGGGCAGTTTTTGGGGCTGCCCCAATCGACATCCGGTTATATCGTCCCGCCTCTGGCGTCATAACGAAGCGCTCCTACCTGACAGGCGTCGAAACCTGCAATCTCGGCTTCGGCCGGCAACCGGTTTTCGGCAGCGGGCGTGCCAGTAGTCTTGTGGGCGGCGTTGTGCCGGTTCTGATCGAGTTGCTTGTTTTTCGCGTGCAGCTTTGCTGTGTTCGGAGCGGCCGAGGCGGACTTCACCTTCAGTGGATGCTGTTGAAGCGTGGCGGGCGCGGCGTAAACAACCGCTGCTGTGTGAGCGGGCTGAACTGCCACCGCGTCGGGAGTCGGATCATACCAGGTCGGATCGACTTCCTGTTGGCCATAGGCCGGGACGAGCAATACGGTCAGGATTGCGCTCAAGAACATTGCGGATGCCAGCACTCTGTACCGTCGGATTGCTTTTATTTTGATTGTTGCCATTGAAACACCTCCATTTGGTATCGACTTCGCGTCGCAGAAGTTATTTGCGGAAGAAATCATGCTTGCGATCTTGCGCCTGATAACCGGGCAAGTCTATGGAGAGAGGCTGAATCGTTATGAAGCCGTCTGAAGGGCTAACGTGTTGGCCCAGGGACCGGACGCTGGCCGAAAACCACCACCTTGGTTGAAGTGGGCCACCGGCGGCCTCTTGAAACGAGGATGAGGCGATTTCTATCCTTCTCTTAAAATCCTGAAAAAACGTAAGTTAGATAATCTCGAGGGCTGCTTTCGACATTGGCACTTGGACTGCATCGTGTTAGGCATAGTTTTGTCTCGAATCGCGTGGAGGCGTTTGTGAAACTCAGGTTAGTCGCGGCACTTGTAGGATTGATGATGGCAATTCCGGGCGTGATGATTGCGCAGGGTGCGGAGCAGTATCCGGACGAGCGGGCACCCGATCAATCGAAGCCCTCGCCGAGCATTCAGATGCAGGCGCCGAACGGGCAGGCTCAGAACGATCAGGCTCCGAACAATGAAGGTTCGATGAGTCAGGAGCAGAATTATCCCGACCAGGATTCGATGGGGCAGGATGAGCCGCCGCAACCGGTGCAACGCTCGATGGATCAGGGTCCGAACGATCAGGGACAAATTTACCGCGGGCCGAGCGATCCTAATGCTAACGATTCGGGGGGCAGCGCTCCCAGCTATAACACGCCGGCTCCGGTGGAAAATAAAGGGGTCGCGCGCGTCAGTTTGATTCATGGCGATGTTTCGACGCAGCGTGGGGATTCGAAGGATTGGTCGGCGGCGGTGTTGAATGCTCCGGTGTTGACGGGCGACCGCGTTTCAACCGGCGACAAGGCTCGCACTGAGCTTGAACTCGACTACGCGAATACGCTGCGGCTCGCGGAACATTCGCAGGCGAACATTGTGCAACTGACGCGCTCGCAAATTCAGATTCAACTTGGGCACGGCATGGCGAACTATACCGTGTATCGCGGCAGCGATGCGGATGCGGAGATAGACACGCCCAACGTGGCGATTCGCACGGAGCGGCGTGAGTCGAGCTTCCGAATTCTGGTTACGGCGGACGATCACACTGAGGTGCTGGTTCGCAAAGGCGAGGTTGAGGTTACGACTCCGCAGGGCGGCACGCGCGTAGGGCAAGGACAGTTCATTACGATTCAGGGCGCGGGCGCGGACGAGCAATACAAGATTGGCGAAGCTCCGGCGCGGGATGACTGGGATCAGTGGAATACGGATCGCGACAACATGATCCGCAACTCGGAGGCGCGCAAGCACACGAACGACTATTACGTCGGGACGGAAAATCTCGATGGGCATGGTACGTGGTCGGAGGTTCCGGATTACGGGCAGGTGTGGCGGCCAAATGTTGATCCGGGATGGGCGCCTTATCGCAATGGACGTTGGGTTTATGAACCTTATTGGGGATGGACCTGGGTTTCGTATGACGACTGGGGCTGGGCGCCGTATCACTACGGGCGCTGGATGTATGCTGATGGCGGGTGGGGTTGGTGGCCGGGACCGGCTTATGGATATCCGTTCTATCGGCCGATCTGGGCGCCGGCTTATGTCTCGTTCTTCGGATGGGGCGGCGGCTTCGGATTTGGTGTTGGGTTCGGGTATGGTTTCGGAGGATGGGGATCGATTGGCTGGCTACCGTTGGGACCGGGTGATCGCTTTCATCCCTGGTGGGGACAGTACGGCGGCGGCTTCGGGGCTCGCGGATTTGGCGAATATAACCGGGGCGGTTTTGCCGCGCTGCACGGCGGCTCGCGGTTCTCAAACGTGAACCTGGCGATGCATGACGCGAACTTCCGTGGTGGAACGACTGTGTCAGGCAGAGAGTTTGGCACGGGGCACATGAATACGCAGGCGATGACGCATGGGCAGTTCCAGAATGCTCGTTTCTCGACCGGGAGATTGCCGGTGAGTCCGAGCCGCGAAAGTTTCTCGGCTAGCGGACGCGCGGCGGCTCCATCGACTACGCGGAATGTTTCGCAGAATCAACACTTCTTCTCGTCTCGCGGCACGACTGCGGCGGGTAGCAGAGGATTGAACAGCGGATCATTTAATAGCGGCACGAGAGGCGGCGAAACGGCGAGATCGGGTAATAGCGGCTCGAATGGAAGAAGTGAAGCCGAGTCGCAGCGCATGAGTGCGAATTCGAGTGCGGCGCGATCTGGCGCGGCGGCGGGTGGTCGCGAAGGTGGCGCCAGCAGCGGTAGTGGCTGGCAGAAATTTTCGCCGATGACTTCGCGTCCCTCTTCAGAGGCTAGCCGGAGCGAGGGGAGCCGGAGCGAAGCGAGCCGATCAGGCGCATCGATGGGCGGCGGGGAAAACCGCGGTTCGTATGGATCGGCACGAAGCGCCGCTCCGGAGAGCCGCAGCTATGGTTCGGAGAGCCGTGGTTACGGATCGTCGAGTCGCAGCTACGGCGGGTCGTCGCGGCCGCCACTCAATATGAGACAGCCGATCGTCACGCCACGTTCTTATGGTGGAGGCGCTTACGGCGGGCGTTCTGCGCCTGGTTATGGCCGCTCCGCCCCGAGTTACGGCGGGGGACGATCAGCGCCTAGCTTTGGCGGAGGCCATTCGGCTCCGAGCAGCCACGGTGGAGGAGCTCCGCATGGCGGCGGTTCGTCGCACGGCGGTGGTGGATCGCACGGAGGCGGCGGGCACGGTGGACATGGGCGGTAGAATTGCGCTGGGTTATTTCCCAGCGTAGCAAGGCAGCATAGCAACACTCTTCCCAGCAGTGAGACGCGCAAGGAGCGTCCCACTGCTTTTTTTTTGGCGGACGCATTTTTGTGCTTTGTAAAGTGCGGCATGAATGGGCGACGTCGCGCTCGAATCGGCTTTGAAGCGCCGGGCGATTCAAGAGATTTTTCGTCTCTCGCGTGGCACCTCGCGGCCATTCATGACGCCAACCGCTCTTAGTCTGAGCCGTTCAATGGCCAGATGGAGGGCTGATCTCAGTTGGGGTAGGATGAAATTTAGCTCGCCAGAATCGGCAGCAAGGGCCTTTGCACACAAGTCCCGGATGCGATCGTCGACACGGCGCAACTGTAGTGACATAGGAGCGGGTCCTTTGGCGACGGTGGCCCAATTATTCTTACATCTTCTCTTCTAGTGTTCGATACCCTACATACCGTAGAAAGCTGGCCCCAGGGGAAGAGCGTGAGGCGATATCCGGCACGGCACATAAGGCGATGTGGCTCGCCGCCATAATCGATCGTTCTCACAATTGAGTAGTTGTCCGTCGCGCTCTTTTTTCGCCCGGCCCGGGCGCGGTTAGCAGCCACGCTTCTAGAGGTACGATGGCCTGCTCTAGCTTGAGCTAATATGCACATTGAATGAGTGAGTTTTGATTTGTCGGGCCTTTATTCAAGACATCAATACCAAGCGCCTCCAATCTGGGTTCGAGTTGTGACCGACAAAATTGGAAGGCAGGTGATATGAGGAGTTGCTCGCGGAATCGACTGACGCTCTTTGTGATTGCGCTTGGGTTGCTAATCGCCGGCGCCATGGCCCAGAAAACTACGACCTCGGTTGCCCAACCTTCGCTGGATCACTCTGCAACACCTTCGTCACAGGGCGCGGCAAGATTCACCGATGCAACTTCTGCCTTGGGCTTGAATTTTGAATATCTTGCATCGCACACCTCCAGAAAATATCTGATTGAGACCATGGGTTCCGGTGTGGCGCTGTTCGACTATGACAATGATGGGCGCCTGGATATTTTCGTGGTGAACGGCGCTCCGCTCGGCGATCCCACTCCTAAGGGAACGATTCCGCAAAAGACAGGACCTAAATATTGGAATCGCCTTTTTCACCAAAGGCCAGACGGCACCTTTGAGGACGTAACCGAAAAAGCCGGATTGCAAGGCGTGGGCTATGGCATGGGTGTTGCGGTTGGAGATTACGATAACGATGGCTATGAAGACTTATATGTGACGGCCTATGGCGGAAACAGGCTCTACCACAACAATGGAGACGGCACATTCACAGATGTGACCGAGAAAGCAGGCGTCGGAGGCAGCGGGTGGTCTACGAGCGCGGCGTGGGTAGATCTCGATGGCGACGGACTGCTTGACCTGGTTGTGCTTCGGTACCTGCAGTGGGATTTTGACGATATATGGTGCGGCGAGCATCGAGACGGCTACCGTGCGTATTGCCATCCCGATGCGTTTCCCGCGATTGCGCCACTGGTGTATCACAATGAGGGCAATGGGCACTTCACTGAAATCTCGCATCAGGCAGGCCTCGCGCAACCGGGGAAGGGATTGGGCATCGCGATCGCGGATTACGACCGGGACGGGCACATTGACATCTTTATTGCCAACGACTCGATGCCGGAATTTCTTTATCACAACAAAGGCAACGGCACGTTCGAGGAAGTCGGCCTGAGCTCTGGTGTGGCGGTCGATGGCGAGGGTCATACTTACGCAGGCATGGGCGTGGACTTTGCGGATTATAACAATGACGGTTTGCCCGACTTAGTTGTGACCGACTTAGCCAGTCAAATGTATGCACTTTATCGTAACAATGGCGACGGCACGTTCACCTATGATAGTTATCCGTCTGGAGTGGGCCGCATGACTATGTCGCACTCGGGTTGGGGTGTGCGTTTTCTTGATTATGATAACGATGGATGGAAGGATCTTTTAATCACTCAGGGACACGACTTAGATACGATTCAACTGACGGTTCCAAATCTTCGTTATCGTGAAACTATGCTGTTAGCGCGGAACACAGGCAGCGGTTTTGTGGATGTCTCGGCGGATGCGGGGAGCATTTTCCAGAAAGCGTGGGTGGGACGCGGCCTGGCAATCGGCGATATTGATAACGACGGCCGATTGGATGCCGTGGTGACCGGTAATGATGGAGCTTTCTACGTCCTGCACAACTCGACCGAAACCAAGAACCACTGGTTAACCTTGGAACTCGTCGGCCATAAGAGTAATCGGGATGCGATCGGAGCGGAAGTTAGGTTAGTAACTCCGAAGGGCCTTCAAATGGCAACGGTAACGACGGCCGGCAGTTATCTTTCATCCAGCGATAAACGAGTCCATTTCGGCCTGGGCACGGAGACGGTAGTTGGGACTATCGAAATTCGCTGGCCGAGCGGAATTCGCCAAACGATCAAGAACGTCACTGCAGATCAAATCCTCAAGATTGACGAACCTTCTGCGGGAACCGTCGCAAAGGATTCCTCCGCTGCTAAGCAGTAAAGCGCTCTGGCTACTTGGGATTCTTTGCGGTTGGCGCGATTGCCGATCCGGAAGCTTCGGTTAGCGTGTGGATGGAATCGACGGTTACATTGTCGAACCGCTCGACAATCCCGCTGGGCCAGTGCACTTGCACGGAATCGAGTTTTGCCGCCGATCCAAGGCCGAAGTGCACTCGAAGATCGTTCTGCGAAATATAACTGGATCCGCTGCGTACTTCATCGACCAAGGTTCGCGTACCAATTTTCACGGTGATCTTTGCCCCGATTCCGTCGCGATTAGAACGCGTTCCGGCCGTCTTGAATGCGACCCAGTGATTCGAGGAATGCACTCTATTCACCAGAAGGCTTGGCGTGCTGTAGACATTATTGATGACTACGGAAATTCGACCATCGTTCCACAAATCGCCCACCGCCAAGCCGCGTGCGGCGGAGACCATGGTAATACCGGGTCCAGAGTTCGCCGACACATCGGTAAAGGTTCCGTTGCCGTTATTGTGATAAAGGAGACGTGGCTCCATGTATCCGCTGCCTAAGTGGAACTTGTCTACCTCAGGATAAACATGTCCGTTAGCGAGGATGAGATCAGGCCAGCCATCATTGTCGAAGTCAAAAAACATGGTGCCCCACCCAAGATATTGCGTGTGCATGCCGAGGCCCGCGGCGAAGGTGACGTCAGAAAAGATTCCGTCGCCGTCATTGCGGTAAAGGGTGGGCGTGTCGTCGGAGAAATTTGTTTTGAAAATATCCAGCCGTCCGTCGCCGTTGTAATCCGCAATCGTTGTTCCCATTCCCGCCTGCTCGCGACCCTCTTCGTTGAACGCTACACCCGCCATCACCGCGACGTCGGTGAAAGTTCCATCGCGATTGTTGTGATAAAGAATATTTGGGGCGCTGTCGCAAGCTATGTAGATATCCGGCCAGCCGTCATCATCGAAGTCAAAAGTAGAAACGCTGAACGCGTAGCGACCCTCGGTCTGGTCAATGTGAGCTTTGGTGGTGACATCCACGAAGGTCCCATCGCCGCGGTTTTCATAGAGGATATTCTTGGCACCGGGCAGACCGCGCGGCCCGCACATCACTGCCACTCCCTTCCAAACGCAAGAACTTCCCTCGCCCGGAACAGGAGTGGTGGCGGGATTAAAATCCACGTAGTTTGCCACCATCAGATCGAGGTGCCCATCGCGGTTGTAGTCAACAAAGGCGCAACCCGTACCCCACGCTTTTCCTGATCCGGCTACGCCTGCTTTTTCGGCCACCTCGGTGAATACACCGTGGTCGTTATGATAAAGACGATTCTTTCCGTAATATGTGACGTACAGATCCTCCCAACCATCGTTGTCGTAATCGCCGACGCACACGCCCTGGCCCCATCCTGTGGCCACCAGACCGGCTTTAACGGTGACATCGGTGAAAGTGCCGTCGTGATTGTTACGATATAAGTGATTCGTCGGAGCCTCATCACGAGGAAAGCCTTCCAGCGTGGTCCCGTTCACAACAAAAATATCCGGCCATCCGTCGTTGTCGTAATCAAAAATGGCCACACCCGTCCCGGTCGTTTCGATAATGTATTTCTTGGTGTCGGCTCCGCCAAAAATATTTACCGCCGTCAGTCCGGCTTTTTGCGCGATATCTTCAAAATTTGCGATTGCACCGCCGGAATTGGAAACAACTTTTTGCGGCGCGGTCTGACAAAGCGAAGGGCTGGTGAACAAGAGCATGATCAGGGCCGAGCACAGCGAAAACGTCTGTGCCTTCATGCCTTTCAGACTGCCACCATTCACGCGTCCACCTCGGGTTGTAACAGCGTAGGGTTTTGATGTCGCTGAGGTCAAGGAACACCGGTAGCGGAGGGAGGCGCTTGCCAATGGGGAACAAAGAAGTCGCCAAGAAGATCGCCTTCCGGGCCTGGGGGTGGCGGGTCCGCAGATGCGGTCGCGAATTTCTCCGCACTTTTCGTGTCGCCTGCCCGGCGATAGGCTTGGCTCAAAAGTCGTTTTGCCTGGACGTTGCTCGGATTCAGGCGAAGTGCCTCTTGCAGTTCGGCGATTGCGCGGTTCACGCGGCCAAGCGCCAGGTCCGTTTTTCCCAGACTCAGATGGACTTCGGCATTATCCGGATTTAAACGAGTCGCTTCTTGAAAGGCGATCAACGCCTCTGAGGGCTTGCCAGCCCGATCCAAAGATAGCCCGCGAAAATAGCTGAGGAGAAAGTTGGGTCCTAACTTCTGTTGCGCGTCTGCGAGCTCAGAGGCGGCTTCCTCAGCGCGCCCCGTCCTCAACAATACCTGCGCCAATCCTACATAGCCGGTTGGCAGAGGATCGCCCGCGACCACAAGATCACGAAACACGCTCTCCGCTTCGGCATAGTGGCCTGCCGAGAGTTGCGCCGCTCCCAGCCGCAAATGCAAAGCGTAAGATTTCGGATTGGCAGCCAGTCCGTTTTGCGCCGCGGAGATCGCGTCCGGATAGCGGTTGAGTTCCATCAACTCGCGAGTCAAGTTAAGCCAGCGTTCTTCCTCGCCGGGAGCAAGAATAGCAGCCTGGCGAAAGGCATTGACCGAACGCTCGCCCTGCCCTAGGTGGGCACAGGCGATGCCGATCAAAGACCAAGCATCGGGGGATTCAGCCGACTTTGATGCTGCCTGAGGCAGAGAGTCTGGATAGTTGTGCGCCGCCACCAGCGCTTTTTCATCGTTTCCAGTAAGCAGATAAACCAGAGCCAGATCAAATTTCAGCCATCGCATATCGGCAGCGGACGGGCGCGCATTCAATCGTTGAATCAAGTTGATCGCCGCGTCGTTCTGATGGACGGCGAGGAGCAGAGACACCACTTGGATTGATTGGGCGTCGTTTAAAGAGAGCGTCAGGAGAGGATCCAGCAGCTTATGCGCATCATCACGACGACCCAGGGCGACGTAAGCATTCGCGAGCTGAATCGAGAAATCCGCATCGGCCGGTAATGTCACGCGAGATGTTTCCAACTCCTGGATTGCCTGCGGGTAACGTTGCCCCTCCAGCTCTACCCGCCCAAGATAGTAGTGGGCAAAAGAGTCGCTGGGTGACAGTTCCACGGCGCGCTCGAGGGCATGGCGAGCTGGTTCGAGCTGGTGTTCGGTCCATTCAAGAAATCCCAGGTTTCGGTAGGCATCTTCCATGCGGGGATCTGCGTGGATCGATTCCTGATACTCCGCCGCAGCCTTGGCGTTCTCGCCGAGACGGGCAAGCGCAATCCCGCGAAAATTGTGTATGCGGGCATCGTCAGGATGCTCACGCTCTGCCGCTGTGAATTCTTCGAGCGCATCCGCATAACGATTGTCCTGAAGCGCGGTCAGGCCGCGCTGAAAGGCATCTGCCTGCCCGGATTGCTTAGCGAGCAGGTAGTTGTCAGGAGAAGAAAAAACAGCAAAAACAATCAGCAGACATTTCATGCTACCGAGGCGTTTCATTCTAAGGATTCTCGGCCGATCTGGTTACTTCTCCGATGCGCTCCGTTTGCTTTTCGAGTTTCTCGTGCGACTCACGATTCAGGGCGCTGGAGAGAGCGAATTGATGCGCCGCATTTTCCTTTTCTCCCAGGGCCTGGTAGACCCTCGCTAGTTTGTAATGGACCGAGCCATCGTGGTCGGCGGACACTGCAATCTTGAACTGCTCTTCGGCCTTGCGGTAATCGCCGAGTTCGGAGTACGCGGTTCCGACGTCACGGTGTATATCGGGATTTGTCGAATCTGCGGCGAGCGCCCTCAGCAGATACGGCAAGGCTTTATCCGGTTGGTGTTCGAGCAGGTAAGTATCCCCCAGATCATTGAGCGCGCCCGGATGCCGCGGGTTCAACGCCAGCTCAGCCTCGAACTCGACGCGCGATTCCGGCACCTTGAGGTCCTTCCAGAGTAAGTGGCCCAAACTGTAATGCAGATTGGGGAGGGACGACTTTATGGCAATAGCGGCACGATACTCTTCGATAGCTTTTCCATCATCTCCTCGTGCCGCCTCGAGGTCGCCCATCAACTGATGCAGGCGATATGAATTTGGGTCGGCCTGATAGAGCCGAAGGTACGCTGCGGTTGCCAGTTTTTCGTAGCAACGAGCGCGCCAGTATGACGCCTCCGCCGAATTCCGGTCTGCGGGCGGCAAACTCTCCAGCACTTTCAAGGCAGTGTCAGACCCACCCGCTTCCAGCAGAGCGCTTGCTACGCGAAAGCGAAAGTCAGCGGAAGCATGCGAAGCGATGACCTTAGGAACGCAAGGTGCGACCTCAGCAACCCTACCTCGCTCGATGGCGAGTTTAATGTCCGATTCGGTGCAGCGCTTGCTGACAGCTTGTTTATTGCTGACGGGGGTCACGAGACCTGCCTCAGTTTCTGCCTGAGATGTGTTCCCACTTTGTTCGGCGATAAATGCGGAGGCCAAATGTGCGGCCGGCGAATCCCGATTTTGCAGGTCTGCCGCCACCTTTTGAATCTTCTCGCGGCTTGCGTCGGGAAGTTGCTCGAGAGCGGCATCTCCGAATCCTGTTTCGCGGAGTCCAAGGAGCCTCTCTGTTTGAGGAAAGTCGATGGCAATTGCGTTCTCCCAATCCCGAAGCGCGCCCTCGACATTTTCCTGTATCAGTCTCGCTTCACCGCGTCGCACCAAAGCGCGGAGCGAACTTGGATCGCGTGCCAACTCTTCATCGAATTCTTGAATCGCCCGATTTATCTTTCCGGCGCGCAGCAGAACTTCACCGAGCTCGGCGTGCAATCCGGCGCGGTCGGGCGAAGCGGCCAAAGCATTTTGAAAGTGGATCACGGCGGAGGGCCACTCGCTGCTCGACGCATAACTCTCCGCCAGCAACTGTTCGCTGCGCGACGATCCGGGTGCAACCTTGGCCAGCTGCGCGACCTCTTGTTTACCGAGTCGCTCGTATGCGTTTCCCAGAAGGTAGAGCAAATCCGTGTCCTTAGGCTGCAGTTTCAGCCCCCCAAGAACGGTTGCGACTTCTGCCGGAAATTGGCCGGCAATCTCCTGGGCGGTAGCCAACCATAACCAAATGTCTGGGCGATTGGGTTCCTTCTGGAGGGCAGCTTTCAAGTAAGGGATGGCTTTCGTTCCCTCGCCCGCCTTGCAATAGTCAACACCCAGAAAGAAATTTGCTCCGCTAAGGCCTGGCTTGAGTCTCAGAGCGTGGCGGAATTCCGTCATTGCCTCGGCTGATCGATCCTGAAGCTGATAGACCAGACCGAGATTCATATAGACTTCGGCGAAATCCGGTGCAATCGCAAGCACGGCCCGGTATTCTCGTTCGGCCGTTGCGTAGTCCTTTTCGCGTTGCGCTTGTTGGGCAGCAGCAAAATGCGACTCTATCTCTGAATTACGATCAGGGTGCAACGGAACGGCCTGTGCAGCCAAAAGCAACGCGGGGGCCATCAGCACGGCGAGCAGAAATGCGATGGTCCGGAGTCGAAATGCAATCATGCTCGCCGCGATTGATGGAGCTCTCATCTTGGGTCCACCTCCGCTGACCGCGCAACGGACTAGTCGCTAGCGAATTCGGCGAACGGCGACCAGAGTCGTGGAACTTGGCGCGCCAGCGCTGGTGCGCGACCGAATCAGAGCTTCAAACCAGATATTTTGAGAAACACTATCTGAGGCGGAAACGCCCAGCGCGCTCATAAGTTGATGCCGATTTACTTCATCGGCCAGAAACCGACCCGCGGCTTCCGTTCCCTCCTGCTGAAGACCCTGGAGCGCGAGCACGCTGCCATCGTGGGTCGCATTGGGAAGAAGAGAAATGGTGGCGTAGTCTTCTCCCATTGTTCCTGTCCAACGCAGCCCTTCATATTGCGGCTGCTCCCCAGGCAAGGGGTTCTGGTTCACGAATACTTTGGCGCTCTTGCCCACGGCGGTTTCACTCTCACGAAAGTTAAGCTTGTCCTGGAGTAGTGTGACCCACGGATTGGAGCCCGGGCTGCCGATAAAAATGCAATTGTTGTGGTCGAGATCGCGCATCCTCAAGTCCCGGGGGTAGCGAACGGACAACTGCGATTGCAGCGCGCCGGCCATCTTATAAAGGGTCACGACATCCGCTACATCGGCGAAAGAAGTGAGCGTCGAATTCGAGATGTATTCGCGCAAGCGAGAGTCGACTTCATCGATCTTGCTCAGTGCAGGATTCAGAAGAAAAACCCGGCGGAGATATTGATCTAGAGACCCGGGCTGGCCGGCGACGATACGGGCCATTCCGTAGTTGCTATCCGCAACCACGATGATGGTCTGATGCCGGGCATCGAAAATCTGCGAAAACGGCCAAGAGAGAGGAGCCGGGGCCGATGCTGCAGCGACCGTTCGGTGTGGAATTACTCGGTATGCCAAAACGGCGCACACTATGGCCAGAACGCCACATAGGACCCACGGAATCACCACCCTGCCGCGCCGGGCCACTGCGGGAATCGACGTGGGCAGGACGCCCAGCCTCAGATCCGAGTTTTTTGTAACCTCTCTGAATACCGGGGCGTACGAGCCTTTAGGGATTTCGAGGATGAGCGTTTCGTTGCGCCCATCCTCATTGAAGTACTCGTGAAGTTTGAGCCGCAACTGGCGGGCGTGCACCCGTACCGAACTATCTTCCAAGGGTCTGTAATCGGACGGTTTGTGGAAGAGCGCGTTGCCGATGTGTTGCTCGGTTAGTTCGTGGGCTTTCCCGTGAATGGTCTGCTCGGTGATGAACTGCAACAAATCTCTAAGGCGAGTGCTCTTCTGAAAATGTGGACTGGAAACGATTCGTTGTACGAGATCCCAACGCTTGTCGCCAAGGAGATCGTCGGGGATTCCTAGCTGGGGGGCCCACCGCTGGGGAGACGACATGATGTTTCCGCTCAACTAACTCCGCTGAACCGAACGAAAGTTTATCACAGGCGTTCTTCAATTCAAGTGCCCTGTGCCTTTTATCCAATCGGTTTGCGCGCGGCTATAGCGGAGCGTTCTCGTTCGAAATCATATTGGATTCTGGATAATACAATTTTTCAGATTTATGGATTTTTTCAACAATTTTAGTCGTGGGTCTGCGTGCGTTCGTGTGAATCACAATGAATTCACGTGTTAGACCCTTCCCTTGAAACTACTAGAGGTGAACTATCCGGGATGCTGCAGGATAGTGTAAAAGCATTAGCTGGAAAAAGTGGGGTCTTTAGGGATTTCTGAAATCAGTGGTCGGCTTTTCGGGGCGTAATGGTTCCACCTTCTGTGTCGTTATTGTTTGCAACATAACGAGAATCAGGTTTAGAGCCGCGATGGGAGAAAACCTGTGAAAAGACTCGTCTGTACTTTTGTCTTGTTTCTGTTGGCAGCGACGGGATCGGTTCTCGCCCAAACGACCAATGGCAGCGTTCAGGGCACGGTGACCGATCCGACCGGGGCAACGATTGGCGGAGCCACCGTAACGGCGCGAAACATGGATACGGGGCTTACCGTGGCAACCGTGACCAGCGACGCCGGGCTTTATTCACTGCCGAATCTTCCGCCTGGCCGTTACGCCATTACAGTACAGGGGCCAAATCTCAAGAGGTATGTGCAGGAAGGCGTGACGGTACAGACGAGCGCTACGGTGGTATTGGACATCCAGATGCAAGTCGGCGCGGTCTCCGAGAATGTCACGGTGACCGCCGACGCTGCGCAACTTGAGACGGAGACCTCCGACATCGGGGCAACCGTGCAGCCGAGCCTGATCGAAAACTTGCCATTGGAAGTGGCCGGCACGGCGCGCAACCCTGTTCAATTCATTGAACTTGTCCCTGGATTCGTTGGGCAAATGAGCAACAACCCCGGAGACAACGCGTCCGATGACTTTAAAGTGGACGGCGGCCAGGAGGGCGGCACTGACATTCTTGTCGACGGTGTTTCAATATCCCTGGTTTCGCCGAATACCCAGGCGAATAAGGGGGTGTCGGCGGAAGGCGTGCAGGAATTCAAGGTGCTCCAGAGTAATTTCTCTCCTGAATACGGCGAATCTGGCGACGGCATTGTGAGCCTCACCATGAAGTCTGGCACCAACGAGTATCACGGCTCGATCTACGATTATCTTTTTAACCGTACGCTAAATGCCAACAGTTGGGCGAATAACACGCAAGGACTGCCCAGGTCGGTTAATACGCAGAACGACTTTGGCGCCACTTTTGGCGGTCCCGTTCGTATTCCCTATCTTTATAACGGACACGATAGAACCTTCTTCTACTTTGACTACGAGGGTTTCCGCTTCAGAACCGGCGGCAGTTCCCCGATTAGCGTTCCGAACGCTGCCTTTCAAGCGGGCAACTTTGCGGCGGACTGTACCGCGGGGTTTACGGCGAATATCTGTAATAACCTCGCTCAGCAGATTTACGACCCGACTACTCAGGTGCCGGTCCCGGGGAACGTTCTGACGAATGATCCAAATTTTGTGCTCAGCACGGTAATGTCCAAGGTCTTTGGCTTGCTGCCGACCACCACCGGCGCCCTCACCAATAACGTGATTAACACTACGATCAACAGCACGACAGCGAATATCTTTGATATTAAAATCGATGAGAATATTTCGTCCAAGCACAGAATTTCCGGCGGCTTCGACTTCGACAATACAAACACCGGGGGCAATTCAAACCTCGGCCCCATCTTCGGCGAGGCCATCCCGCAGAACACTCGATATGTGCGTCTCAGCGACAACTACATTTTCAAACCAACGTTGGTGAACCAGATATTGGTTGGATTCAGCCGGCGTTTCCGCGGTGAGATTTCCGATAGCCTCGGCCTCGATTATCCCGGAAAGATTGGCGTTACCGGGGTATCGCCCGTGACCATGCCATGCATCACGTTTGTCGGAGGGCCGTACCAGAATTTGCTTAACAACTGCGGTGATTCGGAGTTCGCGGATAATTCTTACCAAGCGAATGAGTCTGTCAGTTGGCTCAAAGGCAAGCACAACATGAAATTTGGCTTCGAGTTTCGCGCGCTGCAATTCAATGTGCGGCGGCTCACGCAGGCCTCAGGAGAATTCGACTTTAACGCGGCCCAAACAAGCAGTACGGGAGGCTCGGGTGGAATCGGCGGAGATCCGGTAGCGAGTTCTGAATTCGGCCTGGTAAATTCGGCAACTCTGAATTACGGGTCTTTCAGTGGTGTGCGTTATAAGGACTACGCCTTTTATGCCCAGGATACATTTAAGGTGCGGCCGCGTTTAACGGTGAATTACGGCTTGCGCTACGATCTCGACATTCCGGCTACCGAAGCATTCGATCGCTTCTCCATGGTGGATCCGACCCTCCCGAATCCCGGCGCCGGTGGCCTGCTTGGAGCCTACACATATTTTGGAAGCGGGCCGGGCCGGAACGGACGCACGCGGCCCCAGGATATTTACACGAAGGCGTTTGGACCGCGCATTGGTTTTGCTTACAGCATCAACGATAAGACCGTATTGCGCGGCGGTTATGGAATTTTCTACCAACCGCTCAAAGAAGGATCGTTCGCCGATCAGGACGGCTTGGGATTCTTCAATAAGGAAACCATTACGCCAACCAATGGCGGCCCCATTCAAATTGATAATCCCTTCCCCCACCAACTTCCCCTGTCCGGCCCCTTTACACCCGATGGTCAGAACGGCAGCGGCGGAGTGATTACGGTTCCGTCAAATACCGGACGCCCGGCTGACATCCAGACCTGGAATCTCGACATACAGCGGCAAATTGCCGCGAACTTGCTGGTAAGTGTGGCGTATGTCGGTTCCAAGGGTACGCACCTGGTGGCCTTGAACATTATTCCGAACCAAACCAACCCGTCGTTCCTCCCCTACTTCGCCACGTTTGCCTCTGACCTGACGATGCCTTCAAGCTGCCTAACGAACGGGACATGTCCAGCAGCCGTTGCTGCTGGGGTTGCGATTCCTTACGCTGGCTTCAGCGGACCGATCGATCAGATCTTTCGGCCCTACCCTCAGTATGGTGACTTTAACCAGGAAGATAACTCCTTCAGTCCCGATCGAACCGGCAACTCAACCTATCACGCCATGCAGTTGCGGGTTGACAAGCGTTTTGCCGCAGGGCTGAGTTTCCTGGTGTCCTATACGGTTTCGAAGAACCTTACCGATGCCGATTCATCGGGACCCGGGGTTTCTGGCTTTATCGGCACCAACGAATTCATCGGCCAGAATTCATATGACCGCAAAGCCGAAAAGGCGGTAAGCGAACTCGATGTTCCGCAAAGCCTGGTGGCGAGTTTCTTCTACGAACTGCCGGTGGGCCATGGAAAACGCTACCTGAATGGGAGCGGAGCGACAGACCGGGTCGTGGGCGGCTGGTACATCTCCGGCGTCGCCCAGTACAGAGAAGGAACGCCGACCGAAGTTTATGGCCCATGTACCGGCACCGCTGGAGCCGTCTTGTTTGCCGGATGCGAATTCACGGGATCCGCGCGCGTCAACGTGGTTTCCGGAGTCAATGAGACCAACAAGAGTAACTTCAACCCCTTCACCACGCCTTTCTGGAATCCCGCGGCATTTACAGAGGCAGGTCCTTTGACATTTGGCGACGAACCCCGGTCACTTTCTGCGGCTCGGACGTTCACAACCAAGGACGAGGATTTCACCCTGGGCAAAAAAACCAGGCTTTTCGGAGAGCACGCCTTGGTCGATTTCAAGGCGGACTTCTTTAACATCTTTAACCGCCATGTCTTTGGCGCAGGTGCAGGAAATGTGAACAGTCCGTTTATTCCCCTAGGTTCCCCGGGATGCGACCAATCTGGCCAGCACTTTGCCTGTGGTTTCGGTGCTCTCACGGGTACACAATCTCCGCGAGCGATTCAACTTGCCTTGAAAATTCAATTTTGAGACGGCGATGCTCTGCCTCAGCTTCCGTTTGAGGCAGAGCTCAACTTATTATGCTCAGATCGTGGTTCCGGCCTCATGAATGTTCTCAGTCGGCGAATCTTCGTAAAAGCATTCCTGGCCACGGCGGCGAGTTCATTGACGGCTTATGCAGCTGTTCACAAAGCTGAAGGGGCCGTCTTCCCCTTGCCGGAATCGGAAGAGACTTCCGCGGGGACAAATCTCGAATCTGGAAATCAACGAATCAGGATATCGCCGGCGGGCACGCCGTTCACTTACCAGAACTTCGTGCGCTCCGGCAAATCCGACGATTGGAAACCCTCCACCCTTGCAGGAATTCCCGTGGTGACCGGAGCATCGTTCCCACTGCTCACATCGCGTGTGCGACAGGACGGACCGCGCGTGCAATGCGAGGGACGAGCCGAAGCGGTGGACGTCAACGGAAAATCGCTAAAGTACGATTGGGAGGCCGAGATCACCGCTTCGGGCGACAACCTTTCCGATCCGTGGCTCCGCTTTCGGACGACGCTTCATCTTCCGGCGCCGCTGAAGTTGCAGCAGAAAGAGTTCCTTGAGCCGCGAATCGTTACCTGGCTGAGTTCGACCTCTTCCTTAATGGAAGGCCAATCGGGAAGTTGGCGGCGCGTGCGGCTGACCCAGCCAACGCGGAATTCACTCGGCACGTCCGGCAATGATCTTCCTGCCCTGTATCTTCTTGACCAGAGTGTAGGCATCGAAACCATGATGTTCTTTGATATGGATGACATGGGTTGGATGTCATTCGACAATCTGCCGCGCTTCCTCGTCTATCGATGCTCGAGCATTTCGCAAATTGAAAAAGACGGGACTCAGCGTCTCGGTGTCGGATTGCTGGCGGACCAGGCGACCGGCAGTGTTCTACCCCAAGGCGATGTTCGATTCAGCTACTGGCTGCTACAGCGACCGCTCAACCGGCTTCTTACTGAACAGGAAGCAGTAACAAGATGGATGGAGGCTCTCCTTCCACTTTTTGAGGAAAAGCTATCGTGGCCATCTTGTGCCACCACCTGGAAGGAATTTGCCGACGGTACGGTTAATGACTTACAGACGAAAGATTTGACCAGCGTCGAGGCCGATGGACACACCGGACTCCGCGCTTACGTCAAAGAGAGTTCTCAGATTTGGCAGCAACCTGCGAACAATTTCGAGTTGATGACGCAGGCGGATGTACTGTGGCCATCCCTCTTGTACCTTCAACTGCATCCTTCGCCGAGTTTTGAACTCCGGTGTAAGGATCTGCTGACCGATCTTCCCGGTTTCTATCGCCCAGACACACACAGCATCAGCAACGATTTCAAGCGTCCACCGGATGAGAGGGCGGATTCCTGGTATCCGTTCGAAAATGCGCTGGTCAAGTATCCGATGATCGGCTCGCTGGCGGGCTCGAAAGAGGTTACCGATCATTTTCTCGACGCCTTCGAGACCGCGCAGAAGATGGCGCAGCTGTATGACTATCTTTTTCCCATCTATTACCAGGTTTCTACCCTTCGAGCGGAGGGTGCCGGCACGAATTATGCCATCGGCGGTTTATATGCGTGGGCAGCTATCCTGGCGAACCGATTGACTGGAGACAAACGCTACCTCAACGAAGGTCGGCGTGCGATTCAGGCCCTGAACACGGTTCCGGCGGACCGACTCTTTCACGAACCTCAGGAGCTTGCCTACGGTGCGCTGGCGGCGGCCGAACTTGGGATGATCGAGGAAGCGAAATATCTGCTGTATGAACAACTCCGAATGTTTTACTGGTACTCAGATCCCAGCCAAACATCGCACGATATTCGCGGGATGGTCCAGGCTGCCGCTTCGATTCTGTATCCCGCCTTCAAAGAAAACGTGGAAGCCATTCTCCCCTGGACCGGCGTCATGAAGCGAGGCGTTGTCTTTGAGGGACTCTTGCGCTTCATGGATCAGCAGAGGCGCAACAACTTCTATTTTTTTCAAAATTGCTCAAACAGTCGCCAGCCGGCGCCGATGGCGTTTATCCCATTCGAAAATCTGGGAACGCTGGAACTCGGCGGTCAAACCGGAAATGTGGGCAAGGAAATCTACGGTGCTGGTGAATCGATTTGGATGTATCTGATGTTCGAAGCGCTGGGGCAGGTTACCGACCGTGAGTTGATGCTGGTGAACCTCGACCTTCTCGACGCGGCCCAGATCACCGCGTTCCCCCCACAAGAGTTGAACTTTATCTTATACAACCCAACTTCGGTTAACCGGACTGCAAACATTAAGATCCCGTCGGCGAAAGAGCGCGCGGTTCGATTGAGTGTGAATGGAAGGGCCAGCGAGGGGACGTTCGAGGTCCCAAAACAATCTTTCATTCGGTTTATGGCCAGATTTTGATGGTTCGTTCGTTTGCTATGAAGTTGGTCTCGTGTGCGCCTTCATAGGGTTGATGTGGGATCTCAGTTAGCCGAGTAAGGAAGGAAGTTCCGTGACGATCAAAGTTCGGTTCGCAATAAGCCCGGCGCAAACAACCACTGTGGCCGCCTTGATCCTCCTCGCTCTGGTCGCGGTTGCTTCGGTTGCTTTCGTTGGTTTTACTCCTCCTTTTGGAAAGTGGAGCCGTGTTACCGGCGACCCAATCCTGTCTCCAAAGGGAGATGGATTCGAGTCCGCGGGCACATTCAATCCTGCGGTTATAAAGAAGGATGGGAAGTTCGTCATGCTCTACCGAGCTCAAGATCGTATCGGCACTTCGTCCCTCGGCTATGCCAGCAGCGATGATGGTATCCATTTCACTCGGCGACCGGAACCAGTCATGATTCCCGAGACCGCGTATGAAAAAGGCGGCGGGGTTGAAGATCCGAGGCTACAAAAACTTGCTGACACTTACTACCTGACTTATACGGGATACAACAATGTAGATGGACCGACAGCCGACAAGAAAGACGCGCAACTATGCCTGGCGACTTCCACCGACCTGATTCATTGGCAACGGCAAGGTGTTATCATCCCGAGTTTCAAGGGCAAATGGAATGTGAAATGGACGAAGTCTGGCGCCATTGTTCCAGAAAAAATCAACGGCAAATATTGGATGTACTATCTGGCCGACGCCAAGGGGAAGGACACTCAAATGGGGGTGGCTTACTCCGATGACTCGCTCCATTGGACTGAGGCCCTTGATCACCCAGTGCTGGCGAGCCGTCCACGCTCCTTTGATTCGCAGGTTGTAGAGCCTGGACCCCCA
This sequence comes from Terriglobales bacterium, assembly GCA_049511995.1. Taxonomy (GTDB): domain Bacteria; phylum Acidobacteriota; class Terriglobia; order Terriglobales; family Acidobacteriaceae; genus Acidiflorens. The sequence continues at coordinate 22,771 of JBEKXO010000022.1, forward strand.
CCGATCATGACGTCACAGGGCATTTTTCTGATTTATAACGGTGCCGATGACAAACTGGTGTATTCAACCGGGTGGGTTCTGTTCGACAAAAACGATCCCACCAAAGTCCTGGCGCGCGCGGCGGAGCCTATGTTTGCTCCCGAGAAAGAATGGGAAAAAGTGGGGCAGGTTCCGAATGTCGTATTCGTTGAAGGTATGGTTCGGGATGGGAATCGGTGGCTGTTTTACTACGGCGCCGCCGACAAATACATCGGGGTCGCAACCGCACCAGTGCATTAAAGTCTGTCGCATACCCGAATTCTTAACCCATGAAACATGAAGAATGAATCCCGCATCGTCGTTGGAGTCGACATTGGTGGAACCAAGGTTGCGGCCGGTCTGGTAAATGGCGAAGGCGACATTCTCGCGCAAAACCGAACTCCAATGCTGGCCACCGGTGCGCCAGCAGACGGTTTGGCTGCGGTTTCCAGGGCGATTAGCGGGCTTTTCCCGGACTCGTCGTCGCAGCGTTCGATTGCGGCCATCGGAATATGCGCCCCGGGACCGCTAAATCCAAAATCAGGGGTCATCATCAATCCTCCTAATCTCCCGATCTGGCATGATTACCCACTCGCCGACGAAATGCGCCGGGTATATGACGTGCCGATACGAGTCGATAATGACGCCAATGCCGCGGCACTGGCGGAAGGGAAGTGGGGCGCCGGCCGTGGTTATCGAAACTTCTTTTATGCCACCGTAGGCACCGGTATTGGCACCGGAATTATTCTCGACGGGCGCATTTTTCATGGAAGAACGGGCGCAGCGGCGGAAGGCGGCCACCTGGGGATCGACTTCAACGGACCCGTTTGCAATTGCGGAAAACGCGGCTGCATCGAAACGCTCGCGGCCGGGCCTGCGATCGCCCGCCGGGCTCGTCAGAAGCTCGAACAAAATCCGAATTCCGTGCTTTGGGACATGGCGGGCGGCGACCTTCGTGCCGTGAGCAGCGAAATGGTGGGGAAGGCGCATACCCTGAATGATCCGGTGGCCAAAGAGGTAATGCGCGAGACTCTAGACTTGTTGGCCTATTGGCTCGGTAGCATCATCGATCTCCTGGAGCCTGACGCCATCGTTATTGGGGGAGGGGTTTGTTCACTGCTCGTACCTTTTCTGGATGAGATTCGTGAACGCTGGCGGGGCGCATGCGTCAACCCCAGCCCTATGTCTATCCCGCTACTGCTTGCGCATTATCGCGAAGACGCAGGAATTGCAGGCGCCGCCGCCCTCTGTGCATGAGAAGGAACGCAAAGGATTCCATGAAACTCAACGCATATCTTCTGAAAAGCACGGTTGTGGCGGCACTTGGAGGACTTTTGTTCGGGTTCGACACAGCCGTAATTGCTGGGACCACTCATGCCCTGACGGAAACATTTCATCTATCGCCATGGGCGTTAGGGATGACGGTCTCCGCGGCGCTCTGGGGAACAATTCTCGGATCCATGTTTGCCGGCATTCCTGGCGATAAGTTTGGCCGCCGTGACAGCCTGCGTGTTATGGCCGTCCTCTACTTTGTCTCTTCTTTGGGATGCGCCTTTGCCTGGAACTGGTCGGCGCTCGTTTTTTTTCGCTTCATCGGTGGTCTCGGCATAGGCGGTTCGTCAGTGCTCGGCCCCATGTACATCGCCGAGGTTGCGCCCGCTAAATGGCGAGGACGGCTGGTGGGCTTATTTCAATTCAACATCGTGTTTGGAATTCTGCTCGCCTATCTCTCGAACTACATTGTAGGCACGCTGCAATTTGGCGCGGCCGAGTGGCGCTGGAAGCTGGGTATTCCCGCTATTCCAGCCCTATTTTTCCTCCTGATGTTATTTGGAATCCCGCGCAGTCCGCGTTGGCTGGTCAAGAAACAAAAAATCACGGAAGCGAGAGACGTCCTGCGGATGACGGGAGAGCAAGACTATGAACAGGAGCTCCAGGAGATTATCGCTTCGATCGACGCAGAACATATCACCAGCGATTCTCTGTTCGCGTGGAAGTACCGCGTCCCCATTTTTCTGGCTGTGTCGATCGGGATGTTTAATCAGCTGTCTGGAATTAACGCCATTCTTTATTACTTGAACGACATATTCGCCTATGCCGGTTTCAACAAAGTTTCATCTGACTTACAAGCGGTTGCGATCGGCGGGACGAACCTGGTCTTTACCATGCTGGCCATGTCAGTCATTGATCGCATTGGGCGGAAAACATTGCTGCTGATCGGCTCGGTCGGTACCGCGGCTTGTCTCGGAGGCGTGGCCGCTATCTTTATAACGCAAAGCCACCAGAATCTTCTGGTGTGGCTGCTGATCGGCTACATCGCTTTTTTTGCCTTTTCTCAAGGCGCAGTCATATGGGTTTTCATCAGTGAGGTATTTCCGAACAGGGTGCGAGCAAATGGTCAAAGTCTGGGCAGCTTTTCCCACTGGTTGATGAATGCGCTCATTTCCGGAATCTTTCCGCTGTTGGCCGCCAACTCGGGCGGGTACCCATTTGTTTTTTTCTCTCTCATGATGGTGCTTCAGTTTTTTGTTGTCTTATTCGTATATCCGGAAACGAAGGGCGTTTCGCTCGAACAGATGCAGAAAAAGCTTGGGATTGTTTAGCAATGCCGACCCGAGGAACATCGTATGGTTCGAGTCCCAATGCGACCGAGCGCTAGGTGTTGAAGATGTTCGTGTTCAGGAACTGATTGCGGAATTTACCCTGCGGGTCGCACTTCTCGCTCAATCGAATGAAGTCGGGCATCCTCTTATAAATGGATTTCAGCGTCGCGGGCGACGTGGTAAACAACTTTCCCCAATGCGGTCGGGCATTAAATGGAGCTAATTCCCTCTCAATCACGGGTAACAATTTGCTCACCGCTGGCCAATCCTGTTTCCAGGTAAAGTGAATCGTGACACAGTCCTGTTGGTAACAGGGACTCATCCATAACTTGTCGGCTGCAATGGCGCGAATTTCTGTAATCATCAAGTGTGGGCTAACTTGGTCGTGCAGTCGTTCTACCGCGAGTATTGCTTCGACCGCATGCTCGCGGGGCACGAAATATTCCGATTGCAGCTCTTTGCCGGCACTCGGCGTGAAGCCCATGCGAAAGTGCGGCAGGCGTTCATACCAAGGGCCAGGCACGCCCATCTGCTCGGTACAGTTCTCCGCCGACAATTCGATAATGGGGTGCAGATTCCTGGTGGCGCGCTTCGCCCCGAAGAATTCTGGGGCTGCGTCGAACGCTGGCTTCTTGTCATCGCGAATTTTGATCCAGACTTCATTGATGCGCTGATTTTTCCAGTCCGTAAAAAGGCTGACGCTGTAGCCACTGGATTCGATTGCGTCAAAGTGTTCTTTCACTGCGGAGAGCGGCATATCCTGGTAAACGTACTGCCGCATCGTATAGGTCGGCTGAATATCGAGTGTGAGCTTGGTGATTACACCCAATGCACCCAGCCCCACCACGGCGCCCGGAAACACGTCGTCATCTTGCTGGCGCGATAGTTTAATCACTTCGCCGGACGCTGTGACCATCTCAAGCGCGGAAACTGCTGTCGCGAGATTCCCGTTCTTTTCTCCCGACCCATGGGTCGCGGTGCTGCACGCCCCAGCCACCGAAATATGGGGTAACGACGCCAGGTTATGCAATGCAAAACCTTTGCCATCCAGGTAGGGGCAGAGTTGCCCGTAGGTCATGCCTGCATTGATGGTCACGGTGTGCGCATCCGGATCTAAAGCCACCACCTCGTCCATCGGCTTCAAAGACAGGAAGCTATTCTTGCTATCCGCGATATCGTTGAAGCAGTGGCGAGTGCCGAGCACCTTCACTTTGCTTTGTTCGATGACGTAGCTCCGCACTTGCTCAAGAGAGTTAGCGGAATACAAGCGCTCAGTACCGTATTCGATATTTCCAGCCCAATTTTTGAGTTTGTCACTGGCAGCCGATGTCAACAAAGGCGAGAGGGCAGGGCTTGCAATCGCCGCAGCGAAGAGCTTAATAAAAGTTCTCTTGTTCACCGTATCGCCATGGGTGTCAGCGTTTTTCGTTGCCAACACCAATCGGAAGTATTGTTCAACCAATTGTCCATCGCGCCGTCCGTTAGATCAAGGGGGTTGCAGCCGATCTCATTCACCGTGCAGACTTTCTTCTTGCCGGTCCGAACACTGGTATCATCCGGCGATTTCTCGAGCAGATCCTGCGCGGCATTCGGCAGATCGATCTGTTCCGTGCCCAGTTCGAACACGGGATCCACTTCGACAAACTCCACTCCATAGACATAATTCATGTGCAGAGCCGCGGCCAACTCGCGCGCCACATCTGTGTACTCGGTTCGCTTCATGCCCCAGTCAACTTCGTTCAAGATCAGAACATCGACGTCTTGTAGCGTCGCCAGTTGCGACTCGATGATCTCTCTTTGGCGTGGGTCTGTGCGCGCACTCGTTGTCGCGCGAAGAAACTCGCTTCGATCGGACAGCGCCGAGCGAATCAAGTTGAAGTTCAAGCCTCTCTCGATGTTCCACTGGCCCACGCGGAGAACGACGCCGAGCCCCTCTACTCGCGGCCGGTGAGGTTGACTGTTCGAGGCTTCGTGGTTCACGAACGGAGTGTTCAGCAGCGCATTGAACCGCGCAGCCAGCGCGCCTTCCGGCTTGGCCGATGAAGCCAGCGCGATCAGCTCGTCGAAAGAAAGCAGATCAGGGCCTTGTTGTGTCTGCACTGAGTCGTCGGCTTGCGGCGTCGGATGGGATTCCTCCTGCGCCACGAGCGTGGAACATGCAATCCCGAAAGCCAGAGCACAGTTGAGGGCGAGCCTTCCCGCCGATCTTTTTTTCTTGTTCACGGGTGTACCCTCCCATATCCTTTCGCTTCTCCGTCCTTGGGTTTGTCGAGGTGACGATTGCCTTCGTGACGATTGACCTCGTGAAGATTGACCTCGTGAAGATTGACCCATGCGACCCAGGCCAGAAAACCCAACCGGTCGATTATGAAAATCAGAGCAACGAGAGAGAGCAGCGCGATCAAGCAATCGATCGGGCTATGGATCAGTGTCTGTATCATTCGAATGTCCTCATCGTTCCGCAGCATCCAGTGGCCGCTGCATGAATCTCTGTTCGTTCACAGCGCTGCCGGCACCAGCGCACGATCTTGCGATGTAGAAACGCCTTCCCGCTCGAGCCTTCGGTCCAACCACGCAAACACACCGCGCACGATAAAAACGTTCAGCAGTATCGAAATCAACGAGGCGGCGATCACCGTGCTAAAGACTTCCTGTTCGACTAAACCGGCAGACTGCGCCACCTGAACCACCACGAACGACAGTTCGCCAATCTGCGTCAGTCCCGATGCCACTGCAACCGCTGTGCGCAGCGGATAGCGGAAGAGCAATACGACGGAGCTCCAAACCAGAAATTTCCCGGCGACGATAAGCAAGAGCATCCAGGCGAGAAGCGGCAGATGGTTGGCCAGCACTCTCGGATCGATCAGAGTCCCAAGCGAAACGAAGAAAAGCGCGACGAACGCATCGCGGAGCGGAACTAACTGAGTGTGCGCGTCGTGAAGATCGGGTAGGCTGCTGATGGAGACTCCTGCCAGGAAAGCGCCGAGCGCCACGGAAAATCCGACAGCGTGCGCCAGCGCCGCAGTGCCGAGGCAAATCGCAATCGCAACCAGCAACATAAGCTCGGCATTGCAGGTCCTTTTGACTTGCCGCAGCAGTCGCGGGATCACCTTGATCGCCACGAATACCAGTGGAATTAGAAAGAGCAGAGCCTTGCCCAAAATCCAGACGGCCATGAGCAAGCCGCCGTCTTTGGAATCGCCCAACACCGGAATAACGACCGTCATGCAGATGACAGCGAGATCTTCCACCAGCGTGATGCCGATCATGACGCGGCCGTAGGTTGTGGCCAGTCTTCCCGAATCGCTCAACAGCCGCGCCAGCACCATGGTGCTCGCCACGGAAACTGCTGCGCCGATGACAAGGCTTTCGGTTGCGCTCCAGCCTGCGAGTGTTCCTGCGCCGAGTGTGGCGCCAAGCATGAGCAGAATTCCTATTGGACCGCCGACGAGAGCAACCCATTTCACCCGCATCAGGTCCGGAATCGAGAACTCGACGCCAATCGAAAACATCAGCAGCACGACCCCGACCTCCGCAAACACTTCAAAGGTATGCAAGTCCGAAAGACGGGGCCCCGGAGTGAACGGGCTGATCGCGATGCCACCCAGAACAAAACCGAGAATCAATGGCAGATGGAGACGCCATGCCACCACGCCTCCAAATACGGCGGCGACAAATATGTAGGTAAGATCACGGAAGAGAATCGGATTGGGTTCCATCGCTCTGCCCTCATTGTTTGTTTCGCTCAGCGCAACTGGATAAAAAAAGCCCGTCCCGCTCGATCGCCGCCGGACGGGCTGTTCGGCAAGACATCAGATAGTGCGGTAGATAGTGCGGGTCCGTCGAACAGCCCGCAGTCCAAGCGACATTGCCATTGCCAATGTGCCCATCAATCCCATAAGCGGGAGCGAACTGCCAGTCTCGGGGAGCACTTCCGCGGGTTGCTCTGCGCTGGCCAGCGTGACCTGCGGCCGTGATGGCGTCAGGAAAAGCAGCACGCCAACTTCGCGCGGCGTCGCTACGACAGGGGGAGCCTGACCGAAGGCAAACTTGCTCTGTTCGATCACCGTATGCTGATCGTCAGTGCCGATCGTCGCTTTGATCTTCATCCCCTTTTTCAAATCGAAAACCGTTTTCTCGCGGCCGTCGATTGTGAACTTCGCATGATTGGGAACAATGAAGACCTGATTGGTGTTGTCCGGTAACGTCAGAATCACAGACCTGGGTGCATTCACATGCCACACCTTGCCCTCGATTGTTCTAACCGAGCTGATATACCTCGGCGTGGTGGCGGTCGTGATGGTTTGAGTCAGCCTGGTTCCGGGCACGAGTTCGTGCACGCTGACTTCGTTCCCATCAATGGTGAATCGGTCGCTGTCAGGCACGACGAGATGCTCGACGCGGCCATTTTCCAGCTTGAGCACCAGGTCATTGCCTTCCAGGTAGACCACTTCCGCATTCTTCACCTGAGTGTCGAAGGAGGAGGGGCCATGCTGAATGGTTGTGACGGTTGAGTCCTGGGCTAACGATGTTCCAAAAGCCGCCATTGCCAGAACAATTACGCTGACGCCTTTGGTCAGCACACTCGTTTTCTTACTAACGTTGTTCATTTCTTTTCTCCTTATTGAATTGCTTGCTGTTGATGGCCGGCCGAGTTTCAGATTCTCAGCCTCGCCGTTTATCTCCCGTGAGAGAGAAGCCGTGACGATGTAGCGTTGCGGTGCGCTGCCCAAAAAGTAGAACGGGTAACAGGTAACGAGCGTGAGAGAAGAAACAGGCCGTGGCTGAAGTACCTCGATCTTGTCAGGCTTCACGATCTGGATCTGATCGACGATGTATGTGTCCGTTCCCCTCAGCGTCCTTAGCTCGATAGCGTCACCGACGACTAGGTCTTTAAGTCCCCGAAAAAATCCGTCGCGATGGCCAGCGATGCCAATGTTTCCCTCTTCGCCAGGCCGTGCTGTGCCGGCGATTCGCCCGACGCCGTGGTTGAGCGCGAGATCGTCCGTGCCCTCAAAGAGCGGAACTTCCAAATGGATCTTTGGAACGCGAAGCACTGCGAGCGGAGCTTCCGACTCCTTGCCAACGCTCTCTTTGTAGGCCTTTACTCGGCCGTCGCCCCAGAGACTGAAATTAATCTCGGGCAAATTTATTGTCTCGGACGCGCTCGACACGTTACCGAATGGCGCGGTCTCTTCAATGTTTCGGCCACGCGAATCCGAAGATGTCTCCATCGCCGCAAATTTCTTGAGCGCGTCACGTGACGCAACATAGCTCTCAATCCGAGCCGCGCCGTAGATTGCCGCCAGAGTCAAGCCCGACACCAGCAACGTGCCTTCGATCCAGATCAGGACGTTCTGCCCAAGTTTGCGGCTTGGTGCTAGGCCTTCACTAGCTCTATGCTCGGCCCTCGCCGATTGGCCAAATCTCCACATGAGTGCTCACTCCGGTGATGACCGCTGTTTTGTTGCCAGTCATCACGTGCTAACAAAATGCAATCGCGCGGCCACTTCGGATTGCTGAATATGCGGGACTTGCGGCGACGAAAGATGCTGAGCGTTTCAGAAATGCCGAACCGTCAGAAAAGCAGAGCTGGTCGCAAAGATCACAGAACGTTTTAGGTTGGAATCGAGGCAATCGACCGCCGGCAAATGATCGCCGACAAGAACCAATAACAAATAAGAGGAGTGCGAGCGCAGCACAAAAGAAAAATGGTCTTTCCAGACGGACTGCTCCGCGCCGAAAAGACCCGCTGGTTAGTGATCACCGCGCTCTAACCCAGACGCTGTCGGCCGAGTCGAGTTCAACTCCCGCGACTTCGGTGGCCAGCTTCACATTTTTCAAGCCCGCTTTATTGCCGGGCACAGCGTTGAATTCAAGCAGGTAACGATTATCGAGACTTCGCTGCAAGCTCTCGAGATACGGTCGAAAGCTCACGGCATTGTGTGTTCCGAGAAAGAACGACTCGCCGCCAGTTGCATCCGACAGTTTGGCCATACTGTTCTGGCCATTAGTGATCTCCCAGAAGTTGCTTCCACGCCGGCCAACACCGCGCGTGAAGATCGTGTGAATCATCGTGCCGGTACGCTGAGCCACAACGCTTGCCGAATCCACATCCGGGCTGATCGAGCGAAGACCGCGATATCGCGGCTCGCTACGGAATCGATCGATCCCGTCGGTAATCATCACGATCTCCCGGCGACTCGAATTCTCAGGCCAGCGTTTCATCAGGTCGATCACCGACAGATAAGGGCTTCCGAACGCGCCGCTGGAAGCGAGAGGAAGCCGAATGGCTCTAGCCGCTCGTTCGTGATCGTTGGTGAGATTCTGTGCGACTTGCACCGTTCCATTTCGCATGTAACCAACTCCCACCGAAGTGTTCGCCGGCAAGGAATTGATGAACGAGCGCAAGTCGCCGAACTGCGAGCCCAGGCTTGGGTGTGCCGCATCATCGAGCAGAATAAATAAATCGAGCGGCGCCTTATCTCCGCCGACCGGCGTCCAGCCGGTCACCTGCAAACGCTCTTTCCCCTGTTTGACGATTACGTCTTCGCGATTGACGTCTGGCATACGCTTGTTGTCTTGCAATGCGCGCACCGTCACTGCCATTCTTACGGGTGTAGTTGTGGTTGAGGTTTTCTCCTGCGCCTGCAATGGGAGCAGGCTGAGCATGAGGGCCAAAATTATCGGAAGTCTTTGCATCAGATTTCTTCGCATCATATCCTCCACGAATTTCACACACGGCTGTCTGCCGGATACCCGCAGAGATTGCAATCGCGCGTCCATCACGACCAGTTGAATTTAGAGGAGTTGCAGATGAAGAAAATTCCGAAGGCTGCGGAAATGCCGAACCATCAGAACTCTGCGGGGAGACTCAGGCAGTTCTGCATAATCGTTCAGCCGCGCTGAACTTTGAAGCGTTCCTTGCTGATTTGCAGATTCGCGATTTTTGAGTCCAGCGTCTGACGTGGAATACCCAGTTTCGCGGCCGCGCCTGACGGCCCTGCCACGCGTCCTTCACTTTCCAAGAGCGCGGCTTCAATCATTTCTCTCTCGCGATCGGCCATCGAGGAAGCCAGAGGAGTGATCGGCCGCGACTGCCGCAGTGCGCGCCGCACCCACGTCTCATCGATAGAGAAGACGTCTCCCGCACACAAGATCACCGATCTTTCGATCACATTTTGCAGCTCTCGAATGTTGCCCGGCCAATCGTAAGCTTGCAGCAGTTCGATCGTATTCATCTTGATCGTGCGGAACTCCTTGCCGACTCGCTTTGCGAAACGCTCGACCAGGTGTTCCATCAGCAGCGGAATATCTTCCAGGCGCTCGCGAAGCGCAGGCACATGGATGGGGAAGACATTCAGCCGGTAAAACATGTCTTCGCGGAACGCGCCCGCAGTTACAGCCGCTTCCAAGTCGCGATTGGTGGCTGCGATGATGCGAACGTCGACCGGTATGGATTGACTGCTGCCGATGCGCTCGAGCTCTCTCTCTTGAATAACGCGCAGCAGGGCAATCTGCGTTTCCATCGGCAGTTCACCGATCTCGTCCAGAAAAATCGTGCCTCCATTCGCCGCTTCAAAGCGGCCCAAGCGGCGTTGCAGCGCACCCGTGAACGCACCCTTTTCATGCCCGAACAATTCAGAAGCAATCAGCGACGGCGGAATCGCCGCGCAGTTCACCCGTATAAATGGCCGTGACGAACGGTGGGAAAGCTGGTGAATGGCGCGCGCGATCAGCTCTTTCCCCGTTCCCGTCTCGCCGAGAATGAGAACGGTTGCGTCCGTGGGAGCAACCAGCGCCACCTGCTGCAGCACTGACTTCAACCGCACGCTTTCACCCACGATTCCATCCGCGGCGGAAAGGCGCGCCGCCGCCTGTCCCGCAACGTAGAAGTTCGCAGCAATCTCGTCATTTGCCCTGAGATATGTTGAGGCCATATTTAGCTCCATTCATCACTGTTGATCGGTGCTGGCCTTGGCCAGCGCCGCATGAATCTCTTTGAGTAACGCGTCGCTGCGTACCGGCTTATAGAAAAAGGCCGCGGCTCCGGCGCGCATCAGCGAGTCGCGCAATGACGCATCCCCATGGGCAGTCACGAAAATGATTGGTAGCCGGTTGCCCGCATCCGCCAATCGCCTTTGCAACTCGATTCCGCTGATCCCCGGCAAGCGCACATCGAGAATGAGACACGCTGTCTCATCGCAATCGTCACAGGCAAGAAACTCCTCTGCGGAGGCAAACATTCTTGGAGAAAAACCGGCGGCCTTCATCACGCTTCCCAGCGCTTCGCGAAGCGGTTCATCATCGTCCACAATGGCGATGAAGCCGGTCTTGGTTAGTGTTTCGTTCACTTCAATTCACCCGATCCGCGGCTCGTTTGATCACCCGCGAGCATGAGACTACCAACCTCGGGATGTGAAAACTATCCTGCTTTTGCTCGAACCATATCCTGCTTTAGGAGGAGATCGGTCGTTACCTTCGAGGAGAATTCTTGATTTTTTCCGCCATGCGAACGAGCTGGGCAAGGGAGTCGGCGTTCGTTTTTTCCATCACGTGCGCGCGATGAGTTTTGACGGTCAGTTCGCTCGTCCCGAGCTGATCCGCGATCTGCTTGTTGAGCAGGCCGGCAACGACCAGATCGAGCACTTCTTTTTCCCGTGGAGTGAGCGTATCGAATCGCGAGCGAACCTCATTCAGTTCCTGACGTTCTTTGCGCAGTTCCCGACCGCTGGCAATCGCTTTCTGAATGGCATCCAGCAAATCCTGGCTGCGCCAGGGCTTGGTAAGGAATTCGTGCGCGCCTTCTTTCATCGCCCGCACCGACATCGGAATATCGCCGTGACCGGTAATGAAAATAATCGGGATGTAGATCTCGGCCTCGTTCAATTTGAGCTGCAAATCGAGCCCGCTCAACCCCGGCATCCTCACGTCGAGGATCAGGCACGCCGGCGCATCCGGACGTTTCGCCGCCAGAAAATCCTGCGCCGAAGCGAAGGTCTCCACCTGCAGCCCCACAGACCTGATCAGGCTCTGCAGTCCGTCGCGAACCATCTTGTCGTCATCAATGACGAATACAACCGGATCCTGTTCCTTCATGCGGCTGGCCCATCTCCACTCGGCAAAGTGAACTGAAAGATCGCTCCACCAGAACCATTTGATGCAGCCCACAATCGGCCGCCATGCGCTTCGATGATCGAGCGGCTGATTGGCAATCCCATTCCCATTCCTTTTGCGCGAGTGGTAAAGAAAGGTTCGAACAAACGGCCCATCACCTCCGGACTCAATCCAATACCCGCGTCCTGTACCGATACTCGAATTTGCCCGTCCTTCTGTGATTCCGATCTGACGACCAGGGTCTTGGGCCGATCGGTCACGCTGCTCATCGCTTCGATTCCATTCATCAGCAGATTCACAATTACTTGCTGCAACTGTATGCTGTCGCCGAGCACAGGCGGCAATTCTGGTGCTAGTTCGAGCTCGATCGCAACCTCGTTTCTGGACGCTTGCCCCGCAGCCAGAGCAGCCGTCTGTTCTATCACTTGATTGATTTGAAGCTGCGATTTTTCCGGCGTCGCCTTGGTAATCAGCGAACGGATTCGAGCGATAACCTCCGATGCTCTCGTGGCGCCTTGCGTGGCACGCTCTGCCGCCGCCCGCGCTTCGACAAGATCTGGATGTTCACGCGCAAGCCAGGCCACGCAAGCGTCGGCGTTCGCGACTACCGCGGCGAGAGGCTGGTTTACTTCGTGGGCGATCGAGGCCGTCAGCTCGCCGATGGTCGTGATTCGTGCTACGCGAGCCAGTTCCGTCCGCGTCACCTGCAGGGCTTCTTCGGTACGCTTCTGTTCCGCCATCTGCTGTACAAGCGCGGCGTTGGCATTCCTCAGTTCGGTGGTTCGTTCCGCAACTCTCGCCTCAAGTTCGTCACGCGATCGTCTAAGCGCGTCTTCGGTTCGCTTCCGCCATGAGATTAGCTGCGTCACCCCGACTTCGCAGACAACGAAGGCAAGAAAGAGGGGCATTTCACTGACTGACACCGCAAAGCTATGAAGCGGCGGCGTGAAGTAATACATCACCGCCAGCGTGCTATAGACAACCGCCAGCCAGCCAGCCCCCGACCGGCCAAACCATGTGCTGAGAATTACTGCGGCAGAAAAGAAAAACCAAAACGGATTGCCCAACGAATGTTGCAGCGCCAGCGACACCAACAGCGCGACCGATACGAGCACGACCGCGAGCCCGTAACTCGCCAGCACCTGGAGCTTCGTCGGTGGGGAATAGCGATTTGGCATGCCAGAGCACAACTGAACAGAAACTTAGTTTTTATACTACGTTCCGAGATTGTCTGGCCACCGATGCGTCGCCCGTTAGCACGCACACGATGCCGGATACCTATCGCTCGACGTTCAGCAAAAACTGATGCGGCACGCGGAGATCCGCACCACGATGATCTCCGGATCCTTTCGTGGGTTTGCAAGTTGTTGAAAACTGGCGGAAGCGTGTGTGAGTCGAATCCGCCCTGAAATAGCAAACAAAGCACTTAACCGAGCACAGTTGGCATTCTTAGTACTTGTAAGTCATTGGACGATAAGCAAGTGATTTCCGAAATCATTTTTCCCGGAACATATGGTGTACGCGATAACTTCGTGGCTGCACGGTGAACGAGTTTTGTCGCGAAGAATTGTCGTGTCCTTGTTGAAAGGTTCCCGACGGTAACTACGACCCACGCCCTGCCTCGTTGCATCTGCATCTATGGCCTTTGCTACTACTCTTGCGCTTCCTTTCACAAAGTCTGGCGCGTAGCTGGTGAGAAGACTTTGGGTTAGTCTGCTCTTGGTCGAGATGCCTGCCCGGGGCAGATTTATTCGAAGACGGTGTCGGCTGACGAGATGTCGCGGCGGGTTGTTTAACGGTTGGGTCGAGGACATTCGTGACTGGCGTGACGGCCGATACTTTTGTGGTGTTGGGATGTGAAGAAAAGGCATCGTCGAAGGTGAGCGCGCACAGGATGTGGCCTACCACCAGATAGACTTGATCGTTCCCTGTCGCTACGCCAGTGACCGGATCGTCGAACATGATGCGCCCGAGCAGAGTGCCAGCGAAGTCAAAAACGTATAGACCGGCCGGTCCGGCTGCGAATACCATTTGTCGCTGATCGTCGAGGGCAATTCCAAGGAAAGAGGAGATCGGTTTATCGGGCTATCCGTACACGCAACGAAAAGGCCACCGGCGAGGACGAAAAAGTCGATTCGACAGATACACCATTAACTGCACGTAGAAGATTTGAATACAGGATCCGCAAATGTTGCTCAATCTGTTCACACACGGTCGTCTTGTAGCCCCCGTCAAGGAGTTATATGCGCAGTTGGGCGGAAGATCTCTTTGGGCAGCGTGGTATGTCATTGCCTTGATTGCTTCGATAACAGGTTCGAGGTTGGCTTACAGCAATTACTTTCCGTCTGTAGCTTGGCAATGCTGGTCAAGTCCCACCGCTTGGAAGCGAGATGTTGCGCGTGTTTTCGTGGCTGCAATCTTGTCAGTTTTCTTGCTTTGGAGCATGCATGCGTTCGGCCCGAAACGACAGAGTCAAGACAACCATCTTTCTCTCTTCCCTTTGCGGCGTTGCGAGTGGATGGTGTTGGTAGGGACCGTGATATTCCTGATGTTGTTCAATCTCGTCTTTCTTCCAAACAGTTTTAGGGCCGGGTTACATATAAAGATGACGACGTTGGCCAAAGCGCCCGGGTGCCGAGATCTGAGGAAGGCAGTAAGTTCTCGATGAGGAACAGACTTCTCGCGCCGCAAGAGACCCAATTGCAGGCGCAACATCAAAAGATCGAACTGCTTGGCTTCCTGGTCGTCGTCCACCAGTTCTGATGGCAATCCTGCGATATCTCCGACTAGTTCATTCCTCTCGTCAAAAAGATCAGAAGCGTCATCGCGCTATTAGCGGCGACGACTCCGCAGGGAAGTTCCGAATTGGAGAATTCGGTGATATCAATCGCCGAATCGCTTGCTTAGAGGCTAGTTCGTTTAATTGACTAGTCTGAGTCGAGCAAGAGGGAGCGACGGTTGAAACGCGACCGCAATCACTCTAGAACCGGTTTGAGCAGTAACGACAGATATTGATGCACGAAAGCAATGGCCATGCTGCCTTCTCCTACGCTGCTGGAAACGCGCTTGATCGAGTTGAAGCGAACGTCACCCACACAGAAAAAGCCCGGAAGATTTGTTTCCAGCAG
>JBEKXO010000023.1:0-35930 GCA_049511995.1 Terriglobales bacterium
TTGGCGAATTCGGCGATCCTTGGCATCACCCTCGGATCGATTCCTTGAGGATGCGCCATGATCTCTTCTAAGAGACGTTTCTCGCGCAATCCGTAGGCAGAAAGCTGGTCGTAAATAATGGGATCGATGGCGATGGAAGCCTGCGTCAACCAGTAAGCCAGAGCCTGCTGGCGTGCAGTTAGCGCCGGGAAGCTGGGCGCGTGCAACTGGATGAAGGCAGTGTCGCCAACGCGCTCGACAACCACGCTGTTCGCCTTGTCTTGCTGGCACAGCGCAGGCGTGGCTAAAGAAAAGAGGGCAAATAAGAGAAGATGTGCTGCAATAGGCGGCTTCAGGGCGACCTCCGTGCGGCGGATTAGGAATCAGCCAAACTTTGCAGGCTACCATAAAGCTCAACATCTAGACTTGGCTTGACTTGCACTTTCGGGCCTCTTACCCTTAAAAAATGGAAGTGCGTCTGACCCCCGATCAGGAAGCCTTCGTCCGTCGTGCTGTAGAATCTGGCCGGTTCGACCGACCCGAGGCTGCGGTGGAGGAAGCGCTTTTGCTGTGGGAGGAGCGCGAACGCAAACGGGCCGAATTCTCAACCACCCTCGACGATGCAAAAGCGTCGCTTGCTCGCGGCGAAGGCCGCATCATCACGCAACAGTCCATGCGGGATCTAGCTGAGGAGGTGAAACAGCGCGGCCATGCCCGCCTTTCCTCAGAACCATCTACCTCTCGGTGATGGCGCACCGCTTAGCTCCACAAGCCATAGCCGATCTCGAAGATATCTGGTATTACGTAGCTAGGGAAAGCGGAAGCATCGAGATCGCAAACCAACTGATCGATACCATTACCCGGCGATTTTTCCTCCTTGCTGGGCATCCCTATCTTGGCCGAGTCCGCAATGAAGATTTCGGCATAGGCACTAGAAGTTTTACAGTCGGCGAATATGTCATCGTCTTATGTCATCGTCTATTGTGTCGACAACAATAACGTGTTGATCCTTCGCGTAGCTCATGGCCGGCGGGATCTCGACGCCCTGTTCGAAAATTGACGGCGGCACGCCGCCACGCCGAAACCGCCCTTCTCGCGTGTTAGAATCGAAGTTGTGAACCGCGGGGCCGATGCTTCCTGACATTGAAAAATTGCTGGAGCTGCAGGTCGCGGACAAAGAAATCCGCAAACTGCAGGACGAAGTTGCCGCGCTGCCCAAGCGCATGGCGGTGATCGAACAAAAGCTGGCTGGAACCAAGGCGCATCTGGAAAAGGTGCGGACGGCAGCGAAGAGCGACGAAGCCAACCGCAAGAAGTTCGAAGCCAATATCAAAGACCTGCAAGGCAAGATTTCGAAGTATCGCGACCAATCTCTCGACGTAAAAACCAACGATCAATATAAGGCGCTGCTGCACGAGATTCAGTTTGCCGAGCAGGAGATTCGCCTGAACGAGGACCGCATCCTCGAAGTGATGGTCAATGTCGACGCGCGCGATAAAGAAGTGAAAGCCGCCGAGGCCGAACTCAAAGCGGAAACGGCCGAGATCGAAAAAGAAAAAGAAGAAGCGCGCAAAATTACCGCCGAAGATCAGAAGAAACTCGCCGAATGGAACGCGAAGCGCGACGGGCTGCGAAAAGGAATTTCCGAGGATGTGCTTCGCCAGTATGAGCGGGTGGCCAAGTTTCGGGGCAGCGGCCTGGCGGAGGTTCGCGACCAGAAATGCATGGGCTGCCAGGTGATGCTGCGTCCGCAGACCTACAATGACGTGCGCAATGGCGAGAAGGTCATGGTCTGCGAATCGTGCCAGCGAATCAATTACTACAATCCTGCGAACGAAGTGAAGCCGGAGCAGGAAGTGGTGACCGTGACCGGCCGTAAGCGTGCGCGCCCAAAGGCGGATGCGCCGCAGGCGTGGTTCTATCGTCCCGATTACCCAGAAGAAGGCGAAGTGCTGTTGGCGTTTACCAATAACGGTGGCAATTCGTCGCGGCGCATCTACGAAATGCACACGGGACGTCAGTTCGGCAACGTGCTGGTGCGGGAGGGAAGCTACCGCTTGGCCTTCCCCGAGGATCTAACCGAAAGCGCGCTTCGACTCAACGGCCATTGGAATGAAGCAGAGATGGACGAGTGGGGTTCCGAAATACCGTCAAATGTCCTCGACCTCCTGCAAAAAGACTTACTCGCCATCCGGCGCGAACACAAAGCGACCCACAAGCATTCTTCCTCGCCCGCGGAACAGTCAGCGGCCAGTTAGCTCAACCGGCACACCCGATCTCCTGTCAATTCAAGACACTGCAAAAACATCGACCCGCGAAAGGTACTTTTGTAAGCGGACCCGCTGTTTCCCTGGTGCTATCGGCGCGTCATTACCGTTACCTTTAAGTAGGGTTTGACGACATCGATGGACTCGATTGAGCAGCAGCCCAGCCCCGCGGCTGGATCCGGCATTTTTCAATCCCCGCAAAAGCGCAGACTGGTTCTCTGCCTTCTGCTGGCGCTGGCCACGCTTGCGCTCTATAACGCGGTCACGCGCGCGCCATTCCTCAATTACGACGATCCGGTTTACGTCACCAACAATCCGCAGGTTCGCGCCGGGCTTAGCTGGAAGACGATTGTCTGGACGTTTCGCACTCCGAAAGATTTTGACTGGCATCCGATGACCTGGCTGTCGTTTGCGGCCGACAGTCAGATGTTCGGACAGAATCCGGCTGGCTTCCATACCACCAACCTCCTTCTGCACACCGCCAACGCCCTGCTGCTGTTTCTGCTTCTCGAGAGCGCCACTGGCCTGGCCTGGCGCAGTCTGGCGGTCGCCGCGCTCTTCGCTCTGCATCCGCTCAATGTCGAGTCGGTCGCCTGGATCGCGGAACGCAAGAATGTTCTCAGCATGTTTTTCTTTCTTGTAGCGCTTGCCGCCTATGGATGGTATGCGCGCCGCCCTGGATTGGCCCGATACCTGGCCGTCACGGCGGCTTATGTTCTGGCGCTGATGAGCAAGGCGCAAGTGATTACGTTTCCGTTTGCGGTATTGCTCCTGGATTACTGGCCCTTGCGGCGGATTGATTTCTCTCGCGCGCCGGCGGAAGGGGCGGAGGCGAATGTCTCGTTCGCATTCAACCGCGCCTCTTCTCTCTGGAAGCTGGTCGCGGAAAAGTTGCCATGGTTGGCGTTGTCCGTCGTAAGCGCGCTCATCGCCAGAACGACCGGGGGGCCGGCGTTCAGCTATACGGTTGAGTCGGATGCGTCGGCAGTGAAATTTCCGCTCTGGGTACGCCTCGCCACCGCGGCAATCAGCTACGCGAAATATCTCGGGAAAACATTCTGGCCGGCCAATCTGGCGCTTGTCTATCCACATCCGGGATATTCGACCAGCATTCGCGCCGCCGCTCTGTCGGCAGTGGCCATGCTCGGCATCACCGCGCTGGCCGTGCTCTTCCGGCAACAACGCCCTCTATTTGCAGGGTGGTTTTGGTACCTGGCAACGCTAGCGCCGATGAGCGGAATCGTCACCATCGGCCCGCACTCGATGGCCGACCGCTACGCTTATATTCCTCTACTTGGAATTTTCGTAATCCTCTCGTGGGGCGCGGCGGATCTGATTAAACGTTGGAATATTCCCATCGGCGTGACCGCGACCACTGCTGCCCTTATTTTTCTAGTGCTCGGAACCGCACTGCGTCGGCAGGTAAGTTTTTGGAACGACAACGTCACGCTCTGGACGCACACGCTCGCTCTTACCGAACAAAATTTCAATGCCGAGGAAAATCTCGCGCTGGCACTCATTGACCAGGGCAGGGTGCAGGAGGCGCTGCCGCACTTCCAACGCGCGCGCTCGTTGCGACCCGACGATCCGCTGGCCACGTCCAATCTTGCAACCTACGATCAGATGCATGGCAACTATCAGGCTGCGCTGGAAGGCTACGCAAAAGTCGTTGGCTTTCCGAACTCAGCACCCTCGTTGCGGGCAACCGCCTACGCGAATAGCGGATATGCCGACCTATCCCTGAAACGATACGACAATGCCAGGCAAGATTTCGTAAGCGCGCTCCGCATGCAACCGACGAATTCTGCCGCTTATCGCGGCTTGGGATTACTGGCGCAGCGAGCAGGTGACATAGCCGAGGCCACGAAGGATTATCAACGCTCGGTCGAGTTGCGACCTTCCCCGGTCGGCTATCTGCTCCTCGCGCAAGCGCTCGAACTCAACCACCAGGATGAAGCAGCCCACGCCGCCGTCTCCCAAGCCGCCAGCATGACGCAGGATTTCAACGACGATCTTGCGGTCATGAAGAAGCTGTTGGCGAACTAAAGCAGTGCGCCTTCATTCTTCGCAGAGCTTGCCGTCGAGGTAGGTCGCCCCCTGCTTTAATTCTTCAATTCGTTTGGTCAGCCATCCTGTCTTTGTGCGGCCCCCGAGAGGTACGCGAGCTATGGGCGAAAAGTTCGTTTCAGGACTCTGCGCTCGGGCTCGGCTCCCTACTTCGTGCCGTACGGATTGGGATAGCGCAACGCCTTGTCCAGATTTCTGCCGCGTATTTTCCCGAACGAGTGATAGGTCAGTCCCCAGGAATCGATCGATGACATATCCGGGAAGATGCATGCCTCAAGCACGGTGTCGACCGGATCGGACATCTTTACCCAGCCGCCGCCTGCCGCGTTAACTCCGCCAAACAGGTCGCTGCCGCCAAGCTGCGAGCAATAGCACGACGCTGGATTGCCATTGCAGCTCCCGCTATACGGAACCTCGGCATAATAGGCGAGCGCTGCCAGTGTGGGCTGCGTGCTGTAGAGGGTCGATAACAGCACAAAAATACGCGATCCATCCTCCTTCGAGGTGAACTTGCAAAACTCGCGAGAGCCGTCGAGTTTGAACCAGTCCTGCGGGTCGCCGTTGGTGTTGTAGTAAGGTTCGCGGACGTCGACCTCGCCTTCCCATTTCACGCAGTGAGTCGCAGCTTTGGAGAGAGCGGCGCCCTCGTCCGCAATTGCGCTGCCAGCGCCTGCGGCCTGAACCGGCGTGGATATGGGAAGACTTATGGCGACTGCGAGCGCGACGCCAATCAAAATCACCAGTGCGACGAGTGGACGTTTCACGAAGGGCCTCCTGGGACTGCGGGGAATTCGACTGACTCGCAATTTTATTGGCGAGCAGCCGCGGCCCGAAGGTTAACACAGGAGGACGTGGAATCGAATGTTCCAGGATTAAGGTTCTCCTTCGTGCGCCTTTGTGACCTCTGTGGTTACTGGTTTTGACTGAACCACCAAGTCGCACAGGTTCCCGCCCTGTCGGCCGTATTTTGGGGTAAGATGGCTCGCACGAGGTGTGTCATGGCTCCGAACGACTTCAGCCTTCCGTCCGCATCGCGCCGTTCTTTCCTTAGCCTTTCCGCCGCGGCTTCGGCCGCGCTGGCCCTGCGCATCGTGACCGAGCCGATGCTCGCTCACGCGGCACGGCCGACCATGCCGGCGGACGCCGTCAAGATTGACTCCAACGAAAATCCGCTTGGGCCTTGCGCCTCGGCGCGTCAGGCGCTAACCGCGATTTTGCCGCAGGGAGGGCGCTATTCATTTGGGCTGGCTGACGATCTGCTCAACACGCTAGCGCTGACCGAAGGGCTCAAGCCCGATCAGATACGCCTCTATCCCGGATCGAGCGAACCGCTCCATCACACCGTCGCCGTCTTCACCTCACCGCAGCGCAGCTACGTCACCGCCGATCCCGGATACGAAGCGGGAATAATGGCGTCCGGCGTCATTGGTACAAAAGTGGTGAAGGTTCCGCTAACGAAAAACTACGCCCACGATGTGCGGGCGATGCTGGCCGCCGCTCCCGACGCGGGCGTATTTTATATCGCTACGCCCAACAATCCGACGGGAACGCTTACCAGCCATTCCGACATCGAATACCTGGTCGACAATAAGCCCAAGGATTCGATCGTGCTGGTCGATGAAGCTTACATTCATTTCTGCGATGCGCCGTCGACGATGGATCTCGTGAAGGCGGGCAAGGACGTGATCGTGTTGCGCACCTTTTCAAAAATCTATGGCATGGCGGGCCTGCGCTGCGGCGCGGCCTTCGGACGCCCCGATCTGCTCGAGAAAATCGAGAACTATGGCGGTTGGAATGCCATGCCGATCACCGCTCTTGTCGCGGCGAATGCCAGCTTGAAGGACGCGCAACTCGTCCCCGAGCGGAAGCGCGTCAACTCCGCCGTCCGCGCGCAGGTCTTCGCCTGGCTCGACCGCAATGGCTATTCCTACATCCCGTCGGAAGCGAACTTCTTCATGCTCGATACGAAGAAGCCTGCGAAACCGGCCATTGACGCCATGGCCAAGCAAAATGTATTTATCGGGCGCATCTGGCCGTCGATGCCGACTTATACCCGTGTCACCATAGGCACGGCGCCAGAGATGGAGCAGTTCCAGGCAGCGTGGCAGAAGGTGATGACGGGCGCAGTCACCGCCAGCGTCGGCGCGATTCCGCTCACGGGCGAGAGCGCAAGAGCCGCGATGTTCACGTAGGGGCAGAGCCTGCCCTGAGCTTGTCGAAGGGTGCCCTCACCTGCCCAGCCGAGCAACGCTTGGCCGCTGCTGCGCGCCTAACCCGCTCTCCGCTATAACATCAGTTCATGCCCAAAAAACAACCCGCCTCCGCTAAACACGCGGAGCCGTCCATAAAACTATCTACCCGCGGAACCGCCCGCCTCCACTCCCGCCACCCTTGGGTCTACCGCTCGGACATTGTCGGAGCCAACGACATCCCATCCGGCGCGCTCGTACGGGTCCACGATGAGCGCGGCAAGTTTCTGGGCACCGCACTCTACAGTTCGTCTTCGCAGATCGCTATTCGCATGATCTCGCACGGCTCCGTGGCCGATCTGCCCGCCCTGGTCGCCGAACGCATTCGTGCCGCCATCGCCTATCGCAAGGAAAACAATCTCATCGCGAACACCGACGCCTACCGCATCGCCTTCAGCGAGGCAGACTTTCTTCCCGGCCTGATCATCGATCGCTACAACGACGTAATCTCGGTGCAGATTCTGACGCAGGCAATGGACGCCCAACCGGTGCGCGAAGCCATCGCGCGCACGCTGCGCGAAGAGCTGCAACCCTCGGGAATCGTGGAACGCGTCGATGCCCGCATCCGCGACCTCGAGCAATTGCCGCCGCGAGAATCCGGCTTGCTTTGGGGAGACAAGAGTTCGACCGAGATCAGCATGAACGGCATCCGCTTTTACTACGACGGCCTCGAGGGCCAAAAGACCGGCGCCTTTCTCGATCAGCGCGAGAACTACGCCGCCGCCGCGCAATACGCGCGCGGGGACGCCCTCGATGCTTTTTGCTATCAGGGAGGCTTCGCGCTCCATCTGGCCGCCAAATGCGCCAGCGTCACCGGCGTCGACAGCTCGCGTCCGGCGCTCGAAATGGCGGAGAAGAACGCCACTCTCAACGCCCGCGAACCTGAATGGATCGAGGCCAACGCCTTCGACCTTCTGCGAGACTATGCGGCCGCCAACCGGCGCTACGACACCATCGTTCTCGATCCCCCGGCCTTCGCCAAGTCGAAGCGCGACCTGGAAAAGGCCCTCGGCGGCTACAAGGAGCTGAACCTTCGCGCCATGAAAATGCTGCGTCCGGGGGGAATCCTCGTCACTTGCTCCTGCTCATTTCATGTCAGCCCGCACGACTTCCTCAAAGTGGTGGCCGACGCTGCCCAGGACGCCCACAAGTCCCTGCGTGTGTTGGAGAACCGCGGGGCAGCCAAGGACCATCCGATATTGCTGAATGTGCCAGAAACGAGCTACTTGCAGTGCATGATATTGTCCGTAAGCAACTGATAATAATGAACAATTATGTTATTGACAATAACACACTAAGATTTTATTATCGTTTCATACTAATCAAAACTCGGGAGCCTCTGACAGGCTCCCCAAATGAACTATCCAGTAGGAGGATTTAGTTATGACCATGATTACGCGTTGGGATCCGTTCCGTGAGTTCGTCACTTTGCAAGATCGTATGAATCGGCTGCTTCGCGACTCCGGCGGCCAACCGGGGCAGGATGAATCTTTGACCTCGACCGCGTTCGCTCCGCCCGTCGATGTCTATGAGGACGAGCACAACGTGGCATTGAAGATCGAAGTGCCGGGAATCGATGAGAAGGACATTGACGTCCGCATCGAGAACAACACGCTGACCGTGCACGGCGAGCGCAAGTTCGAAAAGGAAGAAAAAGAAGAGAACTTCCGCCGCGTGGAGCGCCAGTATGGCAGCTTTACCCGGACCTTCACTCTGCCGAACACGGTTGACCAGGAGAGCGTCCAAGCCAATTACGAGAAGGGCGTGCTGAAGATCACCCTGGCCAAGAAAGCCGAAGCCAAGCCGAAGCAGATCAAAGTAAACGTCGGGGGCGCAAAGACGCTCGAAGGCAAAGAGCCGAAGGGCGTCAAGGCGGCGTAAGAAAAGCTCGATCGCTGTAAACTCTACGGGAGGCGAGCAATTGCGCCTCCCGTTTCAGTTGTAGCTGGAAAAAAGCATGAAGGCCACGCTCGAAGTGATCAACCAGATGCAGGCCGATGGCGTGATTGGCGAGTATGCCATCGGCGGTGCCGTTGGAGCGACATTCTATCTCGAACCGTCAGCCACACTCGACGTGGATATTTTCGTGGCTCTGCCAACTGGCCGAGGCGGACTTTTGAGCCTAAGCCCGATCTATGAGTATCTAAAAGCTCGAGGCTGCGCTGAAAAAGACGAGCACATTGTGATCGGTGAATGGCCGGTGCAGTTTCTCGCCCCACGGGACGCTTTGGAAGAGGAAGCGATAGCCGAGGCGGTGGTGGCTAGCGTCGAGGGCGTCGAGACGCGGGTCATGCCGGCTGAGCATCTCGTGGCGATTTCATTGCGAACGGGACGCGCGAAAGATCACGCGCGCATCGTGCAATTTATCGAGCAGGGCGCTGTGGATCGGAAGCGACTAAGGACTCTGCTCGAACGTCACGGGCTGCTACCTAAATGGACACTGTTTGAGACGAGCTATCTGGGGGGCGGCCGTGGGTGAGACGGAAACGCGAGGCAAGCGGGCAATGCGCAAGCGGCTCGCGGCGCTGAGCTTTACCGAGAAGATCAAGATATTGGAAAAGCTTCGCGACCGCGAACGGGCGATTGCCGCCAGCGGGCTGCGAAAGAGAGCAGAACCGGGCGCTAACAACAAAGCGGCGAAAGAGAGCAGAAAATAGCACGCTGCATTCATTGGAGACACTATGCATCAGCTGGCGGGTTGGCTGTCGTCCAACACAACGACTCTCAGCATATTGGGAGCCGCTGCGGCGTTCATAGTGTCCACGATTCAGCAGATCATCCAACGTAGAGATGAACGTGCCGAACGCCAGTTCCAGGCTTTCCACAAGATCGTCGAGCAGGTCGTATCACCGGAACCAAAGGGAGGGCTGCACTACGTCGACCGGCAGGCTGCAGTCATCTTTGAGCTACGCCACTTCCCGCGCTACTACGACTTTACCGAGCGCATGCTGAAAAGGCTCAAGGGGAAGTGGGTAGCTGACCCACAGCCTCATTCAGATGTGCTGATTGAAGAGATCGATCCCGCTCTGCGCCACATTCAACACAGCAAATAGCTCTCGTTAGAAAGGTAAGAAGATGGCAATCCGTTGGGACAAATTTACCGTAAAGGCGCAAGAGGCAGTCCAGCGCGCGAACGAACTCGCCAGCGAGCACGGCAATCCGGAGTTGGCGCCGCTCCATCTGCTGGCCGCTCTCGTCGAAGATAAAGAAGGCATCGTCGCGCCCGTGCTGGAAAAAATCGGCATCGGCCCGCAGGCCGTGCTCAGCGATCTCTATAAAGAAATTGAAAAGCTGCCGAAGGTTTCAGGCAGCGCTGGCCCCAACCAGCCCTCCATGTCGTCGCAGGTCAATCAGTTGTTGGAGAAGGCCTTCAAAGAAGCCGACACTTTCAAAGACGAATACGTCTCGACCGAGCACATGCTGCTGGCGCTGACCGATCTGAAGCGCGATCCGGCGCAGGAGTTGCTGGCGCGTTATGGCGCGACGCATGACGCCATCCTGAAGGCTCTGACCGCGGTTCGAGGATCGCAGCGCATCACCGACCAGAATCCCGAAGCGAAGTATCAGGCGCTGGAGCGCTACGCTCGTGATCTCACCGAGCAGGCGCGGCGCGGCAAGCTTGATCCGGTAATCGGCCGCGATGAGGAGATTCGCCGCGTTGTGCAGGTGCTCTCGCGGCGCACGAAAAATAATCCGGTGTTAATCGGCGAGCCTGGAGTGGGCAAAACGGCCATCGTCGAAGGCCTGGCCCAGCGCATCATTTCGGGCGACGTGCCGGAAGCGCTCAAGAACAAGCGCGTTGTGGCGCTCGATCTCGGAGCGATGCTGGCGGGCGCAAAATATCGCGGCGAATTCGAAGATCGCCTCAAGGCGGTGCTCAAAGAGATCGAAGACTCCGAAGGCAAAATCATTCTCTTCATCGACGAGTTGCATACGCTCGTT
Organism: Terriglobales bacterium; assembly: GCA_049511995.1. GTDB lineage: Bacteria > Acidobacteriota > Terriglobia > Terriglobales > Acidobacteriaceae > Acidiflorens. Next base: position 10,505 of record JBEKXO010000023.1, read on the forward strand.
GGCGCAGGCGCTGCCGAAGGCTCAATCGACGCCTCGAACATGCTGAAGCCCGCGCTTGCTCGCGGAGAGCTGCGCGCCATTGGCGCAACCACGCTCAACGAATATCGGAAATATATCGAGAAAGACGCAGCGCTCGAACGCCGCTTCCAGATCGTGTTTGTCGGTGAGCCCAATGTGGAAGACACGATTGCGATTCTGCGCGGATTGAAAGAAAAGTACGAAGTGCATCACGGCGTGCGAATTAAAGATTCGGCGATTGTGGCGGCCGCGACTTTATCGCATCGCTATATTTCCGATCGCTTTCTGCCCGATAAGGCCATTGACCTGATCGATGAAGCGGCGTCATCTCTGCGCATCCAGATCGATTCCATGCCTACGGAGATCGACCAGTTGGAGCGGCGCGCCACTCAACTCGAAATCGAAAAGCAGGCGCTGAAGAAGGAAGACGACGCCAACTCGAAAGAACGCCTTCACAACGTTGAGAAAGAACTGGCTGGCATCCGCGAACAATCGAACGCGCTCAAGGCGAAGTGGAAGCAGGAAAAAGATGTCATCGCCAAGGCGCGTGCTCTAAAGGAAAAACTCGAGCAGCTCAAAATTGAAGAAGCGGCGGAAGAGCGCAAGGGCAATCTGGAGCGGGTGGCGCAGATTCGCTATGGCCTCATCCGTCAGACGGAAGAAGAGCTAAACAAAATCACGGCGCAGATCGACGGCAAGGCCGGGAAGCGCATGTTGAAGGAAGAGGTCGACGAAGAGGATGTCGCCCGCATCGTCTCCAAGTGGACCGGCATTCCCGTGTCGAAGATGCTAGAAGGCGAAGTCAAAAAGCTCATCAACATGGAAGACCGCCTGCGTCTGCGCGTCGTCGGCCAGGATGAAGCGCTCGAACGCGTAGCCAACGCCATCCGCCGTTCCCGAGCCGGATTGAGCGATCCGAAGCGGCCGATCGGGTCTTTCATCTTTCTCGGCCCGACCGGCGTCGGCAAAACTGAACTGGCTCGCGCACTCGCTGAATTTCTCTTCGACGACGAGCGCGCCCTGATCCGCATCGACATGTCCGAATACATGGAGAAGCACGCCGTCTCGCGACTGATCGGCGCGCCTCCGGGATACGTCGGCTACGATGAAGGCGGACAGCTCACCGAACAGGTGCGCCGCCATCCGTATGCGGTCGTGCTTTTCGACGAAATTGAAAAGGCGCATCCCGACGTCTTCAACATTCTGCTGCAGATCATGGACGACGGTCGCCTCACCGACGGCAAAGGCCGCAAGGTGGATTTCAAGAATACGGTCATCATCATGACCTCGAACCTCGGCTCGTCGTACCTGCAATCGGAAAACATCCGCACAGAGGAAGCCTTCGAACGCGCATCCAAGCAGGTGCTGGAAGCCCTTCACAGCCATTTCAGGCCCGAGTTTCTCAATCGCGTGGATGACATCATCATCTTCCATCCACTTGGCAAGGAACAGCTGGTGAAGATCGTCGAGCTCCGCCTCGAAGATCTGCGGCGTTTGCTCGCCGATCGCAAGATTTCGCTGGAGCTGACCGACGCGGCGAAGGAACTGCTCTTCACCGAAGGCTACGATCCCAACTTCGGAGCGCGTCCGCTGAAGCGCGCCATTCAGAAATTGGTGCAGGATCCGCTGGCGCTGAAAATTCTCGACGGCGAAGTACTGCACGGTGACCACGTGATCGTCGACGCCGACAAGAAGGCCGGAAAGATGACCTTCAAAGTCAGCGAGCGGGTGGGCGAGAAGGTGGCAGCAAAGAAATAATTTTCGTTCAAGGGGGGACGGCCGCGTCGCCGTTCCCACAAACTCTTTGCTAGCGAGCCCGGCGTTTGGCGTTGATCAGCACGTCCGCCGGATCGGGACTCCCATTCCAGAAATCCAGCCGGATGCGGCCATCCGTCATCTGTGTGACCGTCGCGGGAATAGAACTCGCCGTTAAGTACCACCCATCCGGTAACACCACCGCGTTTCGCGGACGTCCCAGGCTTCGATCGAATACCAGTTCGTCTCCGTCGAGATGGTAGCTCGCTGGCGCGGTGTAGGTCTCCGAAATTCGCAGCCGCAAAGACTGACCGGCCTTTACCGGAGAAAACGGAATCACCACCACGTGAGCCGCCGGGTCTATCGGCTCTCCAGCATCTATTTTTGCGGCGGCCAGTTCCGCTCCCGTCATTTCTTTTGTCGCGAGTTTTTCACCCGTGTCGAGCACAATTGCCGACGGATCCGACGCGTTGCTGCCGCCGCGGACCACGTTGAAATACATGTTGGCGCCCGGGCGCGTTTCCGTGTAGTCGTGGTAGAGGCGGAACGCGTGCGTTTCCGGCTGCTGCAGGAAGTAAACGATCTCGCGGTCCTGGTGGGCGCGCTCCGAAAGGCGCGCCTGTTCGGTCTCGCCCTCGAAAGGCGCCTCCCAACTCTTCGCCGTAGTTGGCGTCCGTGGCATAGCGGCCGCGCCCGTCCTTGCGCCAGGTTTCGCTTTCACGACCAGAGGCGCCTCTACTCCGCTGCCGTTGAGAAAGCTGACCGCGATCCGGCCATCGGGTTGCGTCAGGACTTGAGACGGGACGTTGCACGCAACCAATTCATATCCCGCCGGCAGCACCACGCTGTTTCGCGGAATGCCGAGCGAACGGTTAAAGACTATCGTGTCGCCTTCGCGGTAGTAACTCTTTGCATCCTTATAGGTCTTCAGTATCAGCAGCCGCGTTTGCCCTTCCGCCGGCACGGGACGGGCGAGGTGAACTTTGATGTAATCCACCGACGCATCCGTCTCCCTCTTGTCCTTCTCCGCACGCGCCATCAGCGGATCCTTTGCTGCCTCCTCGCCGCTTACAATTTCAAACTGCAGCGGCTGTCCAGTCATCACGTCGGTCACCGACTCGCCGCTGGCAACGCTGCCCTTGCGGATCGGATTGAAGAAGTACCTGGCTCCGGCTGTCGTCGCCGTCACCTCGTAATGAATCGCGAAACTCGCGCTTTCGGGCGCGAGCAATTCGTAACGCGTGTACTCGTCCGTCTCCGTTTGCGCAGTCCCGGCCTGCCCGCACAGCCTTATTGTGGCACTCAATACCGCACAAGAAATAACGAACCGCCGCGCTATCTTCTTCGGCATGCAGGCACTCCTCTGATCATCGAAATACTAGTTCATTGCCCGCAAACGCGCCCGGCATCACGCAATCAAAGAGCTTAAAATTCTCTTCTGACGCAAGAATCTCGGTCCGGTACGATCAATAATTACGCACTGCCCTGCACCGAGGTGAAGACCGCATTGGCCGAGGATACAAAACTGGACGATACAAACCTGAATGATCTTCTACAGGAACTGCTCCGCCGCGAGGGCAGCGACTTGCTCTTAGTCCACGGCGCAGCCCCTGCGATTCGCAAAAATGGAGAGGTCGAGAAAATCGGCGATGCTGCGCTCGACGGTTCACAGATCGAAACCATGGTGCAAGCGGTGCTGACGCCGGTTGGCGCCACCCAATATCGCGCCACGCAGATCGCCGATTTTTCTTATCGGATTCAGGGTCTTGGCCGATTCCGCATCAATTTGCATCGCGAGCGCGGCCGGGCCGCGGCTACGATCCGGGCGCTTCCGGTAAAGGTGCCGGCGATCGGCGAACTTGGGCTTCCTTCCGAAATCGGCAATCTGGCTGCTCTGCGCCGAGGACTGGTCTTGATTGGAGGGGCGGCGGGCGCGGGTAAATCCACGACCCTCGCGGCGCTCGTCAACGAGATCAATCAGCGCGATGCTCGCCACATCGTGACCATCGAAGATCCCGTCGAATACGAGCATGCGCACGTTCGCAGCATTATCGAGCAAGTCGAGGTCGGAACCGACGCGCCCGATTTTCCTACCGCTCTACGAGCGGCGTTGCGCCAAGCGCCCGACGTGCTGGTGGTCGGCGAGATGCGCGATCCCGAAAGTATGGCGATTGCTGTTTCAGCCGCCGAGACCGGGCATCTCGTGCTCTCCACTTTGCACACCACTGACGTGGCTTCCGCGATCTCGCGCATCTCCGATTCTTTTCCGATGGAGCGCCAGAATACGATCCGGCAGGAACTGGCGATGGCGATCTCCGCAATCCTGACGCAGACGCTGCTGCCGAGCCGCAAGGGAGGACGAGTTCCGGCGGTCGAATTGTTGATGATCGGATACGGCGCGCGCCAGCATATCCGCCACAATGCCCTACAACATCTCAATCAGGAGATCACGATGACCAAGGCCAAGGGATCGATCGCGCTCGAAGAGTCGCTGGCCAGGCTGGTGAGGAACGGACATCTGGATAGGGAAGAGGCGATAGAAGTCGCGGCGCATCCCGATGAGTTGAAGAGCCGTCTGAGAGGCGTGGCGTGAATTCTTGGCAAACAAAAACTGCTTACGCCGGAGGACGAAACACGTCTGCAACCTCCTGCCGCGACAGATACCATGCCACGATCACGCGCACGATGATGCCGAGTCCGCCGAAGGCTAACGCTCTTGGTTGGGCAGTCGCGGTTGCGGCGGATACGGATGGCACGAGCATCACGATGCCCGTGATCGCTATCAGCGTAGCCGCATGGCGCACGATGTTGTTGAGTTCGATGAGACCCCAGGCCACGGTGCCGCCGGCGACGGCCGCGAGAAGAAACATGTAAGGGCCGGACAGCTCGAGGCCGAACAGAAGTGGAGCACCCGCCGTCATCGAAATCGCGCCCGGCTTCAGCAACATTAACGCTCCCGCGACCGCGAGATAAATTGCGCAGAGAGAGAACAATGCGGCGATAGCTCGCACTCCACTGGGAACAACTCTGTCGGGATTATCGGCCAACGAATTAAATTATGGCACTAGATGCCATAGTTCACGCCGCGCAACGCATCCTTGTAAGCCTCGCGCGCCTTGGTGGCTTTCTCGTGAGCATCGTGCTCTTTCAGGTGGGCATCATCCCAACGCTCCATCGCGATCATTGAATGGTCGGGAGTGGCTAGCGCCTCTTCCGCGCGAATGGCGTCGATCCATTCATCGATCGCCTTTTTGTAGGCAATGCGCAGCTGATCCAGATCCTCTTTGCTCATAGACAACGCAGATTAATGCCGTCTTTGATTGTGGTCAATTCGTTCAGGCAAATTTAACCGAAAATTAATCCGGCGAAAAATGCCGTCGTGGCGCTTCATGGCTTGCCGAAATTCAGTATGCGGCTTGCCGATTTCCTCTCCGAAAGCGTATGGTACTCGGCTTGGGCTAATTCTTATTTGGGGGATGCAATGAAACTCGGCCGCTCTCTGCCTGCGCTAATTCTTTCGCTTTCCTGCTTCGCCTTGTTGTTCGTGACGGGGGCCGTCGCGCAGCAGACCGCGCCGGGGCCGCCCGTTATTTTCATCCGGGCGGGACGGCTGCTCGATGTAAGGACAGGCAAAGTACTGACCAACCAGGTCATCGCGATCCGTGGCGACAAGATCATCAAAGTGGGATCGGAGGGTGGAAACCTTCCAGGCGACATCGTTATCGATCTCTCAAATGCCACCGTGCTGCCGGGATTGATCGACGCGCACACCCACCTCACCATGACTACCAACTTCGGCTATTCGCGGCTCGGGGTTTCCGTGCCGCGCGAGGCGCTGACTGGAGCGCGCAATGCCAGAGTTACGCTCGATGCCGGATTTACAACCGTCCGCAATGTGGGCGCGAGCGGATTCAGCGACGTTGCTTTGCGCGACGCCATCAATGTCGGCGACGTGCCTGGTCCGCGAATGCTGGTCAGCGGCCCGCCTCTCAGCATCACGGGCGGGCACGCCGACAATAACCTGCTGCCCTTTGAATATCACGCGACCAGCGACGGTGTCGCCGATGGCGTCGATGGCGTCCGCCACATGGTCCGGCAGGACATCAAGTATGGCGCGGACCTGATCAAGTTCATGGCGTCGGGAGGCGTGCTCTCGAAGGGAGACGATCCCCAAGCCTCGCAATACACGCAGGAGGAGATGAAAGCGATTGTCGAGGAGGCGCACCGCCTGGGACGAAAAGTAGCGGCGCACGCCCACGGAGCGCAGGCGATCCGCTGGGCGAGCGATGCGGGCGTCGACTCGATCGAGCACGGCTCGTACATCGACGATGCCGCCATCGCCGCGATGAAAAAGAACGGAACGTATCTGGTGCCGACGCTTTACCTCTCCGACTGGTTTCTCGAAAACGCAGAAAAGATCGGCACACCCGCCGATCTGATTGCCAAAGCGAAAAACGTGATGCCGGCCGCGCGTAAGAACATTGCGCGAGCATTTGCCGCGGGAGTGAAAGTCGGCTTCGGCACCGACGCAGCAGTCTATCCACACGGCCTCAACGCACACGAGTTCGCCGTGATGGTGAAGCTGGGATTGACTCCGCTGCAGGCGATCCAGTCGTCGACGATTAACGACGCCGATCTGCTCGGATGGTCCGACAAAGTTGGGACGATCGAACCCGGGAAGTGGGCGGACATCGTTGCGGTCGATGGCGACCCGCTGGCGGATGTCACGACGCTCGAGCGCGTGAAATTTGTGATGAAAGGCGGCGAGGTGGTTAAGAATCTTTACGCGAAGTGAGGGGAGGTCAAAGGTTAGAGGTCAGATTGCAGAGGTGAAAACGAAAGCCAATTTGCGACACGTGTTCACCTCTGCAATCTGACCTCTGACCTCTGACCTCTGCAATCCCCGCAATCCTTTAGAATCCTCCGAAGTGTCTATCCAACTAAAGATTGAAGCTACTCGCGGCGCTGCGCGCGCTGGCAAACTCATCACTCCTCATGGAGAGGTCGAAACGCCGGTCTTCATGCCGGTGGGAACACTCGGTTCGGTCAAGGGTGTTTCGCAGGATGTGCTCGAAGAACTTGACGTCCAGATTCTGCTCGGCAATACCTATCATCTTTATCTGCGGCCTGGAGTCGACACGGTTCGCAAGCTGGGCGGGCTGCACCGGTTCATGTCGTGGGATCGGGCTATCCTGACCGATTCTGGGGGCTTCCAGGTTTTCAGCCTGAACGATCTACGCAAGGTCAATGAAGAAGGCGTGGCATTTCGCTCGCATCTCGACGGGTCGGCACATTTTCTTTCTCCGGAAAAAGCGATGGAGATTCAGATCGGCCTTGGAGCCGACATCATTATGGCGTTTGATGAATGCACTGAGTATCCGGCCGATGCGGCGCGGGCGCGCGCTTCTATGGAAATGACCTTGCGATGGGCTGCGCGCTGCAAAAATTATTTTGAGGAGCATAAGGGTGAAGTGCCGTGGGCGCAGGCAGAAGCTGCGGAGCTACGCTCCGCTGGGCAGACGAGGGCGTCTGCCCCTACGCGATCGTCGTCGATGCTGACAGCGACACAGTCATTGTTTGGCATTGTGCAGGGCGGGATGGATCGTGAGTTACGCCGCGAATCTGCCTTGCGCACCGTCGACATCGGTTTTCCCGGCTATGCCATCGGCGGACTTAGCGTAGGCGAACCGCGCGAGCTTACCGGCGAGATCGTCCTATCCACGCTCGAGCATCTCCCCGCCGATAAGCCGCGCTATCTGATGGGAGTCGGCACGCCGGAGGAAATTGCGGAGTATGGGCAAGCGGGCGTCGACATGATGGATTGCGTCCTCCCAACGCGCGCCGCACGCCACGGATTGCTGTTCACGTCGGAAGGCAGAGTGTCGATCAAGCAGGCTCGTTACGCGCAGGACGAAAGCGCACTCGATCCAGCCTGCGATTGCCGCGTCTGTCAGCGCTATTCGCGGGCTTATCTACGCCATCTTTACGCGTCGAACGAATTGCTGGCGCAGGTTTTAAACACGGTTCACAACCTGCACTACTATCTGGCCACAATGAAGACGGTTCGCAAGTGGATACGCGCCGGGCGCGCGACCTAGAGACAGGCCGCCAAAAAGCAAGGCGGCCAATGTGGCCGCCTTCTGAGAACCGATAATTGAGAACTGCCCTTACGCCGTCGCCGGACGTTCGCCGCCCTTAGCGGGCGCGCGCTCCGGTTTAATCACTTGCTGCACGCCGTCGTCGGTCTTCGCCGGCAGCGGCTTGAGCGGCGGCAGAGCCTGTCCTTCCACCAGCGACTTGATCTCGGAGGCGTCAAGCACTTCGCGCTCAATCAGCGCCTTCGCGATCAGGATCAGCGTCTCGCGATTTTCGGAGAGTATCCTTTTCGCAGTCGCGTAGCCAACACCCACCATCTTCTTGACCTCTTCATCAATCTGGATGGCAGTCGCTTCGCTGTAGTCGCGATGCTGTGCGATCTCGCGTCCCAGGAAAATCTGCTCTTCTTTCTTTCCGAAGGTCAGCGGACCCAGGTCGCTCATGCCCCACTCGCAAACCATCTTGCGCGCCAGTTCCGTCGCGCGCTCAATGTCGTTGCCTGCGCCGGTTGACATCTGGTTCAGGAAAAGCTCCTCCGCAATACGCCCACCCATCAGGATCGCGATCTGCGTATCGAGATAATTCTTGTAATAGTTATGCCGATCGTCGGTCGGCAACTGCATCGTCAACCCAAGCGCCATGCCACGCGGGATAATCGTGACCTTGTGCACCGGATCGGAGTGTGGCAACTTCGCCGCGACCAGCGCATGTCCGGCTTCGTGATAGGCAGTGTTCTTCTTTTCCTCATCGGAAAGCAGAAGCGACTTGCGTTCCACGCCCATCAGCACTTTATCTTTGGCTACTTCGAAGTCGTACATCAGCACGGCCTTGCGATTTTGCCGCGCCGCCGCCAATGCCGCTTCGTTGACCATATTGGCTAAGTCAGCGCCGGAGAATCCCGGTGTGCCGCGTGCCAAAACCTGGAGATCGACGTCGTCGGCAAGGGGAATCTTGCGGGTGTGTACGCGCAGAATCTCTTCGCGTCCGCGAACGTCAGGACGATTCACAACGACGCGCCGGTCAAAACGTCCCGGCCGCAGCAGCGCGGGGTCGAGCACGTCGGGACGGTTGGTCGCCGCCATCAGAATGACCCCTTCGTTGGATTCGAAGCCGTCCATTTCGACGAGGAGTTGGTTCAGAGTCTGCTCGCGTTCATCATGTCCACCGCCGAGGCCAGCGCCGCGATGGCGTCCGACAGCGTCAATTTCATCGATGAAAATAATGCAGGGGGCATTCTTCTTGCCCTGCTCAAACAGGTCGCGCACGCGGCTTGCGCCCACGCCAACGAACATTTCCACGAAGTCAGAACCTGAAATGGAAAAGAACGGAACATTGGCCTCTCCGGCTACGGCTCGCGCCAGCAAGGTCTTGCCGGTTCCGGGAGGGCCAACTAGGAGCACGCCCTTAGGAATGCGTCCGCCCAGCTTCTGAAACTTTTGCGCTTCACGCAGGAATTCGATAATTTCGCGCAGTTCTTCCTTCGCCTCATCCACACCGGCCACGTCCTTGAACGTGATCTTTTTCTGCTGCATGGAGAGCAGGCGCGCGCGGCTCTTGCCGAACGACAGCGCCTTGTTGCCACCGGTCTGCATCTGGCGGATCATGAAGAACCAGAGCGCTCCAAGCAAAACCAGCGGCGCGAGGTTCAGAATCCAACTCGGCCAGGTGCCGTTGCTGATGTCCTTGAAACTGTAGGGAACTCCCTTTTCCGTCAGTTTCTTGTACATATCGGGATAATTGGCCGGCACAATCGTATGGAAAGGCGAGTCATTCTTGAACTTGCCCTTCACTTCCTGACCAATAAAGGTCACATCGTGGACATTGGCCTGGTCGACTTCCGTCAAAAACTCAGAAAAGCCAATCTCTTTTTCTTTCTGGGCATTGCTGCCGGTTTTCACCACCTGCCAGAGCAGGAAGGCGGAGACCACGATGACTGCCCAGAAAAGTACCGTTTTGATCGTTGAATTCACTTAAAACTCCTCGAAGTGCAGACCTAAATACGCACCAATACAAAAACGCCGCCCATCCGACTCAGAATTAGATGCCGGAGGCGGGAATTCGATTGGGAAAAGACTGCCTTCTCATTCTAGACCTTTTTGCGGGAAAACGGGTGCCGAAGAGAGTACAGAAGTTACGCAGTGAAACCACGCCGTCGACGGGAAGGGCTGCTGTATCTGCCTGCTCAAAATGAGGCCGCCTTATATTGCCACAGCCAGATAAGGCAGATTCCGTCCCGTCTGCTCGGGACTGCCCAAACCATAGCCGCAGAGAAACGCGTCATCGACCAGGAATCCAAAATAGTCAGGCTGGAGGGGAACGCGACGCGCCGACTGGCGATCGAGCAGTGTCGCCAGCTTCACCGAAGCGGCGCCCCGGCCGCGCAGGTCGCTCATGAGAAATTCGCTGGTCACGCCCGAATGCACCAATCCCTCAACCAGCAGCACATGCTTGCCGGCAATGGCGAGTTCGTGGCTGAAGAGGATTTCCAGCACGCCGCTTTCACCCTGTTTGCTCTCCTTGTAGCTCGGCTTGATAAAGGTGCAGATGACGGGCACTTCGACCGCGCGCACCAGGTCGGCCATAAAGAGAAAGCTATTTTCCAGAATGCCCAGTGCAATCACAGTCTGGCCGCGATAGTCGTCGGAAATTTGCCGTCCCAGTTCGCGGACTCTTTTTTGAATCTGGTCGGCCGAAATCACCTGGCGCAACCCGGCATTCGGTGAAATATTCATAGTGGAGTGGCGCCTCCAGCGTAGCAGCTCTCTGATTGGAGCTGTCAGCATTTAAAGTTGTCAGTCCAACCCAATTCCAAGTAACGGCATGTTATATCATGCCCGCGATTCGCGAATCCAAATGGCCTTCGTTGAGTCAGCCGGCGATCGGAAGGCAGCCGGGGCCGCGAAACCGCGCATCCACACCAGCCCGCACCCTTCCGCGACCGCAACCGGCCACAGTTTTTTCTCAGTTCCAACCGCGTGCCGGTCGCTGAGTAATTCCTTAACTTTCTTGGCCGACGCTGTGTGCGCCGGCCAATAGCGATCTCCCGCCCGCCAGTTGCGGATCAAAATTTCCTGCGGTAAACGCGCTATATCGAGCAATTGCGAGCGCTCCGCTGCGGGGACGCGGCCAGCATCGACGACCTCGGCGCTGATGCGTGTGCGCAGCTCAGGAACATCGACTGCGCCCGGCCCGCGCAGGATGTATTGATAATCGTGATCTCGCGACTCTTCCGCTGCGCCGTTATGGCGATGAGAAGCTTCAAGCAGTAAGTGAAATTCCCGGCTCCGGCCTTGCCGCGCCAGACGCAGATTCCAGCCACGAGCCAAGCCCACTTTTTTGCCCGGCAACTTCTCGCCACGCGATTGCGCCAACTCCAGCGCCTCTTCGATCAGTCGGAACGAAACACTGATGTCAGGAGCATTCGCCTCCAGCCACGCTCGCAGCAGCCGGCGCTGGGCCGCCAACGGGAGGGCGAGCAGGCTCGGCAGCTGCAATGAAGCATTTGGCTGCGACTCCGGTGGCGGAGATAGCTTATTTTCCAACGTTGCCCTCAGGCGGCGCGGCTTTACCGAGTCCTGAGAAACTTGACTTTGCTCTTGGGTTTGGGTGGCGCAGCGGTTCACCGCTGCGATAGCTCGGTTGTTTTCAACGTCGGCTTTAGCCGCTAAGGGGGACTGGGCCGCAACCTCTGGATGCCCATACTTCCAATGCTCCTCCTCAGCGCGAGCGATTTCCGCGAGCTCACTCATGTGTTCGATCGCCGCCGCGCCAAATTCCTCCACGATCAGGGGCAGCAGCCGATGGCGCACGCGATTGCGGAGGAAGGCAATATTCCGATTGGAGGAATCCTCGTGCCACTCCTGACCGCGCTCGCGCAGGAATTCCCGCAACGCAGCGCGACGGAAGCCAAGCAGCGGCCGCACCACCTCGCCGAATGCCTGTCCCCGCTCCTCGAGAGTAATCCCCGGGTGGATCCCTGCAAGACCGCGGATGCCAGTACCGCGAAAAATGCGCAGCAGAATTGTTTCCGCCTGATCGTCCAGAGTATGCGCAGTCGCGACTTTTGTGACGCGACCGCCACGCGCGAGGTCGCGAAAAAACTGGTAGCGCAGCTCACGCGCGGCCGCCTCAATGCCAGATCCGGCGCCAGTTGTCTTGTGGTGCACTTTACGCCCACTCTGGCGTCCGTCAATCGGCGCTGCGCGCAAATGCAATTCCAGCCCATGTTGCTCGGCCAACTGCGCAACGAAGCGCTCGTCCTCGTCCGACTCTTTTCCGCGCAGCTTGTGATTGAAATGTGCGACCGACAACACGATTCCTAACTCTTCGCGCAACTCGAGCAGCAGACAAAGCAGAGCCACTGAATCCGCTCCGCCGGAAACCGCCGCGGCCACGCGATCTCCCGCCCGCAACAAATCACTTTTCCGAATTGTCTGTAACAACCGCTCGGCCAGTTCGTGCACGGAGAAATGGTACCGGAAAGCAGTTCTCAGTTGTCAGTTCTCAGTTCTCAGTTTCCGGCGACAATGTTTCTGACAACCGAAAACTGCTTTTCTGCTATGCTTTTCCGCAAATGTGGGGAGCGCATCGCTGGACTGCAAGGTGTCTCCTGCTGGTCATGCTCGTCCCGGCCTTCGGGCCGTTGGCCATGGCCCAGGCTGGAGCCATGCACTGCCTGCGCCCTTTGGCCTCCGCGCGCACAGAGCCTGCGGCGATGCCGTGCCATCACGCGATGGCACATCCGCAGTTCATCCCATCCCCAGCGTCCGAAGCTTCGCTGCAAGCCAGCGACGACAGTGATTGCTGCCAGAACCATTGCTGCTGCGGTGCTCTCACGTCGGAGTGGGCACAACCCAGGTCCAGCCTGCCCTCTTTCTTCGCTCTTCTGATCGAACCTGCGCACTCCGCACAAATACCGGCGCTTCACTCCAACGGTCTCTTCGAACTCGATTCGGCGCGCGCCCCTCCTCGTAGCTAACCTCGCTTTTGGGTGGCGCAGCGGTTCACCGCTGCGATAACAATGTCGCTTCCACGGCAGCTATGGCCGCTGAGGAAGCCTGCGGCACGCTTCGAGGAGACCCTACGCCATGACTCATCTCAAGCTATTAGCATTTGCTGCCGTGCTGCTGATTGCGCCCACGGTCCTCGCCAACGATTACGGCGCCGTTCGCGGCATCGTGCACGACCCGCAACATCGCCCCGTGCAAGACGCCATGGTCATGCTCAAAGCTAAATCGTCAGAGTGGGCCAAGAGTGCCACCACTAGCGCTACCGGCGAATTCCAAATCAATGCCGTCCCCCTTGGCGATTATTCCGTCAGCGTCGCCAGCCAGGGCTTCGCCCAAACTTCCCGCGATGTCACTGTGACCTCGGGCTCGGTGCCGGTCGTGCACTTTCAATTGCAAGTGGCGTCGGCGAACGAAAAAGTTACCGTCTCGGCCGCACCAGCAGTCGTAGCCACCGACAGCTTCACTCCCACGACTCTCGTCAGCCGGCTCGATATCGAACGCACACCCGGCGCCGATCAGACCAACAGCATGGCGATGATTACCGACTACGTCCCCGGAACCTATGTCACGCATGACATGCTGCACATGCGCGGCGGCCACCAGACCACGTGGCTCCTCGACGGCATCCCTATCATTAACACCGCCTTCGCGCAAAATCTCGGGCCGCAGTTCGACCCCAAAGATATGGATTATGTCGAGGTCGATCGCGGCAGCTACGGAGCGGAGTTCGGCGACCGCACCTACGGCGTCTTCAACGTCGTCCCCCGCACCGGTTTCGAGCGCAACAATGAAGCCGAACTCGTGATGACCGCGGGCAGCTTCTATCAGACTGACGACGCGCTCAGCTTCGGCAGCCATACCGATCGTTTCGCGTATTACGCCAGCGTCAACGGCAATCGCAGCAATCTCGGACTGCAACCGCCTGTGCCCCAGGTTGTGCACGATGCCGAGAACGGCGTTGGCGGATTCGGATCGCTCATCTTCAACGTGGATCCCTCGAACCAGCTTCGCCTAATGACTTCAGTTCGCCGCGACTATTATCAGATTCCTTACGACCCCAATCCCAACGACATCGAGAACCAGCTTTATTCCAGCTATGGCCTTCGCGATAACCAGACCGAAGTTGATACAGGAGTTCTTTTCACGTGGCTGCACACTTTCAACTCCCATCTCCTGACCACAGTCTCTCCCTTCTACCACTACAACAGCGGAGACTATGCCAGTAATCCCGATGACGTTCCCATCGCCACCACGCAAGACCGCGCCTCGAACTACGCCGGTGGCCAAGCCAGCTTCGCGGCCAACTACAAGAAGAACGATTTACAGATTGGATTCCTCAGCTTCTACCAGCACGATAACCAGGTCTTTGGAGCCCTCTTCAACGACGGCAGCGGAAATCCCCCCTTCAACATCAGCGAGAGTCCTACCGCCAACCTTGAGACCTTTTACATCGACGACAAGTTCAATCCTTTTTCCTGGCTGACTCTGTCTGCGGGTATGCGTCCGACGCGTTTCTCCGAGGGCAATTTTCCGGCCGGCGCGCCCGAGGTGCCAGTCTCCGAATCCGCTATCCAACCACGCTTCGGAGCTACCGTCACCGTTCCTAAACTTCGTTGGACCTTCCGCGCCTTCTACGGACACTACTATCAAGCGCCCCCTATCGAAACCGTTTCCGGTGAGTTGGAATCCCTATGTAGTGAGCCCGCATATGCTTGCCAGTTTCTATCTCTCAAAGGCGAGCGCGACGAAGAACATCAGTTCGGTGTCACCATGCCTTATCGCGGATGGGTGCTCGATGCCGACACATTCAAAACCGACGTCGCCAATTTTCTCGACCACAACAATATCGGAGCGTCCAACATTTTCTTTCCGCTCACCGATACCCACGCTTTGATTCGCGGATGGGAGTTGACTCTCCGCTCTCCGCGCATCGCGCACCGCGCGCAGATTCACGTCGCCTACTCCAATCAGATTGCCGAGGCGGGAGGAGTTATCACCGGGGGATTGAATAACGCCAACGTCTGCCCGCCAAACCCTGACGGCTCATTCCCCTATCTTTGCCCACTCGATCACGATCAACGCAATACACTTAACGTCGGCGGCGATGTCACGCTGCCCTGGCGCTCGTATGCCTCGACCAATGTTTACTATGGCTCCGGATTCACCAACGGACAACAAGGTGTTCCCGGCTGGCCCTATCCGGGGCAATATCTTCCTGCCCATACCACCTTCGATCTCTCTTTGGGCAAGGATTTCGGCGATCGCTTCAGCGCTTCGCTAAGCGCTCTTAATGTGACTAATCGCCGCGTGATTTACGATGACAGCGTGACCTATGGCGGATTCCATTGGAACCTGCCACGCCAGCTCTACGTACAGGTGCGGTATCGTTTTCATTATTGACAATGAAACGATAGAAGCCGCGGCGCGCGTGGAGTACAGTGTCTGATCATGTCTGCAGCTACTGCTCAGTCTGGCGCCTCTCCGTCAGGATTTGATCGCTTGCGTGGCGAACATTCGGCCTCGACGCTGCCGCCGCTCGCCGCCGGCATTCTGATTGCCCTCTGCGCGGCCAAACTGCTGCTGCACATTTTCACCGACTTGCGGCACTACGGGTACTTTCGCGACGAACTTTATTACCTCGACATGGCGCGCCATCTCGATTGGGGCTATGTCGATGCCGCGCCGCTCGTCGCCGTCTATGCCAAGATCGCGCTGCTGATGGGCGGATCGCTGGCGGCGCTGCGTATCATTCCCGCGCTCGCGGGCGCCGCGCTCATCGCGCTCACCATGCTGATTGCGCGCGAGCTCGGCGGGGGACGCTACGCGCAGTTCCTCGCCGGCCTATCCATTCTGCTCTGCCCCGCGGTTCTCGTGATGGACGGCTTCCTTAGCATGAATGCCTTCGAGCCGCTGTTCTGGATGGGCTGCATCTGGATCGTCGCCCGCATCCTGCGTACGGGAGACTCGCGGCTGTGGCTGTGGTTCGGCGTGCTTGCCGGCCTCGGCCTGGAGAATAAACATTCGACACTATCTTTCGGATTCGCCGTAACCGTTGCGCTGCTCTTGACACATCATCGCCGGGAGTTCGCCAAACCTTGGCTATGGATTGCCGGTGCGATCGCGGTCGCGATTTTCCTGCCTAACCTGATCTGGCAAATCCGCCATCACTTTCCGACCATCGAAGACCTGGCCAACGTCCGGCGCGATCACAAGAATGTCGTGCTGCCGCCGCTTGCCTTCGTCAAGCAACAGATCCTCGCGTTGCAACCGATTCTCTTTCCGGTGTGGCTCGCGGGACTGGTGTGGTTTCTTCGCGAGCGCCGCTGGCGCTTGTTGGGCGTGACTTTTGTCGTCTTCTTCGTCCTGATGGAGGTCGCTCACGGCAAAGATTATTACGTTTTCCCCATCTACCCCATGTTGCTGGCCGGCGGGGCTGTCGTGATTGAAATGTGGTTGGCGCATCGCGCCCGCTGGACGCGCTTCGCCGTCGTCGCGATCATCGTGCTTACCTCGCTTCCGCTCCTCCCGCTGACCACGTGGATGTTGCCGCCAGAGAAAGTTCTCGCCTATCAGCACGCGATCGGCCTCAAGCCCGCCAAGTCCGAGGTGAACCACGAATCGCTATTGCCGCAGGTGATGGCTGACCAATTCGGATGGCCCGAGTTGGTGAGTGAAGTCTCCGGGGTCTACAATTCGTTGCCTGCGGATGATCGCGCCCAGACCGGCATCTGGGCCGGCAACTACGGCGAAGCCGGCGCGATTAATATGTTTGGACCCGCCTACGGGCTGCCAGGCGCCTACTCGCGCCACCAGAACCATTGGTATTGGGGCCCGCCGCCGCAGGTTTACAAGAACCTCATCGTCATCGAGTGGAGCCTCGACGACGTGCGCGACAACTGCACCTCCTATCAGGCCTTCGACCACTACCAGCGTTTTGGCATGGGAGAAGAAAATACGCAATTCTATCTCTGCCGTGGCGTCAAGTTCGATATCCAGAAAATCTGGTGGCACTCGCACCACTGGAATTGAGGTCACGCAGGCTGTCATCCGCACAAGTGCATTCACCACGGAGGCACAGAGGCACGGAGAAAACCTGTGACAGCGCCACCTCTGACTAGAAAGCCTTTCGCTCAGCCGTTCGGTTCCCGTGTTCCCGTGCCTCCGTGGTGAAAATCACGCGCGCGACTTTCGATTGACCGACTTCTGCACCGCACGATAGACTAGTTGAGTTTGCCTGTACTTGCGGACCCGTTCTGGGACCGCGCCGCGTTTCCGGTCAGAAGCCGCAGCGGAAAAACAGCAAGCATATTTATTTTCTGCCGGGCTGCGCCCGGTGGGCAGGTGAGGGCACCTGCCCCTACGTGAGTTTTCTTACGTGAATTATTGTTTAAGGAGAAACTATGTACGCGGTGATCCGCGCTGGTGGTAAGCAGTATCGTGTCGCTCCGGGGGACGTGATCCGGGTCGAAAAACAGGCTGATAAAGATGGACGAGTCGAGTTCGGCGACGTGCTGGCGGTTTCGGCCGAGGCGGGCAATGTCGCGCTTCCAGGATCGCAGGCGTTCGTCACCGGCGAGGTCGTCGAGCAGGGACGCGGCAACAAAATACTCGTTTTCCACTACAAGCGCAAGAAGCAATACAAGAAGCTGCGCGGTCACCGTCAGGATTACACCGCGGTCCGGATCACCGAGATCGGCTTTGATGGTCAATCGTTCAAAGCTCCGGAACTTCCGAAGAAAGAGAAGAAGGTAAAGGCGGCGCACGAGGGTGAAGTAGAAATAAAGACCTCCAAGCGCCCGGGGAAGAAAGCCGTCAAGCACGCGGCGCACGCGCACCCGAAGAAGGCCGCTGCGAAGAAAAAGACCGCGAAGAAGAAAAAGAAATAGCTTTGGCTGAGATCAAAGGTCGGATCTGAAGCAGGTCCTTCGCTTCGCTCAGGATGACAAATATTTACTGGCAACTGGCCACTGGAAACTAGGTACTGAATTATGGCGCATAAAAAAGGACAAGGAACTTCACGAAACGGGCGCGACTCGAACGCGCAGCGGCTGGGCTTCAAGGCATTCGGCGGGCAACTGGTGCCCGGCGGCACCATCATCGTCCGCCAGCGCGGCACGCGCGTGAAGCCCGGGCTGAACGTCGGACGCGGCAAGGACGACACCCTCTTCGCCAAGATCACCGGACGCATCAAGTTCGTAGACAAGGGATCGATGGGGAAGTTTGTGATGGTGGAGCCCGAAGCGATCGCGGCGAAGTAGCTCCGACCGCGCGATGCTTAGCTAGTGCATTAGCGAACGGGGGCGCCAATGCCAGGATCAAACGACGGAGGGATCGAGTGGCCCAATCTTCCCGATGAACCCGAAGGTTGGCGCGAACTTCAGAAGCGGGCGCGGAACGAGCCAGACCCGAAGAAGCTGGAAGCGATCATCGCGGAGATGAACGAACTTCTTAGCGAGCACGAAAAAAGGGCGGCTGCGAATGAAGCGCCGCAACCTGCCTCGCCGCCCAACAAAGCCAAGCCGCCTTCCAACCCCGAGTAGACTTTTCTATATCGGGTTGGCAATCCGGTGCAATTCGGCACGCAGTTCGGCAATTCGGGATTTTCTCGTCCGGTAGGCGACCAATTCGTCGGGCGTGAATTCCGACAACTTGCGATCGATGATCGAATCGAGTTGCAGTTGTAAGAGATCGCACAGCTCGAGAGCTATGAGTGCGATTCCGCTGGGGTCCATACCAACACTCCCACTTTTAGGAGTGCAGCCCCTATCCTGATGAAGCGCAGTGACGGCTGAGTACGCTCGAGATACGGCTGGTCACAGTTGGCTGTGATCGCAGCACGCGGGCCAATGCTTGAAATTCGATGTTGGTCGTTTAACGGTTGGATGCTTTTCCCTCCATGTTTATCGATGAAGCCAAAATTCGGGTGAAAGCCGGCGACGGCGGCAACGGCTGCATGGCGTTCCGGCGGGAGAAGTTTGTCCCGCGCGGCGGTCCCTCCGGCGGCGACGGCGGACGCGGCGGCGACGTGGTGATGGAATCGAGCGAGCGCCACAATACGCTCGTCCATTTCCGCTTCAATCCCGAATACACGGCCGAGCGCGGCAGGCACGGCGAAGGCTCGAAGAAAACGGGCCGCGACGGCGAAGGAATTATGCTGAAGGTGCCGGTGGGCACAATTGTGTACGACGACGACACGGGCGAGATCGTCCACGATTTTTCGCGGCCCGACGAACGCGTGATCATTGCGCGCGGCGGACGCGGCGGTCGCGGCAACGCGCAGTTTGCCACTTCGACGCATCAGGCGCCGCGCGAGCACGAAGATGGACGCCCCGGAGAAGATCGCCATTTTCGCCTGGAGTTGAAACTGCTGGCGGATGTCGGCCTGGTGGGCTATCCGAATGTAGGCAAGTCGACGCTGATCTCGCGTATCTCGGCGGCGCGCCCGAAGGTTGCGGATTATCCCTTCACCACGCTCGAGCCAAATCTTGGCGTGGTGCTCGTCGGCGACAAAGGGAAAGAAGAAAGCTTCGTGGTCGCCGACATTCCTGGCCTGATCGAAGGCGCGCACACCGGCTCCGGCCTAGGCACCCAATTTCTGCGCCACATCGAGCGCACGCGTCTGCTGGTGCACATGGTCGATGTCTCCGACGGCAGCGGCCGGCCAGATGTATTGAATGACGTTGAGGTGATTCGCGGCGAACTGGCGAGCTTCGGCGCGGGCCTCGAAAAGAAACCGACTCTGATGGTTGCATCGAAAATCGACGTGGCGAATCCGGAGAAGCTCAAGAAGCTAAAGCAGTGGGCCACGCGGCGAAAGCTAAAGCTGTATCCGATTTCTGCGGTGACCGGCGAGGGGATTGACAAGCTCAAGTACGCGATGGCCGAGGGCGTCGAGAAGGTGCGAAAGACGCTTGCTCGCGCAGAAGAGAAGAAAATATCCCTCTCAGGCACCTGATGCTGCGGGGGCACACTCTCAAAAGTTGTTGAATCCCAAACTGATTATTTTCGCCTCACCATCCAGTGCCACACTGAATTTGAGTGTGCTCCCGGGACCAAACTCAATCAAGTAGTCGGACCAATTCTTTCCACCGTCTGACCTTCGCCCTTTGAACACGAACGCAGTTGGCGCGCCATAGCGCCCGTACTCACCGGCCATGTGCGTTGCAAGACTGGTTTTCATTTTTGCGTTCAGGCTTGCGCCAAACAGTGACGCGTCATCCGTTCCTTTTTGAAGATGCTCAAAGGCCGTCTTCACTTTTGACGCAACAGTGGGGTCTTCATCGGGAGCCGCCCGCGTAGCCGCACGGGCTAGATCAGGATAAAGGTCATTGAAGATCGCATTCGTGACCATTTCTCCGGGCTCGGGGACATCGACATTGTTAGTCAGCGCTATGATTCGAAGTTTTTGTTCCGGAAAGTAGAAATTCGCCGCCGTAAAGCCATAGCTGCCTCCGGTGTGCCCAATGCGGGATTGACCATTCACGGTGTCGATGAACAGACCAAAGCCATATCCAGAATTCTCACCATCGGTGGTAATTTGTGGCGTCATCATCAATGCGTAGTCAGCCATCGGCACAATCTTCCCGCTCGTCAAGGCTTCGTTCCACTTTTCGAGGTCACCAACCGTGGAAACGATGTTGCCGGCCGACCAGCCGTAGGAGTCATGGATGGTCAGGCCGCTCTCGATCTTTCCATTTACACGCCGGTATCCCTTGGCCATGGTTGGAAGTGACGGCTCGTCGGCGACGGTAAAAGTCTGGGTCATCCCAGCTGGTTGAAGCAAATGCGCTCGGACGTATTGTCGATAAGACTCATGGGACGTGAGTTCGATGATGCGGCCGAGAATGATGTAACCGGTGTTGGAGTATGAGGCCTTGCTCCCCGGCTGAAAATCCAGAGGCTTGTCGGCGACGATACCCATGAGCTGCTGGAACGTGGCCGATTTTGTGGCCTGCTCATCACTGCTTAACCCGAGATAATCCGGGAGCCCGCTGGTGTGCGTGAGAAGCTGTCGCAGCGTGATCTGGCCGGCGTGTGGCGCATCGGGAAGATAGGTGGACACCTTGGCATCAATATTGAGCTTGCCTGCATCCTGAAGCTGCAGGATGGCGGCCGCGGTGAATTGCTTGGTTATCGACCCGATTTCATAATGCGTGTCCATGCCGGCTGGAAGCTGGCCGTCAAGCGCGCGCAACCCGTAGGCATGGCTATAAAGTGGATGACCATCTCTGAGCACCAGAATGGTTGCGCCGGGCGTCTCGGTGCGATGAAGCACAGCCCAGACATCATCGTCGATCCGCTGGACGAGTTCGTCCTCGGACCCCTCGATGTTGGCCATTGTCTGTGAAGCAACCAGCAAGAGAACAACGAATGCAAACCAACGCATTTGTCCCCATCTATCCCGAGCGATTGTCAATTCTGACTTGTTCGCGCGGCTGCTAAGAATCATAACGAAAGCATCCTTCGCTCGGGAGTTTGATGCAAAGTGCATTCGCTCCATTTCGTCAATCGCGGGCCAGTGATGGCAAATTTCAGAGTGAGATTTTGGCCCACACTGGAACGTGTGTGGCCTCCCCGGCCGCTACCCCATGCTAGAATTTCAAGAGCCTTTGACCCTAGGCCACCCTGGACCCTGTTTTGATCGAGCATTCGATCCAACTAGCACCCTCGATTCTCTCGGCGGATTTCGCCCACCTTGCTGACCAGGTGGAGCGGGCTACGGCCGGCGGTGCGGCGGTCATCCACGTCGACATTATGGACGGGCATTTTGTGCCTAATCTGACGATTGGGCCTCCGGTGGTGAAGTCGCTGCGGCGGGCAACTCAGTTGCCGCTCGATTGCCATCTCATGATAGAAAATCCCGACCAGTACATTCCGGATTTTGCGGAATCGGGAGCCGACTGGATTTCGGTGCATCAGGAAGCCTGCCGCCACTTGAACCGGACGCTGCACCTGATCAAGCAGCATGGTTGCCGCGCTGGAGTAGTGATTAATCCGGCGACTCCGGTGGGTACGCTCGGCGAAGTGCTCGACATTGTCGATTATGTGCTGGTGATGAGCGTGAATCCGGGCTTTGGGGCGCAAAAGTTTATCCCCTCGACGCTGCATAAAATGCGCAAGCTGGCCGAAATTCGCGCTGAGAGAGGATACTCTTACCGCATCGAAGTAGATGGGGGCGTTGGGCTGGAAACCGTGGCGGAAGTGGTCCACGCTGGAGCAGAAATTCTCGTAGCCGGGAACGCGGTCTTTGGCAAAGGCGACCCGAAGGCGAACGCCGAGGCGCTGCTGGAAGCGGCGCGGAGCGCTAGTTTGCAGCGAGTGTAAAGTCAGTTCCACCACGGAGTCACGGAGAATACTTGTTACAGGTTTTCTCCGTGACTCAGTGCCTCCGTGGTGAAAAAGTTTTGAGGTGTTAATGATGCGTCGTAATTCCATCGTCCTACTGCTCGCCGTGCTGCTGGCGCTAACCGTTGCCTGTACCAACAAGAAATCGCAGAATCCGCTGGCCAACGTTGGGTCGAAGCAGCCCGACAAGGTGCTGTTCGACCGCTCCATGGACGCGATGAAGCACAATCGCTTTGACGTGGCGCGCATGACGCTGCAGACGCTCATCAACACTTATCCCGATTCCGAATACATCGCTCGCGCCAAGCTGGCGGTGGCCGATTCGTGGTACGCCGAAGGCGGCACGACCGCAATGGCGCAGGCCGAGATCGAATACAAAGACTTCCGCACGTTCTTTCCCAACATGCCCGAGGCCGCCGAAGCGCAACTGAAGGTCGCGAACATCCACTATCAGGAGATGGAAAAGCCGGACCGCGACTTCACTCACGCCATGCGCGCGGAGGAAGAGTACCGGGCGCTGATCCAGGAATATCCCGACAGCAAGCTGGTGCCGCTGGCCAAACAGCGCCTGCGCGAAGTGCAGGAAGTTCTGGCCGAACGCGAGTTTCAGGTCGGCCGGTTTTACTATCTACGTCTTTCCTATCCGGCAGCCATTGCGCGCCTGAAAACGCTGGTCGAGCGCTATCCGCTTTACAGCGGGGTCGACGAAGCGCTTTTTCTGATAGGCCAATCGTACGAGCACGAGATCGACATCGTGCGAAAGAATCCGCACACGAATGAAGCGATCAAGAGCAGTATGATCGAAGAGCTGACGAAAGAAGCGGCCAAAGCCTACGACCAGATCATCACTCGTTATCCCGCCATGTATCGCGGCCTAGACGCAAAGGCGCGGCTCGAAGCGCTGCATCAGCCAGTGCCCCGGCCCACGCGAGCAGCTCTCGATCAGAACAAAAGAGAAGAGGCGAGCCGCCAAGAATCAGGCACTCTGACGAACATGCTGAACGGCTTTGAGAAACATCCAGACGTAGCCAAGGCCTCGCGCGTAGGCGAGCCGCCGATGGTCGATCCGGATCCGGTCACGCCGATGGGCGTGGTGAGAGATTTGACCAAGGCAGGACTCGGACTCGGTGGCGACAACAAACTCACCGCCCAACCGATCAATGGCAAGGTCGCGCCGAACGACCCGGCGCCGCGATCGGATACTGGAACCGCCCCAGCCGACTCATCAGCAGCGGCCACTGCGGACCAGTCCACGCCCCAGGGAACGACGGCGGCTGAATTAAAGCCCAACGTGGCTGATCCCAACGAATTGAAGCCCAATGTGGCAGCCGATCCGAATGCCCTTCCTCCGCCGCAGCAAAACAATGAGCTCGACATGAGCAACGGGACGCCGAGTAGCGCCTCCGCCGGCACCTCGTCAAAAGACACCGAAATGGCGGACATCTCCTCCAGCAAGAAGAAAAAGAAAAAAGGCCTGATGAAGCTGAACCCGTTCTAGCCAGCTTGCAGGTTGCGCTGAGCGCCGCTAAATTAGTGCACAGTTGGAGCTGCGTATGAAGAAGACAGTCCCGGTGGAATCCGGCTCTGCATTTATCGACGAACGGATCATGGAACTTGGGGACTGGCGCGGGAAGATGCTCGCCAGGGTGCGCGAAATCATACACGAGGCAGACCCTGAGATTGTGGAGGAGCGGAAGTGGGTCAGGGCGACATCGCCGGGGACTCCCGTGTTTTCTCACGGCGGCATCGTCTGCACGGGAGAGACCTACAAGAACGTCGTAAAGATAACCTTTGCCAAGGGAGCTGCGCTGAAGGATCCTTCAGGTCTGTTCAACTCCAGCCTCGACGGGAATGTCAGGCGCGCCATCGACATCCACGAAGGCGACAAGGTCGATTGGGCGGCCTTGAAGGAGCTCATCCGCGCGGCAGTGGCGCTCAATCTCACGGGCAAGAGCAAGCCGAAGGCCCAGCGAAAATCCACACTCCTTCGACGACCCAAGCGCAGGCTCTAAATTCCGCAAAGAACGCGGAATTTAGAGTGGGGCACTCGGCTTCATTACGATAACCCCTCTCCTGCTGCTCCGGTCCGTAATCGGCTAATTTACTGCGGAACAATCGCCTTGCTACTGATCGGCGAGTCGCCGGCTGAAACGGTCTCAAATGTTCCGACGCCGCTAATCGCTTGGCCGGCATTGACGACGCGAAAGTAATACCGAGTACTGGGCGTCAGGCCATCGAGTCGCACATGATAATTGCGACCGTCATTGCTCCCCACCGCCTCCTTTGTTTGCGACATCTTGGTACGGTCGGTGCCGTACTGAAGAGTCATAGTCCCAGATACGCTGGTTGACCATCCGATGGTGCAGTTCGAATCGGAGACATACTCAGCCACGGGCCCGTTGCTGATCTGCTGGTGCTGAGTGGACGCAGCCGAATTCTGGCCAACCGTGCTGCCAGGTTTACTCTGCGCTGAGGCGAAGCAAAGGGTGAAAACACTAATGAACAGAAAGGCTAGCGATAGCTTCATTCAAATTCCTCCATAGGATGTGGACGGCGAGTGGCGGGTGTGACGGTAACGACAGCAACATATGGATGCACGAATACGCGGTAGAGTTGGAAGGGTTTTATAAGCGGAGACGCGACCCATCAACAGCAAAAGGTAGGAATCGAGAATGCTCATAGAAATCGGACGGGTGGAGGCGATATTCCGGTATCCCGTGAAGTCGATGGGTGGCGAACGACTTGAGGCCGCCGAGATGGGCTGGCACGGGATCGAGGGTGATAGACGGCTGGCGCTGCGGCGGATGGATGACCGAGGCGGATTTCCGTGGCTGACGGCTGGGAAGCTTCCTGAGTTGGTGTTGTTTACTCCGCGGCGCGACGGCGGCGCTCAAAACGAGCTACCTACGCACGTTCGCACGCCGGAGGGCAGTGAGATGGCGGTCTTTGGGGAGGAGTTGGCGGCGGAGGTCGGACGCCGGTATGGAGCTCCGGTGGAGATGATGCGGATGAAGCATGGCATTTTTGATGAAGCGAGCATCTCGGTGATTGCTTCGGAGACGGTACGCGAGATTGGGCGACTGGCGGGGCGGAGCCTGGACGTGCGGCGGTTTCGGCCGAATGTTGAGGTTCGGTTAGCGCGGCCAATTGCGTTTCAGGAGGACGAGTGGGTGGGCGGCGTGCTGTCGTTTGGCGAGGGGGAG
>JBEKXO010000024.1:0-34558 GCA_049511995.1 Terriglobales bacterium
TGCACTGTGCCATTGACTGGCTGCTGCGGTGCGGTCATCTTCGCGATTGCGGGCGAGGTCAGAATGCCGCGGCCGCCATCGAGCAACGATTGCGCAAAAATCGCGAGGTCGTCGGCGGTGGAGAATACTCCCGCATGCCCGGCCATTCCGCCCATGCGGCGTGCCGTCGGATCATGCACTACTCCCCGGAGCAGGCGATGATTTTCATCTTCTTCGGTGGGGGCGACGCGCGGCTCCCATGACGACGGAGGATTGTATCGAGTCTCCCTCATGCCTAGGGGCGCAAAAATGTGTCGCTCCGTATATTGATCGAGGGATTGGCCTGACAGCCGCTCGACAAGCGCGCCGAGCACTAAGAAATTTACATCGCTGTAGACGAACTGCGATCCCGGAGACCATTCGGGAGCTTCTTCGAAGGCCATGCGTTCGGCCGTATCTTTTCCTTCCCAGGGTTTCGTCAAATCGAGGTCGGGAGCGAGGCCAGAGTAGTGCACCAGCAACTGGCGGATCGTAATATCCTGCTTGCCGTTTTGCGCAAACTCGGGAAGATATTTCGCGACAGGATCGTTCATGCGAAATTTTCCCTGCTCCCAAAGCTGCATGACCGCGGTGGTCGTGGCGACGACCTTGGTCAGCGAAGCGCAGTCGAAGATTGTGTCGAGGGTCATCGGCTCGCGGCGAGGTTCGAGGGCACGGTCGCCATAAGCCTTGCGATAGGCGACCAGTCCGTCGTGGCCGACGATGAGGACGGCACCGGGAATCTGCTGCTGGGCGATGGCGTCGTTGATTACGGAATCGAGGACGGTGAGGCGGGAGTCGAGTGGGGGCTGAGAGAAAGCGGCTCCTGAGAAGGTCAGAACGCAAGGGAAAACGAACAGAAATGCGAGCTTCAGCTGGTGGATTGATGAGCGTTTCACGTCAGTTGTGACTCTACATGAGCCGGGAGATGCGGCTCAAGGGCGAACGGCACGAATGATGCTCTCAAAGTAACCGTCCCTTTGCTTGTATTGTTTGCCTCTACTCTCCGCCTTTGCTATAACCCAAACAGTTCGCCAAACACCTTTGAGTCTGACGCTTTCGAATCGCGAATCCGGTTTTTCCTTTCTTGTGCGCAATGTTGCCGCGCAGGATGATCGCTTTCGCAGCGTTTTTCGCGTTCTGGAGAAAGCTATCGAGGCGCGGGCCTTCCCGGCTTGCTCGCTGGCCGTGACCTTCAATGGCGAACTCGTTGCCCATAAAGCTCTCGGGCATTTCACCTATGATTTAGCTTCGCGCGAGGTTGGGGCGACAACGCTGTTCGATCTTGCTTCGCTTACGAAAGTCGTGGCTACGACGGCGATGGCGATGATTCTGTATGAACGCGGGGTGCTCGATCTTGGAGCGCCAGTTGCCGCGATCGTCCCGGAGTTCGCGGTCGGATCGGATGTTGTCGACCCGATCCGCCGGATTGTTACTGCGCGCATGCTGCTTGCGCACAACTCCGGCTTGCCCGCTTACGAAAAGCTTTTTCTGCGGGCCAAGACTCGCGACGAACTTCTGCATGCTGCGCTTACGACGACTCTGACCTCCTCGCCTGGCACGCGCGCCGAATATAGCGACATCGGATTTATCGTTCTTGGCGTGGCGCTTGAACGCCTGGCCGATGAAGCGCTCGATACATTTTGCCAACGCGAAGTCTTTGGTCCGCTGGGCATGGCGCACACAACTTTCAATCCGGCACCCGCGTTGAACGATTCGATTCCTCCGACGGCGGACGATCGCAGCTTTCGACATCGCATTATTCAAGGTGAAGTGCAGGATGAGAATGCGAGCCTGCTGGGCGGGGTTGCGGGACACGCCGGTTTATTCTCTACCGCTGAGGATCTGGCGATCTTCGCGCACGCCATGCTCAACGGCGGACATCCCATTCTGCGGGCGGACACGGTCGCATTCTTTTCGCACCGTGAATCCACGCCCGACGGGACTTCGCGAGCGCTGGGCTGGGACACTCCATCGTCGCCATCGCAATCGGGAAAATATTTTTCGACTCGTTCGTTCGGCCACCTCGGTTATACCGGCACATCGCTGTGGATCGACCCGGAGCGCGGACTGTCGGTTATTTTGCTGACGAATCGCACTTGGCCTGACTGTCAGAATCAGGCGATGAAACAGGTCCGTCCCGCGCTGCACGACGCGATAGTTGAGGCTTTGGAGAAAGCGTGAAACCGAGAGGCTCTGAGAGGAAGGCAGCGAAGGGCCGGAAGAAAGGGGCGGGCACGGAACTTCGACGGCTCCGCACCGAGAAAACCAATTCAGCATCTGTTGGTCTTGATCGCAAACCCGCGCTGGAAATCGCGCGCATCATCAATCGCCAAGATGCGAGGGTTGCGGGCGCGGTGAAGCGTGCCCTGCCGCAAATCGCGCAGGCGATCGATCGGATCGCCACGGCGCTCGCGGAGGGAGGCCGGCTCATCTATGTTGGCACCGGCACGAGCGGTCGCATCGCCGCGCTTGACGCGGTGGAGTGTCCGCCAACTTTTGATGTCGACCCGCGCAAAGTGCAATTCATCATCGCGGGCGGCAATAAGGCGCTGGCGGCGGCGGTGGAGGCCGACGAAGATTCTCGCGAGCTGGGCCGCCTGGCCATGGCGAAAAAGAAACCCACCGGAAAAGATGTGGTGGTGGGCATCGCGGCCAGTGGGCGCACTCCGTTTACGGTGGCCGCTGTCGAGTATGCGCGGGCAGCGGGCGCGAACACCGTTGCCGTCGCTTGCAACGAGAGGTCTCCGCTGGGCAAGGCGGCGCACGTAAGCATCGTTGCTGAGGTTGGTCCGGAGGTGGTTGCGGGATCGACGCGCATGAAGGCGGGCAGCGCGCAGAAGATGATCCTGAATATGCTTTCGACCGGAGCGATGACGCGACTGGGTTATGTGTACGGAAATCTGATGGTGAACCTGCGGCCGAAAAATGAAAAGCTGGCAGAGCGGGGAGTGGGCATTCTGGAAAAGGCCGCAGGGCTTGATCGTCGCAACGCGCGCAGGCTGCTCGATACTGCCGGCGGGCGGCTGCCGGTGGCTATGGTGATGGCCAAGGCTGGAGTCAGCCGCACGCAGGCGGTTGCCGCAATTCAGGAGGCTCGGGGACAGGTTCGTAAGGCGATAGCAATTGCGAAAAACTAGGTGATACCGGGGCTGCTTATCGGTCTCCGTCCGCAGTTAGAATGAAATTGGCATGGATTGTTCGGCGGGCTGCTCGGCCGTCGACCCGCGGCTGAAGGAGGCTTGTGGAAAGCAAAGAGTTTCTACGGATGTTTGCTTACGATTCCTGGGCGAACCGCGAATGTCTTGCCGCGATGCGTGGGGCTGGGCCGACTTCGGCGGATATGATTGGGCGCATGTCTCATATTCTTTCGGCGCAACAGCTGTGGTTCGAGCGCATCGAAGGGCGATCCCAGAGTATGGCGGTCTGGCCTACTTTGACGGTTGAGGATTGTGCGGCGCTGGCCGACGAGATGTCGACAGCCTGGCGAAGCTATCTTACGGAACCTCGGGAGCAGGTGGCGTTGAACTCGCTCAATGCCAAGGTCGAATATCGCAACACAAAGGGCGAACTCTGGTCGAGCCGCGTGGAGGACGTGCTGACGCACGTACTTTTTCATTCTACTTATCATCGCGGGCAGATCGCTTTGCAGATGCGGACTGCGGGAGTGGTGCCGGCGGCCACGGATTTCATTCACGCGGTGCGGCAGGGATTCGTTGAGTGAGATAGCAGGTCAGACACATGGATAAGCTTGTAATCCGCGGCGGCAATCCACTGCTTGGTACGGTGCGAATCAGCGGCGCCAAGAATGCTGCGCTGCCCTGCATGGCCGCGGCCCTGCTCACCGACGAGCCGGTGATTATCGAAAACATTCCACAGGTGCGCGACATTGAAACGACGCGCGAGTTGCTCGCCGCGATGGGGGCCGAGGTCGAACTCGGCTACGGGCGCGCCCATCATCGCACCACGATTTGCGCGCGAACGCTGGCCGCCCCGGAAGCGTCGTACGAACTGGTGAAGACAATGCGGGCGTCGACGCTGGTGTTGGGGCCGCTCGTTGCTCGGTGCGGGCGTGCTCGCGTCTCGCTGCCCGGTGGATGCGCGATTGGCGCGCGCCCCATCGACCTGCACATCAAAGGGCTGGAGCGGCTCGGCGCTAAGATCTCGCAAGAACACGGTTACATCGAGGCCAGCATTGATCCGCGCAAAGGCGATCGCCTGCGGGGCGCGGAAATTGTTTTCGACAAAATAACTGTGACGGGCACGGAAGACTTGCTCATGGCGGCGACGCTTGCTGAAGGCGAAACGGTCATGCAGAATTGCGCGCGCGAACCTGAAGTCGCCGATCTCGCGGCGCTGCTCAGTACGATGGGCGCGAAGATTGAGGGCGCGGGCACATCTACGATTCGCGTGAAGGGAGTGAGCAAACTCGGCGGCGCGCGGCATCGCATCATCCCGGACCGCATCGAGGCGGGGACATTCATCATTGCGGCGGCGCTCACCGGCGGGGATGTCAATGTCGCCGGATGCGAACCGGCGCACCTGACGGCGATTCTGCAGAAGCTGGCGGAAACGGGAGTGAAGACAGCGGTGAAAGCCGACTCTGTTCGGGTGATGGGTGATCAGCCGCTCGCGGCTGCCGACCTGAGCACGGAGGAATATCCTGGCTTCCCCACCGACATGCAGGCGCAATATATGGCGCTCGCGACGCAGGCCACCGGCACATCGATCATCACTGAGAATATTTTTGAGAACCGCTTTATGCACGCGCAGGAACTGGTGCGTATGGGCGCGAATATCAAGATTGAAGGCCGGCGGGCCGTCGTCCGCGGCGGAACTCCGCTTAGCGCCGCTGCGGTTCTAGCTTCGGATTTGCGTGCTTCTGCGTCGCTGGTGCTGGCAGCCCTAGTTGCCGATGGCGAGACGATCATCGATCGCGTCTACCATCTGGATCGCGGCTACGAGAACATCGAAGAAAAATTGAAAGCGGTCGGCGCGGAGATTCGGCGTGTTGGTGATATCTTCCCCAAGCGAGCGGCTGCGCCCGCTCAGGTCTGATTGGTAACGATAGTAACCTGTCTGCTACGAACTTATCCGTCTACCATGGCTTCGGTTGTTCGCTCTTAATACCTCCATCGATTCACTGATCTTCACCCAATATGCCTGCCGCAGGTGTCGCGCTCAAACCGATTGAGAAAGGGCCGCAAGCGCTGACTCTCGTCCGGTACTTGGCCGTCGGCGCTTGTAATACGGCTTTTGGCTACGGTTGTTTTGCGTTGTTCACGCTGCTTCTGACTCCAATTTTTTCTTACGGATATGTATTGGCTAGCCTGTTCGCAAATGTTTTCAGCATCACGTTTGCTTTTCTTGGATATAAGTGGTTTGTATTCAAGACCAAGGGCAACTATCTCAGGGAATGGATACGTTGCGTGGGCGTGTATGCGGGCAGCATGCTCTTGTCAGCCGCGGCGCTGCCTGTTGTTGTTGGCATCATCCGCCGCGAAACTCACTACAACCAAGGCGCGCCCTATATAGCGGGCGCCATCGTGCTGGTGTTTTCCGTTGTCTTTAGCTTCTTTGGGCATCGGCACATTTCTTTTGCCGCGGGCAATCGGGCGCAGCAAAGCGCACGTTGAATCAAGCAGAATACTTTTCTGCTGTTGAAGCCCCCCGATTACTCCCGTAACTCTCTCTTCCTCTCTCGGGTGTGGGATAACAGATTAGTCGCGGCTGGTATAAATCGCGACGGTTGACGATACGAATGTAGGACGCATTTGCCTTATAGGCTGCGCCTTCAGGAACCCCGACTATGAAGGTTGTCGTTTTGTGCGGTGGATTAGGCACCCGGCTTCGGGAGGAAACCGAATTTCGCCCCAAGCCGATGGTGGAGATCGGCGGGCGGCCGATCCTCTGGCACATCATGAAGATGTACGCGCACTATGGAATGCGCGAATTCATCCTGTGCCTCGGTTATCGCGGCAACATGATCAAGGATTACTTCCTGAATTATGAAGCCATGAACAGTGACTTCAAAATCTGTCTCGGCCGACAATCGCACGTCGAATTCATGGGGGCGCACAAGGAGCAGGATTTCGCAGTCACACTTGCCGACACCGGCCTGGACACTATGACGGGCGGCCGCTTGAAGCGCGTGGCTCGCTATCTCGCGGATGAAGAGACTTTTTTGCTTACTTATGGCGACGGGCTAAGCAATGTAAATATCAGCGATCTGCTCGACTTTCACCGACGGCACGGCCGCATTGCAACCGTCACGTCGGTTCCACCCGTCTCGCGCTTCGGAGTGCTTGAAGCCGACAGCGAAGGCCAGGTGCAGCGATTCCGAGAAAAGCCGAAGGCGAATGGATTGATCAGCGCCGGCTTTTTCGTTTTCAATCGGCGCATCCTCGATTACCTCGGTGGTCCGGAGTGCATTCTTGAGCGCGAACCGCTAGAGCGTTTGGCGCGTGAAGGGCAGCTCATGGCATTTCGCCACGACGGTTTCTTTTTCGCCATGGATACGTATCGCGAATATCAGTACTTGAATGAGCTATGGGCGAGCGAGCAAACACCGTGGAAAGTGTGGTCAGAATGAATTCCTTCTGGCGGGATCGGTCGGTTTTCGTCACGGGTGGCACAGGGCTGCTCGGATCGTGGCTCGTGAAGCGCCTGATCGACGCTGGCTCCAATGTGGTTTGTTTGGTGCGGGACTGGGTTCCGCAAAGCGAGTTGCTGCGCAGCCGGCGCATCGAACAGGTCAATACGGTGCGCGGCGATATCACGGACCGCAACCTGGTAGAGCGGATTCTGGGTGAGTACGAAGTTGAAGTTGTGTTTCATCTCGCGGCGCAGACCATCGTGGGAATCGCCAATCGTAATCCGATCTCAACCTTTTCGACTAACATCGAGGGCACATGGAACCTGCTCGAGTCCTGCCGCCATTCTCCTAAAGTCGGGTCAATTGTTGTCGCCTCCTCCGATAAAGCTTATGGCGATCAGGAGCAGCTTCCGTATGACGAAACAATGCCTTTACAGGGGCGGCATCCTTATGATGTCAGTAAGTCTTGCGCGGACCTGATCGCGCAGACTTATGCTGCAAGTTATAACCTGCCTGTCACGATTACTCGCTGCGGAAACTTCTATGGCGGCGGTGACTTGAATTGGAACCGTGTGGTACCGGGGACGATTCGCTCGATCATTCGCGGAGAACGGCCGGTGGTGCGCTCGGATGGACAATTCGTGCGCGACTATTTCTATATTGAAGATGGCGCCGCCGCTTATATGTTACTCGCCGAACGGCTCGCGTCTTATGCGGCTCTTCGCGGGCAAGCGTTTAATTTTTCCAATGAAAGCCAGGTGAGCGTTATCGAATTGGTCGAGCTGATTCTGCGTAAAATGCATTCTTCGCTCCGCCCCGAGGTGCTCAACCAGGCAAGCAACGAAATTCGCCATCAGTTCCTGAGCGCCGAGCGCGCCCGGACTGTTCTTAACTGGCAACCGCAGTTCACGCTCGAGTCCGGCCTTGATCGCACGCTGGCATGGTACCGCGAATTTCTCGGCGCGCCCGCTGCCATGGCGCACGCGGGCAGGGGATAACCTGGCGATGACAACGACAGCCAGCAAAACGGCGAGCCAACTCCGAGACGAAGTACGGGGACTGGTGCAGCAGTACTTCGATGTTGCTTTCGTCCAACAGCCGTTCGTGCCCGGGCAGAGCAGCATCCCGGTATCCGGCAAGGTATTTGATTCGAACGAACTGGAACTTCTAGTCGAAGCGTCGCTCGATGCCTGGCTTACCACTGGCCGATTCGCCGCTCAGTTCGAACGTGAATTTGCCGCTTTCATGGGCGTGCGCTGTGCTTCGCTGGTCAACTCTGGTTCCTCCGCCAATCTCGCCGCGCTTTCCTGTCTTACTTCTCCGTCTCTCGGTAAACGCAAGCTTTCTGCTGGGGATGAAGTGATAACTGTGGCGGCAGGCTTTCCGACGACAGTCAGCCCGATCATTCAGAATGGACTTATTCCAGTCTTTGTCGATATCCAACTCAGCACTTATAACGTGGACATAAGTCAGCTTCAGGCTGCAATTTCTAACCGCAGCAAGGCAATCGTGCTGGCGCACACGCTCGGCAATCCGTTCAATCTTGACGCTGTGATGGAGTTGGCGAACAAACACAATCTCTGGGTGATCGAGGATTGTTGCGATGCGGTTGGATCGACCTATAAAGGGCGCGGCGTGGGCACTTTCGGACACCTTGCGACGACCAGCTTCTATCCTGCGCATCACATTACTATGGGCGAAGGCGGTTGCGTGCTCACGCAATCTCCAGCGCTTAAGAAGTTAGTGGAATCTTTTCGCGACTGGGGCCGCGACTGCTGGTGCGATCCGGGAAAATCAAATACCTGCGGCTGCCGCTTCGAATGGAAGCTTGGCGACCTGCCTACTGGATACGACCACAAATATATTTACAGCCACATCGGATACAACCTCAAAGCAACTGACATGCAAGCGGCCGCCGGAGTCGCGCAACTGAAGAAGCTGCCTGGCTTCATCGCGGCGCGCCGCGCGAACTTTGCGAAGCTTCATGGCGCGCTCAGCGATCTTGAAAACATCTTTATTTTGCCCGAAGCCACGGCGGGCTCGGACCCGAGTTGGTTCGGCTTTCCCCTGGCGGTCCGTCAAGGTGCAAATGCGCCCAGCCGCAATCAGGTGGTTAAATTTCTGGAATCTCGAAACATCGCTACCCGCCTGCTATTTGGCGGCAACCTGCTGCGGCAGCCGGGCTATCGCGATATTTCACGGCGCGTAATTGGCGACCTCAAAAACACCGACTTTGCCATGAATAACGTGTTCTGGATCGGACTCTACCCTGGCATCACGCAGTCGATGATCGATTACATGGTGGACACTTTCCACGCGATTCCACGGACAGCTTCGGCGGTTCGCGGAGCATAGCCGAGCAGACACATGAGTAAAGCGACGACGAACCGGCTGGCTCGCGATCTCGACAACATTCTGGCTCGGACCGAGCCACTGTGGCAGGAACTGCGCGGCGAGCGCATTCTGGTCACCGGCGCCACGGGATTTTTCGGATGCTGGCTGCTGGAAAGCTTTGCCTGGGCGAATGAGCGGCTGAAACTGAATGCGTGCGTAGTTGGTTTATCCCGGCATCCCGAAGTGCTTATTCAGAAAGCGCCGCACCTGGTGCAGAATCCGGCAATTCGTTTGCATGCCGCTGACGTTCGCAGCGACGATTTTCCGCTGGGCAAATTCTCGCATGTGATCCACGCCGCGACCGAAGCCAGTGCGAAGCTGAATCGGGACACTCCGTTGGAGATGTTCGAGACGATTGTCGAAGGCACGCGGCGTGCACTTCGATTTTCCGTCGCCAATTGCGCCGCCAGATTTCTGCTGGTCAGTTCGGGCGCGGTCTACGGGACACAGCCGCCGCAAGTCACTCATGTAAGCGAAGTGTTCGCCGGCGGGCCCGATCCCCTCGATCCGGCGAATGCTTATGCCGAAGGGAAGCGAGCGGCGGAGCTACTGTGCTCGCTGGCGGCTTCGCCACGCATGGCTACCACGGTTGCGCGTTGCTTCGCGTTTGTGGGACCGGGCATGAGGCTGGACGCGCATTTTGCCCTTGGCAATTTTATTAACGATCGCCTGCATGGCCGCCCGATTCGCGTTCAAGGAGACGGCACGGCAGTGCGCTCTTATCTCTACACTTCTGATCTGATGGTCTGGCTCTGGACGATTCTCTTCAAGGGACAATCGCGTCGCGCCTACAATGTCGGATCGGAGGAAGCGGTCGACATTGCCAGCCTGGCGCGGGAAGTCTCGGCGGCGCTGCCTCCGGAAGTTGCCGTCAATATTGTTTCCTCGGCTACCCCGGGCGCGGCGGTGCACCGCTATGTTCCGTCGACGGAGCGAGCGCGCGAAGAATTGGGACTCACCGCCGAGGTACCGTTGCGCGAAGCCATCTGTCGCACTCATAGATGGTTTACAGAAAGCACGTGGGCGCAAAATGCGTCCATCGATGGCGCGAGTTCCAGACCAGAAGTTGTTGCTCGGGGAACCCATGCATAGCGCGGCCACCCTCAGCCCTCATCCGGGTCGTGCCTGCGGTGCGTGCGGCCATGCTGGACACTACGTTTGCCACCGCCAGCGATTCGTTATTCCGGACGGCTACCCGCTGCCGAGCGAGTACAACGTCGTTGTCTGCCGCCGTTGCGGATTTGTTTATGCCGATCCGGCCGCGACGCAGCGCGACTACGACCGTTTCTATGGTGAGTGGTCGAAGTATGACGACTTGGTGACGGCGACGGGAAGCGGTGTTTCGCCGTATGACGCCGCCCGACTCTCGATCGTCGCGGCCGACCTTGCGCGTGCGCTGCCCTCGCGTGAGTCAAGCATTCTCGATGCGGGATGCGCCACCGGCGGCCTGCTCACTGCCCTGCGCGACGCGGGATTCACGACCGTCGCGGGCATCGATCCCTCTCCGCGTTGCGCTGCCGCCTGTCGTGAGCGGGGATTTGAAGCCTATGTTGGATCGATCTCAACCGCCGCGGCTCCGGCGCACTTACCTCAGTTTGACTGCGTGGTGTTCAGTCATGTGCTGGAACACGTTTACGATATCCCGGCATTTTTCAATTCCGCGCGCGGCCTGCTCACGCCGGGCGGTTATTTGTATCTCGAGACACCCGACGCCACTCGCTACGATGAATATCTGTATGCACCTTTCCAGGAATTCAACACCGAGCACATCAATCACTTTTCGCCACGCAGCCTGGAAAATACCGCAAGGTTCTTCGGCTTCCGGTCCATCCTTATAGAACAGAAAGTAATCCAGACGGCGGAAGACACGCTTTATCCGGCCGTCTTCGGCCTGTTTCGCGGCGACGGCAAAACGCCTAACGAGCAGCCGATTATCTGCGATCACGCGCTAACGTCGAAGATCGCCTCTTATATCCGTCATTCCGCCGACCAGATGGAGATGATCAATCGGCACGTGGCCAGCCAACTCGTGGACGTCGAGCGCGTGATGATCTGGGGTGCGGGGCAATTTGCGATGAAGTTGCTTGCGTTGCCCTGTCTGGCGAAGACAGCGGTTCGCGCGGTCGTAGACAACAATCCCGTTCTTCGCGGCAGGACGGTTGCGGGCGCACCGATCGTGGGGCCGCAACAAATCGCAGGCAGCGAGGAGCCGATTATCATCGCCACGTTGTTGCATGCGAGCGAAATCAGGACACAAATTCGTCGTCTTGGACTTAGCAATCCCATTCTTTCGCTGCTGCCGGATTCGGCGTCCACCGTCCCATCGGTAACTGACGATGGAGTTCGTCACCAATGAAACTCTCCGATTACATTATCGGCCAACTCGTGGATTGGGGCGTGCGCCACATTTTTCTTGTCACGGGCGGCGGCGCCATGCACCTCAACGACTCCATCGGAAACGAGCCGCGCCTGCAATACA
Source organism: Terriglobales bacterium (assembly GCA_049511995.1). Taxonomy (GTDB): domain Bacteria; phylum Acidobacteriota; class Terriglobia; order Terriglobales; family Acidobacteriaceae; genus Acidiflorens. The sequence continues at coordinate 11,487 of JBEKXO010000024.1, forward strand.
TTTGCAATCACCACGAACAAGCATCGGCGATGGCGGCCGAGGGCTATGCCCGCATCAGCGGACGGACCGGGGTGGTCAACGTGACGACCGGGCCCGGCGGTATCAACGCGCTCAACGGAGTCTTTGGAGCGTGGACGGATTCTGTGCCGATGCTCGTGATCTCCGGCCAGGTCAAGAGCGAAACCTCCATGCGCGCGCAAGGCATCACGGGCCTGCGCCAACTGGGAGACCAGGAGGCAGACATTGTAGCGATGGCCGCCGGGATCACGAAGTACGCGGCGATGATCGACGATCCGCTCTCGGTTCGCTATCACCTGGAGCGCGCGTGGCATCTCGCGCAGAGTGGACGTCCGGGGCCTTGCTGGCTGGATATTCCTGTCGACGTGCAGGCCGCATCGATCGACCCCGCGAGTCTTCGGGGTTATGATCCCGCGGAAGACGCGCAGGGGCAGGATGGGATCGGCGGCAATGCTCAGCGTCTTAAAGGTTATTGCCGCGAAGTTCTCGAGCGTATCAGGAATGCCAAGCGCCCCGTGATTCTCGCCGGCACCGGTATTCGCGCCGCCGACGCGGTCGCTGAATTTGACGAGCTCATTCACCGCCTTGGCATACCCGTCACAACGGCATGGACCTGCGATTTGATTGCTTCGGACGATGCGCTGTATTGCGGGCGCCAGGGCACGATCGGCAACCGTGCGGGAAACTTCACGGTGCAGAGTGCCGACGTTCTCTTGATCCTCGGATCGCGGCTTAACATTCGCCAGACCAGTTATAACTGGCAATCGTTCGCGTCGCGCGCTTTCAGAATCCAAGTTGATATCGACGCCGCCGAATTTCGTAAACCAACGGTCCAGCCGAATCTCGGCATCCATTGCGACCTCAAGCAGTTTCTGCCGGCACTCCTGCGCCAGTGTAATGCCGATGATTATCGGGCTGGCAGCCACGTTCAGTGGCTCGAGTGGTGCCGTGAAAGGGTGCAACGCTATCCCGTGGTGCAGGACCGCCAGCGGCAATCCGGTCCGCCTTTGAATCCTTATTACTTCATCGAACAGCTATCAAACAAACTAGCCGACGATGATGTCGTGGTTTGCGGCGATGCCACGGCCTGCATCGTTCCTTTCCAAACCATGCATCTGCGCAAAGGCCAGCGTCTCATCTCTAACTCTGGATCCGCATCGATGGGTTACGACTTACCGGCCGCCATCGGGGCTGCATTTGCCCGTTCCGGCAAACGAGTCATATGTATCGGTGGAGATGGCAGCCTGCAGATGAACATACAGGAGTTACAGACGATTGTTCATCATCGCTTACCAGTCAAGATTTTTGTAATGAATAACTCGGGCTATCTCTCGATGCGGATGACGCAAGCTGGATTTTTCGGCCGGCTCACCGGCGAGAGCGCTTCGAGCGGAACCTCGTTCCCAGACATGGTCAAAGTCGCGTGCGCATATGGCATTCCGGCAATGCGCATTGACCGCGAATCGCAATTGGGGGAGATCGATCGCGCGCTGGCAGCCAACGGGCCGGCATTAATCGATGTAGTGCTTGATCGGACCCAGGAGTTCGAGCCGCGATCACGCGCGCGGCAGTTGGACGACGGGCGGATTGTCTCGCCCAATCTAGAGGACATGTACCCATTCCTGGACGAGGCTGAACTAATGGACAATGTCATAAAGGAATAAGGACATTACCATACGAGTAACTCATGCTATACGCGGCGCAGACCACATACGCGACATTGTGAACCAAGGACAGGCACGCAATATTATGACGGGCAATGACATATTCGACGAGTTATTCGTGCTGGAGATGGCGAATAACCATTTGGGCGACGTGCAGCGGGGCTTGAAGATCATCGGCAACTATGCGCAGGTCGTTCGCTTTAACAATGTGCGTGCCGCCATCAAACTGCAATTGCGCGACGTTGATACTTTTATACACAAGGATTTCCGCGGGCGCGACGACATACGGTATATCAAGAAGACGCTCGACACGCGCCTGCGTCCGGAGGATTTTGCCACGATGGTGCAGGCCATTCGCGAAGGCAGCTGCATCCCGATGGCGACTCCATTTGACGAGAGCTCGGTGGATTTCTGCTGCGAACTTGGCGTGGCGATTCTTAAAATCGCCAGCTCTGACTGCAACGATTGGATTCTGATCGAAAAAATGGCCAAGACCAAAAAACCGATCATTGTCTCGACGGGCGGGTCTTCACTCAAGGACATCGACGACCTGGTCACATTTTTTGACAACCGTCATATTCCGCTGGCGATCAATCACTGCGTCTCGCTCTATCCATCCGAAGATTGCGACATCGAACTGAATCAGATTGACTTTCTGCGCAATCGATACCCGCATCACACCATCGGATTTTCGACGCACGAGTATCATGACTGGACATCGTCAATGCTGATGGCCTATGCCAAAGGCGCACGCACCTTCGAACGGCACGTCGACATTCAGACGGATGGGATGACGGTTTCTCCTTACTGCTCCGTGCCGGAACAGGTCGACACCTGGTTCAAAGCTTTTCATCGCGCGAAGAGAATGTGCGGAGCGCCGGGGACGCAAAAGCGGCTGCCGCCGCAAAGGGAGATCAGCTATCTCGATTCGCTGGTGCGCGGCGTCTACGCCCGGCGCGATCTTCCCGTCGGCCACGTATTGCAGGACGCTGACGTCTACCTGGCCATTCCGCTGCAACAGGGGCAGATATCGTGTCGTGAACTGATGCGCGGCGAAGTGATACTGAAAGCCGTCCGAAAAGACCAGCCCATTATGATCGACGCCATCGACAGCCCTTATGCGAATATTCCGTCGCTGACGGAGTTGATCTATCATCGCGGGCTTCCATCTTCCGCTCCGATTGCTCGCGCCGCCAAAGCTGGCCGCGGCGGAGACGCCTAACAGAATTGGATTTGTGTTTTCATGCCCAACGCTCGCGAACAACTCGAATCATTGCTGCTTGAGCCGCCGGCGGCGGCGCGCCTTCGACAGCAAACTGCCTTCGACGACGCGGCCGCCGGCCGCCGTCAGCTTGTCATTTTCGGAGCGGGCCGGTTAGGTCGCGCCGTCCGCCAGGGGCTTTCTGGCACGGATCTCGAACCGATCGCCTTCGCGGACAACAATCCTCTCATCTGGGGAAAAGTCGTTGATGGGTTACCTGTGCTTTCGCCTGAAGATGCCGCCCAGCAACATTCGCAGAAGGCTGCCTTTGTGGTCGCTGTCTGGCATCCTAGTCGCTCGCCCCTCATGTCCGCTCTTCTTGACCAACTGCGAACGCTCGGTTGTCGTGCCGTTCCGTTCCCAAAGCTCTTTTGGCGTCACTCCAACACCTTCCTTCCTTACTTCTTCTGGGACTTGCCAACTAACCTGCTACAGCAAGGCCAAGGCATCGCATCTGCCTACAAGTTGCTGGAAGATGAGGTTTCACGCCAGACGTTCGCCGCTCAACTGCAACTTAGGTTGCACGCGGATTTTGACTGCGTCGGCACTCCATGCCCGGGCGAACAATACTTCCCCGGACTGTTTTCTTTAACCGCTAGTGAGTGCTTTGTCGATTGTGGCGCCTACACCGGAGACACGATCCAGTCGTTCATTTCCCAGACTGATAATTGTTTTCGCAAAGTTGTTGCCTTCGAGGCTGACCCAGCGGTGATACCCAGCCTTCGGACTTTTATTTGCGACGTCGGCACTCGAGCCGTACTGTATACAGCGGCAGTCGGTGCCTACAACGGTGCCGTTCATTTTACTGGAGACGGCATCGGCGGCGGCCGCATCACCGGAACTGCGGCAGCCGAGGTTCCGTGCGTCCGCCTTGATGACACCCTCGGACGCGAACGCGTCTCTTTGATCAAAATGGATATTGAAGGATCCGAACTTCAGGCTCTCGAAGGAGCCCAGCGTATCATTCGGCGCGATCGACCTGTCCTCGCCATATGCGGCTATCACCAACCGGATCACCTTTGGCGAGTTATCGAATCGCTCAGTAACCTGGCGCCTGACTCGGCACTTTTCCTGCGTTCCCACTGCGCTGACGGTCTCGATTCAGTGTGCTATGCGGTCCCACCGGAACGGCAACTTCGAGTTATGGTCAGCGAACGCCGTAAGCTTGCGTCAGACAGTAACCCTCACCCTGATCCACTGGGCTCGGTTTTATGAAAACCATCAGCGTAGTCACACCCTGCTTCAACGAGGAAGGCAACGTCCGCGAAGTTTACGAACGAGTGCGCGACCTGATGTTGAGCCTCGGAAAATACCGCTACGAACACATTTTCATTGACAACGCATCGCGTGATGCCACTTTCACTGTGCTTCGCGAGATCGCAGCCGGAGATGCGAACGTTAAAGTAATTCGCAACGCGCGCAATTTCGGGCATGTTCGCTCGCCGATGCACGCGCTGTTTCAGGCTCAGGGCGATGCAGTCATCGTGCTGATGTCCGATCTGCAGGATCCGCCTGAAGTTCTTGTTCAACTGATCGAGGAGTGGGAAAAGGGGGTTCCGATTGTGATTGCCGTCAGGAACCAAAGTCACGAATCGGCGCCGATGTTTCTGGTGCGGAAAGCGTTTTACCGGCTAGTCAATCATCTCTCCGACGACATCGAGACGTACGAAAACTTCACCGGCTTTGGACTCTACGATCGCAAGGTAATTGATCTGGTACGACAGTTTGGCGACCCGTATCCTTACTTTCGCGGCATGATCGCCGAGATCGGCCTGCCGCACAGCGAAGTTCAATACGAACAGCAGCGACGAAAGAGCGGCAAAACCAAAAACAACTTTTATACACTTTATGATCTCGCGATGCTGGGTATCACCAAGCTCTCCAAGGTTCCACTGCGGCTGGTAACTTTTTCCGGATTTCTTGGATCTTTGATCTCTTTGCTTGGCGGCACTACCTACTTTGTATACAAATTGCTCTTTTGGAAAAGTTTCACAGTTGGTATCGCGCCCATTGCCATCGGAATGTTTTTTCTGGGATCTCTGCAATTGCTTTTCATGGGCATCATCGGCGAATACATTGGCAACATACACACGCAGGTGCACAATCGGCCGCTCGTGGTCGAGCGAGAAAGATTGAATTTCCAGTACGAGCCGGGTGCGCCGCTTCCGCGTAAAGCTCTTGCTACGGGCGCGGCACTCGGGCACTAACGATCGCAGCCGATGCAGGCGTTTTGCCAGACCCGCGCTCTGTCCGAGTTTCTCAACAAACGCGAGGGGATGCTCCAGCAGGCTCTATGAGGTTACTTGCACCCAGCCCGACGATCAGCATGCGAAGCGAGCTAAGCCACTCGACACCTTTCATTACCGTCAGACTTCTGCGGGCAACTGCGCGCTTCGTCGATGCTTATGGTTGGATTTTGATTGCACTCTTTCTTGCCGTCAGCGGATGGTTTCTGCTAAATGATCTTGGATCGCGCCATCTTGATCATGACGAGTTGTATACATTTTATATTGCACGAGCGCCTACGCTTAGGCAGTTATTCGAACTAACCCGCACTGTCGATCTTCATCCTCCACTATCTTACCTTCTGGTCCGCGGGTCGCTTGGCATCTTTGGAGCCACGGCCTGGTCGTGTAGGCTTCCGTCGATACTTGCTTTCTTGGCTACATTGGTTCTCATATTCCGGCTTGTAACACAGATTCTATCTCCACTTTACGGGACCATTTCTGTCCTGTTTTTTTGGAGTGTTGCGCTCACTTACCAGCCGGATCAAGCACGGCCCTACTCTCTGTTACTTTGTTTCAGCGCGTTTATGCTCGCCAGCTGGTATCGAGCAATCGCGTCCGGCGACTCTTATACTAGCCGGAATTCGCGCTTCCTCACGCTATTGTCCCTAACCATGGGCGGTTGCGCTCTTCTACTCTCCCATGTACTCGGTGTCCTACCTTACGCATCATTCCTGGCGGCGGAGCTTGTCCGATTCTCGATGCGCCGCAAGTCTGACTGGCAGCTTTGGATCGCGCTTCTGACTCCGGCTATTAGTATCCTGACTTACTTGCCATTGATCCGCCACCGGTCGGGAATTTTGTTTACCGATGAATACACCCCTACTCCGGCGCGAATATTCAATTTCTATTGGGACTCGCTTCGTTTCGTTGCCGTGCCCCTGGCATTAGTTGCGCTCATCCTCTGCTTATGGCCGGCGCGGCGAACCGCTCTAGCGGAAAAACCGCAGGCTGCGCCGGCTCCTCCTCGGACAGTCCTCTACCCACTGGCATTTCTTCTTCTTTGCATGGCTTTGATTCCGGTTGGTATCGCGATTGTTTTCGCCCACACTGGCACCGCGTTTTTTGAACGCTATGGAGTCGTCGCGTTCCTCCCGATTGCGATTATTCCATCGCTGCTGCTTGGCTTCCGCACTCAGCGCAACCACATGGCCGGATTAACTGTAGCATTAGCACTAAGCACTATCTTGTTCTTGAACACCTCGGGCAAGGTTTGGTTGATTCAGCAACTTGGCAACCTGACTCCGCCCGCCGTCGCGCGACACATACTGAACGCGCTCACTCTGCCGAAGCTTCTCATCGAACCTGTCAAGCCAATGGCGCCTCCTGAACTTCTAAAGGCCCTTGAATCCGCGCGCCCCTTATCGAACCTTGATGGCATCGATCCAGACCTTCCTTTGGTTGCAAACACCGGGTTGACGTTTCTCGAGATGGACCGGCAGGCTAGCGCGGAACTCGCCAACCGTCTTTATCTACTCAACGATCGAGACTTCGCCGCCGCAATTGCCCATGACACAGTATTCGAGAATTACGATCGATTAAAGAAAGTTTTTCCTATTCGTGGAAAGGTAGAACCTTATTGCGCTTTCGTCGGCGAACATCCTCGGTTTGTGGTTGTCGGCGCATACAACCATCCTCAAGGGTGGCTTCTCAAGAAACTTGATATGGACGGAGCGAACCTGAAAGTAATCGGTACCTATCCCGGAATTACAGAAGACGCCCAAGTTTACGAAGTGACGGTCGCCAATTTTGGTTGTATGTTACGGCCTCGATAAACCAGCGCTAAGGCCGCCAGAACACGTGGAATATTCCCGCCATTTGGTTCTCGGGAAATTTTCGTGCAACTTCCGCTCTTACCGTGGCGCTCATCCTGGCGTCTGGGAAAAATGGCGATTCATTGATCACCACAAGTTTGAGATCTTCGGATTGAAGCGCTTTTAATACTTCTTCGGCCGAAGCGCCGCCGTCGTCGCGAGTTACATTCTTCAGACCGGAAAGAAAATATAGCTCAGGACAATCGTTACCGGCATACATCAATCCGTTGGGGGAATGGTGTTGCAGTAGATGGATCAAATCGGCAAAGTTCGCGGCATACTCGATTCGTAACCCGCCGGCCCGATCGAGATGCAGTTCTTCCATCGGGCCGACTCTGTGGGTCAGTTCATAAACGTGATCGGGGACCAGCATAATCACGCCAAACAGCAGATAGAATCCAGCCAGGGCAGAGAGCAAGTAAATTCCTGGTTGCCTACGGGCGGTCGATATGACCGCGACCGCGGCCAGCAATGTTAGTGGCAAGGCGTAACAAAGATAGATTGGCGCCGCGAAAGGATACTGCACGAGGCTGCACATCGCCGCTAGAGAGATCAACAACATCAGTCTCTGTCGCTGCAGAATGGTTGGGGCATCCGGCTTTTTCACTTTCAACAAAAGCGCCGCACCGAGTAAGACCACCAGTGGAGTCAGGGTCGCAACCGAATACCACACTCCTGAAACAATTCCGGCTGACGCCGGCGCTTTGAGCAGCATCGCCGCTAATCCGGTGGCGAGGGCGCCGCCCACAATCTTTCCCTGAAATGGTCGCGAGTAGATGGCTGCGGCTAGCAAACCAATCAGCAGTAGCGCCGGCAGGCTTTTCTCGATTCCTACGGGGCGAAGGACTCCGAGGCCGATGGAACGGGCTATGGCACTGGATGTGACTCCGGCAAAGAATTGGGCAAGCGCTCTTGACCCGGCATAGGGAGCTGAGAAAATGAGTATGGTAGTCACCACCCCGCAGACAAACGGTATCACCAATCGCAGTAGGGAGCCGAATCGCTTAACGGTGGGGACGCTGGGTGCGCTCCATTCGGCGAAGAGAATTACCGCCACTAAGACGGACGAGGGCAGCACAAATTGGTAGAATTCACCGCCGCCGAGCCGCGCGTGAAACATATAAATTACCGTGGTCAGGAAGAGGAGTAGCGCGCTTGCGCTGAAGGCTCGATACGCGCCAGATTTGGGCGCATCGGCTGCCGAGTGCTCGCTCTGTGACTCGTTCTGTTCAACGAACGCGAAAAACAACAACACGGCCGCAATATAGTAAGCGCCAATTACTTTGATCAGGATCGATATGCCACCACACACGCCAGCCAGAAAGAGCCAGCGGATTTTGCGCACGTCGAGGTAGCGTAGCAGCGCCGCGGCCCCGAAGGTCGCGAAGAAAAGGTTGTACCACGAGGGCATGGATGCGGGATAATTCGGAAAACTCCAGGCCACTGCCACGAGTGTGACCAGACCCGCTGGCAGGGCTGATGTAAAACGCAAAGCGATATAGTAGACGGCAGGGATCCACGCTAGAAAAAAGAGAAACGCGCAGATTCTCAGCGACATGAGGCTTACGCCGAAAACACGAAATGCCAGCGCGTGTATAACACTCAGGCCGCCGGTGTAGATCTCTGCAAAATCGCGATGGGGCAATTGCCCTTGCATGACGCGCAATGCACTCTCGCCGAGGACACCGTCATCGGCCGGAACCCAGCCATTGCCGATATGGAGGCCAACATAAACGCCTGCGACAGCCATGACAGCGACTAGCACTAGCCACCGAAGTGTCCAACTTTGAGGAGTCGAAACGGCCTCCGATTCGCGCGTGCCGCTTTCAGACGTCTCCGAGAGCGGCTTGCGAATCCTTATCTTGAGGTTCAATCCCTCTGAGTTGGCCGGGTTACCTCTTATACCTGACTCGGGAGGAGTGTTATTCATTTTCTCGCTCATCTTCGGTCAGTCGTTTTTTCATTTCGCTTCCAACGCCGCCAGCCGCAATTTCACTTCTTGGCTGTCCTGATTGAGCTGCAATGCCCGTTGATACTCCATTCGCGCGGCAGATATGTTTCCACTCTGTTCAAGTGACTCAGCGAACCAGTAGTGGTAATCCCAGATTTTCGGATCCATGGCGGCCGCTTGTTGCAGATAAGGTTGCGCCTCCGTATTCCGGCCATCTCGCAGAAGAGCGCGCCCCAGAAAGTGTTTGGGAGCGGCTTGTTCCGGCACTAAGTGTACAGCACGGGATAGTAACTGTTCAGCGTCTCGATACTGACCGTCAAGTAAGTGAATGTTGCCGCAATTATAAAGCGCTGAATACAGATTGGGCTCTTTATCGAGAATCTCTGAGCACAGTGCGAGACCGCGCTTATAGTCGCCCATCTCTCCATATAACCCTGCGAGGCCCGCCATGCCTACTTCCGACTTGGCGTAATCGGGATCGACCTTGTCCAACCAGATTCGGCCTTCCTCGAATCGACCGGCGTGAATGTAGGCTTCCGCCAAAGCCAGCGGCCCGTAGCCGTACTCGGGATGTTCCCGTACCGCCAATTGCGCCAACGCGATGGCGCGATCATGAGCGCCTCGCTGGCTGTACTCTTTCGCCAGGCCCACGAGAGCATACGGATTCCCCGGATAGAGCGCTTGCCCGCGCACCAGCACGAGCAGATCGTTTCCCCAGTAGACCTGCTGGGCAAGCGATGCGCACGCATAAGCACTGCACAGTGCCAGTACCGCGCATAACTGCACAGCCTGGGCGTTCCAGTCCTTGAAGGATGGTAAACGCCGCAAACCAAGTGCTACTAGGATTGCGAAGCCGATCGACGGCAGGTACATGTAACGATCGCGCACGAAATCGCCGTTGCCAAAGTTGCGTAAGTACAAGGCAGGGGCTAACCCCACTAGCAGCCACCATCCCGCAAACCCAACAATCAAGTTAGAGTCGCGACGATTCCAATACCACAATCCGCAAAGCGTAGCGCTTATTATTAACACAGGAACTACGATCTGACTGAAGACAGCGCTAGTGACGTATGGCGTGTAATATAGCCCATTAATACCAACTGGAATTAGTAACTGCCGGAGATAGATCGACAACACGAACGGCAATGTCCGGAGCACGTCTGACATGCCGTGAACAGGATCGAATAGGCCAGTTGAGTGCAGGAGCGCATGCTTTCGCAACAGCACGTACGTCAATGTAACCATCGCATACGGAGCAGACTCTGTGATTGCCCCCACAACTTGTTGAGCTGACGATGATGATTTAGCTCGGGCTGGATGCAACCACATGTAGATGGCTACCAACGCCGTGAACATCACCGCCATTTCTTTCGTCAGTAACGCGCAGAAAAGAAGCGTGAGCGACGCTAGCCACCACGATAGGCGGTTTTTGTTTTTGGGATCGCGTCCGTTGATGAATGCCCCGAAAGCGAGGGCAGCGAATATGGTGACCATCGTGTCGGATGCTGCGGAGACCCACGTGACTGGTTCAATATGAATCGGATGCAGCGCAAAAATCAGCGCTGCCAACGCCGCTGTCCAGTACTCCAATTCCAGTTTGCGCGCCAGCCAGAAGACCGACAGGACTGCCCCTACGTGGAGCACAACCGCTCCTAGATGCCATCCCCACGGGCGCAATCCAAATAGCGTGTAATTCAACATCGACCATGCTACGAAGAGCGGGCGATAGTACACCTGATGCCTCGCCACGTGATACCACAGGTCGCTGCCGAAGGCGCGGGGCAGGTTGCTCCACGACCGTATGATTGGGCTGTTCACGATCTGAGGCCAGTCATCCCATACAAATTCGAAGGAGAGCGAACCGCTGTAGAGTACGAAAGTAACCAATCCGAGTAGCGGCAGCAGAATGCGCGGCTGGCGGAGATACTTCGCCAATAACTCCGTTATGGCGGGTTCCGATTTGTCTTGTACTTCGTCCATTCGATCCGGGCAGGCGCGGAAAGAAGTAGCCTCGCGAATACGAGTCATCTTAACCCTTCGATCTTGCCGGCGCATGTTACTCAGGTTACCTACGTGCTCCACTTCTTATCGTATTTTCACCGCTGGCTTATGCGACGATCACCTTATGGGGCCAGCGACCGGAGCCAAACCCGCCAAGGTGCTGCCGCCAGTTTTGTGCATCGATCTCGACGGCACTTTGATCAGGGGCAATGTTCTCTGGGAGTGTGTTCTCGTCCTCCTGAAGTCTCGACCTTTTACGTTGTTGCTGTTGCCCTTCTGGCTGCTCTCGGGACGAACTGCGCTTAAACGCAAGGTTGCCGCGAGGGTCGATCTCAACCCTGCCACTCTTCCCTATCGACAAACCGTTATTGATCTTTTGCAACGCGAAAAAGCTGCCGGGCGCCGGATCGCGCTAACAACAGCAACGGATCGTCAGCTTGCGGAAGCGATTTCCGATTACCTGGGACTGTTCGACGAAGTGCATGCCAGCGAAGGACAGGTGAATCTCAAGGGAGCGACCAAGGCGACATTTCTGGCAGAGCGCTACGCGCAAACCGGCTTCGAATATATGGGTGATTCGGCCGCCGATGTGGAGGTGTGGCGCAGAGCAAATGGGGCATACGTCGTGGGTACCAAACGCCGCGCTGGGCAGGCCGCGGCAGTTACAGAGCTAAGAATTACGATTCTCGAGCCCCGAGCCTCTATTCGCACTTGGGTTAACGCCCTGCGCGGACATCATTGGGCAAAAAATCTGCTGCTTTTTCTGCCGCTGGCGCTGTCGCACAATATCGCGACTGAGCCTGTTCTCCGCACAATTCTCGCCTTCGCGCTTTATGGCCTTTGCGCGTCAGGGCTGTATATTCTCAACGACCTGCTCGATTTGCATTCTGACCGTGAACATCCCTGGAAAAAAGCGCGGCCCTTTGCTGCCGGCGAAATTTCGATTCCGGAAGGATTGTTCGCTTCCTTTATTTTGCTCTCAGCGGCGCTGGGCGCGGGCTTTTTTCTTGATGCGCAATTCGGCTTCGCTCTGCTGGGATATGCCGCCCTTACTATGTTCTATTCGCTTTATCTTAAGAAGGTCGCATTGCTCGATGTTTTTGTTCTATCGAGTTTTTACAGCTTTCGAATTCTCGCGGGAGCGCTGATTTCCTCGACGCCCCTTTCGCAATGGTTCCTGGCTTTCTCTCTATTTTTCTTTCTAAGTCTGGCAATGGCGAAGCGTTATTCGGAGTTATTCCATGCCAGTACTTTAGTAAGGGCCGGTAACTCGGGCCGCGGCTATCACGTGGGCGACCGCGAAGTATTGCTTTCGCTCGGAGTGGGTAGCAGCTTTTCCGCGGTGGTGATTTTCAGTCTCTACGTTCAAAGCCAGGACGTGCGCGTTCTTTATTCGTCGCCGGAGTTTCTTTTTCTGCTTTGTCCCATCATTCTTTATTGGCTGAGCCGGACATGGCTGCTGGCGCATCGTGGCGAATTAAAGGAAGATCCGGTTACGCTCGCTATTCGGGACCCAGTAAGTTATGGAGTTGCGCTGGCATCGGCGGGTGTGATTGCCGCGAGCATCATGCGCGTGAATTGATGAGTTTGAGTTCCGCATACGATCGACTTAGAAGTTAGTAATCATTATGTCTGGACAATCAGCCGCGACTTTGCGCAAGGTGACCGTAGCAGCACCGCCAACCACACGAATTCTCTCGTGGGGGCGCTATCCTAAGACTGCGCACGCCCGGGTTTACAAGCCGGCCTGGAATGATGAAGTGCGGGAGATTCTGGAGAACGCTGCGCCTGACTCACTGCTTCCTTATGGACTCGGTCGCAGCTATGGGGATTCTTGTCTCAACGCTGGGCGCGGGCTTATCGACTGCCGGCGTCTCAACCGGATTCTCGGTTTTGACGAATCCAGTGGAGTGGTTCGCTGCGAAGGCGGGGTCAGCCTCTCCGCTATCATCGACGTTTTTCTTCCCAAGGGATGGTTCCTTCCAGTGACTCCCGGCACTCGTTTTGTGACGGTTGGCGGAGCTGTCGCCAACGACGTGCATGGCAAGAACCATCACTGTGCCGGGACCTTCGGCGCTCATGTTCGCCAAATCGGACTGCATCGCTCGGACGAGGGCTTGGTGACCTGTAGTCCTCGAGAAAATTCTGACATGCTGCATGCCACCATTGGTGGCCTGGGGTTGACTGGAGTAATCGCATGGGCCGACATTCAACTGAAACGGGTATCCGGCCCGTGGATCGATGCCGACCTTGTACCGTTTGAATCGCTCGATTCCTTTCTCTATCTCAGTCGCGAGAGTGATGGACGTTTCGAATACACGGTGGCATGGCTCGACTGTTTTTCCGGCAGGAATCTGCGCGGTATTTTCTTTCGGGGAAATCATGCGGCGGGCCGGGTGGAGAACGTTCATCGCAAGCGCGGGCCCAAAGTTCCATTTGCGCTGCCTGGATGGATCCTCAATCGTTACTCGGTTAAAGCGTTTAACACTGCCTACTACAAACTCCATGCGCGGAAGAAGGGTGCGACTGTTTTGCCCTATGATTCTTTTTTCTACCCGCTGGATTCAATTCGCCAATGGAACCTGCTTTATGGCAAACATGGGTTCTTACAATATCAGTGCGTGATTCCGGCAACTAACATGGACGCAATCGAGGAGTTACTGGAGCGAATCGCCCGCTCGGGTATGGGATCGTTCCTGGGCGTGCTTAAGCAATTTGGATCAGCGCCGCCCGCTGGGATGCTTTCCTTCCCGCGCCCCGGACTCACGATTGCACTCGATTTCGCCATGCGGGGCGAGCGCACCCTGCACCTCATGCAGTCACTGGATGAAGTTGTGCAGCAAAGCGGAGGCGCTCTCTATCCAGCGAAAGACGCACGCATGAGCCCAGCGCTGTTTGCCGCCTCGTTCCCGCGCTGGCGCAGTTTTGTTCCCTACATAGACCCGAAGATGTCGTCTTCGTTCTGGCGACGGGTTACGGGGGCACAATGATCGCCAATAGGAAGAAAATTGTCGTTCTCGGCGCCACTTCCGGCATCGCGGTTGAAGTGGAGCGTTTGTTGGCCCGACAGGGTCATGAGTTACTGCTCATCGCGCGCTCGCCTCAACGGCTCGCTGAACTTCGAGCCGACTTATTGGTGCGGGGATCGAGCAATGTTTTGACTTACTCTGCTGACTTGGCTTCTATTCAAGGGCATGCAGCTGTATTCGACTTTGTGCGGCGTTCCCTGCCCGAATATGACACCGTACTCTTGGCTTATGGCTCGATGCACGACCAGAATGATTCAGAAACATCCGTCGACATTTTGCTCGAGGAGTTACAAGTTAATTTTGTAAGTGCAACCGCGATTTTGACCTTGTTTGCCGCCGATCTGGAACAGCGCCGCACAGGATGTATCGCCGCAATTACTTCGGTCGCGGGAGATCGCGGACGCCGCTCTAACTACGTCTACGGGTCCGCCAAAGGCGCGCTATCGTTGTTTCTTCAGGGACTCCGCAGCCGGCTCTATCCTGCCGGCGTCCGCGTCATGACCATTAAGCCAGGGCCGGTGCAGACTTCCATGACTGATCACATGCGTCACTCGGCGCGCTTTGCAGATCCTGAGCAGGTTGCTCGCGACATAGTGCGCGCTCTTGAGCGTCGCTCGCCCGACATCTTATACACACCGAAAATCTGGCGTTATGTTATGACAGCCGTCGAACACATTCCAGAAACTCTTTTTAAGCGCTTGTCCTTCTGACGCGCGCGTAGATGAATTTCGCTCTACTCCTTAATTGGGGCGGCGCACCTCCGTCTCTCAGTACGTCCGGGCTTCCGACGATCAGACGGAACGGGCGTTATAATCGTGCCGTTTTGATAAGGAGATTCCCGTGAAAATCGCGTTACATCTGCTTTGTCCATTGGTGATGTTCATCTGGTTGGCGTGTTCAATTGCGCAGGTGGGCAATTATTCGGGTAACCGTGACGCTTTGTTGGGCGAAGTGGCCGGTCATGTGAAGATATTGGCCTTTAACACCGACAAACCTGTTCATTACCTGCGGCTTGTTATTGATGGCAAAGAAGTGGCATCTGACCGATTTGGAAGCACCGGGAACGGAGTGAAACTGGCCGTGATTACGCCAGCCCAAAGTGCGAAGCTGGTTGAGGTTTATTACGAAATCAGCAATATGGGAGGCTACATGACGGGCGCATTTCGTCCATTGCAGGAGGATAATGTCGGGCAGAGCGAGTATTTCGGTCCAGGGAAAGACGTGGTGCTCAACGGATGGACGCAGATTTATGGATATTCTCAACACTACATGGGGAACACAAAAGCCCTCTATGATCTTCGATTTGAGATCAAGAATTAAGCGCCGGGGAGCTCCAAGAAAAAGGGCCGCATCGCTGCGGCCCTTTGCATTTGCTGGCAATTGGGTACGGAGCACTAGTAACTGTTCTTACCGTCGTCCGCGACCTCCGCCACCACCAGAATGGCCACCACCGTGACCTCCCTGGCCGCCGCCGGGACGTCCTCCACGACCGCGACGACGACGATTGCGATCACGATCGCCTCCGCCGCTCGGACGTCCTTCGCGCGAACCCTCCGGCCGCCCCGCACCGGCCTCAACCGAGGCGACGACTCCATCGACACGATTGAAGTTCGGTTCGTCGTCGGCGTCGAAATCGGCGCCGCCTTCGATCACTGCCGTGGGCGCGCCGTGCGAAACCGGCGCGGACGGAGCAGATGGAGCGGGTCCGGAGGATTCGTCCATCTCAGGAGGAGGTGGAGCGCCGCCGCCCATTTTTGCGCGCTGCTCTTTCAGAATCGCCTTCCGAGACAGCTTGATGCGGTTGCCTTCGACGGCCAGCACTTTCACCAGAACCTGGTCGCCTTCTTTCAGTTCGTCGCGAACGTCTTTGATTCTATGTTCGGCCACTTCGCTGATGTGGAGCAAGCCATCCAGGCCGGGCAGAATTTCGACGAACGCTCCGAAATCAGCCAAGCGGCTGACTTTGCCGAGATAAGTCTTCCCTACCTCAGCCGATGCCGTCAGGTCGCGAATAATCTGCAAAGCCTTGTTTGCGGAAACCTCGTCGTTCGAGGCGACGTTGACCTTGCCGGAATCTTCGACGTCGATCTTGACGCCGGTCTGCTCTATGATGCTGCGAATCATCTTGCCGCCGGGCCCAATCACGTCGCGGATTTTGTCGACTGGAATCTGGAGAGTGTAGATACGCGGCGCGTAACTCGAAACTTTCACGCGCGCTTCGTTCAGGATCTCGTCCATTTTCCCCAGAATGAACAACCGGCCACGCTGGGCTTGGGCCAGCGCTTCGCGCATGATCTGTGAAGTGATGCCCGCGACTTTGATATCCATTTGCAATGCGGTGATACCGTCTTTGGTTCCGGCAACTTTGAAATCCATGTCGCCGTAGTGATCTTCGGCGCCGGCGATGTCGGTCAGGATGGCATAGTTGTCGCCTTCTTTCACCAATCCCATCGCAACTCCGGCTACGGGAGCTTTTAACGGAACGCCCGCATCCATCAGCGAAAGTGAGGCGCCGCAGATCGTGGCCATTGAGGATGAGCCGTTCGACTCCAGAATGTCAGAGACGACGCGCATCGCGTAAGGCCAATTGTCTTCGGTGGGAAGGACAGCGGAAACGGCGCGTTCGGCTAATGCACCGTGGCCGATCTCGCGGCGACCGGCGCCACGCATGAAGCCAACCTCCCCGACCGAGAACGGCGGGAAATTGTAGTGCAGCATGAAACGCTTTTTGGCTTCACCTTCGAAGCCTTCGAGGCGTTGCATGTCATCGCTCGTGCCGAGCGTGGTCGTGACTAGGGCCTGGGTTTCACCGCGCGTAAAGACGGCGCTGCCGTGAGCGCGGGGCAGCACGCCTGCTTCAATCCAAATCTCGCGAATCTGGTCGAAGGCGCGGCCGTCGGGACGGCGCTTGTTGTCGATTACCTGGTTGCGGAAAATGCGCTCGCGGAGAATCTCGTAATACTTCTTAATTTTCGTCTTTTCCTTGTCGGCGTTATCACCCTCGGGAACCGCAGCGAGCAGTTCCTTTTCGATGACGCGAACCAGTTCGTAGCTTTCGGACTTGGGATGTTTCGCGGTATCGAGTGCATCGCTGAGACGAGCGCCAATCTTTGATTCCAGGCTCTTAAAGTACGACTCGTCGAATTCGGGCGGGGTTACCTTGCGTTTCTGCTTGCCAACTTTGTCGCGCAGTTCACTGATGGCGGCGCAGATTTTCTTGATTTCTGTGTGGGCGAATTCGATGGCGTCGACTACGGTCTCTTCTTTTACTTCTTTGGCGCCTGACTCGATCATTACGATCGCATCGGCGGTGCCGACGACCATGATGTTGAGCAGGCCGTCGCGCATTTCGGTGTAAGTGGGATTGGCGATGAAGCGTCCATCCACGAGACCTACGCGCACGGCACCGATCGGGCCGAGAAATGGAATATCGGAGACAGTAAGGGCAGCGGAAGCGGCGTTGATGCCGCAGACGTCGGGATCGTTTTCTGTATCGGCGGAGAGAACGAAGGCGATTACCTGGGTTTCGTTGCGAAAGCCCTCGGCGAACATCGGGCGCACGGGGCGATCGATCTGGCGGCTGGTGAGCACTTCACGCTCGCTCATGCGGCCTTCGCGCTTGATAAAGCCGCCGGGAATGCGTCCGCCGGCGTAGGTGTATTCGCGATAGTCGACGGTGAGCGGGAAAAAGTCGATGCCTTCGCGCGGCTCAGGATTGGCGGTGGCTGCGGCGAGGACAACATTTTCGCCGAAGCGCACAACGGCGGAGCCGCCGGCCTGCTTGGCAAGTTTTCCAGTTTCAAAAGACATTTGTTTCCCGCCTGTGAGATCGACGGAAACTTTTGTAGATTCAGGCTTCATAGATCATCCTTATATTGGGCAGAAGGGCAGGCGCGCGATAACGGAGTTCGCGTGGACAGGCGCATGCCAAGGCCGCGGTTGGGAACGCACTTTGCTAAGGCTCACGTGATCTGGAAACCCAGATCTGAAACCGGCCTCAAAGGAAGCCGGCGCGCGGTTATTTGCGGATGCCGAGCTTGGAAATGACGGTCTTATACCGTTCCGAGTCGTACTTCTTCAGGTAGTCGAGCAAACTTCTGCGCCTGCTCACCATCATGAGAAGTCCGCGGCGCGAGCCGTGGTCTTTCTGGTGCGTCTTGAAGTGTTCCGTCAGCTGACCAATGCGCTCGCTTAACAGCGCGATTTGGACTTCGGGACTGCCTGTATCGGTAGCGTGCGTGCGATACGTGTCAACGACGGATTGCTTTTGCTCTCTGGCTAACACTAACCTGTTGCACTCCTGTCTCTTCTCGTTTTCGTAACGTGTTCGATGGTAACACGTTGGCGTGGAGGGTGGCAAACCGGCGTCCCGATCGGGTAGAGGCTCAGTTTGCGAACTATCAACGACTAGGGGCATGAAGCTACGCGAAGGAACCGGGGTGAAATCAAGAACCTTCGTGCTGCTCCGTATCCTCGGTGGTTGTGCGGTTGTTCAGATGTTATTGCCAGACAGCGGACGCCACGAAAGAGCGTCCGCTGTCGATTGTGCCGGCTTTCGCCGACCGAATGGTTACTTCGGAAGAACGTTGGTTCCCTCAGCAACCACGGCGCTAAGGGACGAAGGATTGAGTCCCAAGGTTTGGAGGATTGTCGGCGCTACCTGGACGGTGCCCACTGATTCACGGACCGTCTCGGCTTTGTAAGACGGATTGGACAGCAACATGATCACATTCGTATCGTCATGGGCGAACCCACCGTGCTCGGCCAGTTTCGCCGTGCTGCCTGAATACGTAACGCCGACGTTCGGGGTCACGATGATGTCCGGGGTGCGTGGGTCTACGGTTGGATCGTTGTAGTTAAGACTTAGCGAAGGGCCGTAGTAGATCTGACCGAGCGCGATTCCGGTGACGGATGCATTCGCTTCGAGGATCTGGACGGCGGCTAACGTATCGGAGGAGCTGGTCAGCCAGACCAGCGAGACGTCATCTTCCGTAGGCCCAATGCCGGTCGGGTTGTTGGTGGATTCCGAGTAGGGGATATAGCCCGCATTCGAGAGCAAGGTGACCGGTGAAGTGCCGTTGATGAGCTGCGAGACGTAGCGGCTGGGATCAATGGGCGACTGGCCGTGCTTGGCAGTGATCACGATCAGAGTCGAATCATAGAGGCCCTGTGCCTTCAGCTCGCTGACAAACGCCCCAATCGAGGCGTCGACAAACTGGAATTCACTAAGCAGTGGCGCGGTGGGTGTGCCAGCGGCGTCCAGATATCCGCCCGTCATACTGTTGCTCTTCTCGACCAGCTTCTGCCCCACACTCAAGGCCTGGAAGTTCATGCCGAAGACTGTGGGAACCTGAGTTTGCTTGGTACCGAGATGGTCCTTGCCGTCGATTTCGTTGAGGATGGCGTGAACCTTCAAAGTGTCGTAGCACTGAATGTTCTGGAAGCTGTTGGTCCAGGCGGTCAGATCTGAGCCGGGATCGGGGATCGGGTAGCAGGCCAGGCCTGTGGGGGTGGTAACGCCCTTGAGGGCGATCACGGCGGAGTTGATTTCGGGCGCGTAGAAGTCGTCGAGGGCAACTGGGCCAAGACCAGAGGACACCGACGAATAAGCGGGGTGCTTGTCGGACCACGCCGTGTATCCGCCAGCCGCGTGAATGACGCTGAAGATACTGTTGGCGCGAACGAATTCCCACGGCCAAACCGGGTTGCAGCCATTATTGGGGTCGCGGATCAGTCTCTTCGAGTCGATTGACGCGATGCCACCATCGGTCAGAGATGCACCCGGAGCGCCGCCGTTCAGCTTGGTCTGGTCGATGTCAATGCCTTCTTCATATTCGCTTGTGGTCCCCGTCGGGGTCGCGTAGGGCGTGCAGGGTCCAGCCGCGAGGCCGTTGCCAGTGGTTTTCGCTGGGGCATCGTAGTTTCGAGAATAAGCGACATCGTAGTAGACGCCGGTATAGGCTGGGCTTCCGCCGGTGATGATCGCGGTCAAGCCTGGGAAGGAGTCGGACGTTTTTGAGGTGCTGGCGGCGACATAGTTGATGCCGTGCTGGCCGAGAGCGGCAAGTGCCGGGCAAAAGGGCTGGCCATTGTTGATGGTGCTGATGCCGTTAGCGCAGTTCAAGTAATCGACCGCGTGCATACCGTCGACGCTGATCAACAAAACGCGCTTGATTTTGCCCTGTAGGAAGTTATTGTTCTGGGCGGTTGCGGTGCCCATGGAACAGGCTACTGCGAGGGAGAGTACAGCAAGTGCCTTCTTCATTGTCATCCTCCGGCCACAAAATACCAAAGTCGTGTGACCGGAATGTTACGGGGCGTTAAATTTTGACAGGTAAAAAGCTGCGCGGATTGTGCCGCTGGAAGAGTTCCAGTTGTTGCCCGTTTCAGGGCGATGTGCGTTGCAGGTTGGTTCGAGGTTATACTGAATGAGAGCCATGAAATTTGAGGATGCGGCGATTTTCTGCTTCCTTTTTGCTTATTCCAGGATAAAGCTGAACCAGTCCTGCAGCTACCGCACGTAGCGAGCCATAATAAAGAAATAAAAATCTGGGAGAAGGTATATGCCACGAGGCCGATCGACTTTTAACAAACGACAGAAAGAGCAAGCGCGCCAACAGAAACAACGCGACAAGAACGAGCGCAAAACCCAGCGCAAGCAGGATCAGCCGGAAGGTGTTGTGATTGACGAGCAGGAAGAATTGCGTTTGATGCGCGAGCACGCTGCGGAGCAAGCGGCGCTATTTCGCATCGGCAGCGAGGATGAAGACCTCGGGTCGGCTGAGTTCGCGGGTCCGCACGGCACGAAAACCGGCGATCGTTAACGCTTATCTGATAACCGGACGGGCGGTCCTCGCCCGTCCAGCTTTCCATCAAGCCTGGATCAAAACTAAACGAAGACCTCACCCGGCAAGGCGGTCAGCGTGCGCGATGCTAGCGTGTTTTGCACGAAACGCTTGGGCTGGGCATTCTCCGAGGAAGTCGCGTTCACCTGCTTGCGTTCGATGCGCAACTTCAGAGTGCGCTCGATATCGCGAAGGGCGAGATTCTCTGCAGCGGTGAAGAGCGTAGAGGCGCGGCCTTGAGAGCCAGCTCGGCCAGTGCGGCCAACGCGGTGGATAAAATCCTCCGCCATCTTCGGCAGGTCGTAGTTGATCACATGCGCGACGTCATCGCAGTGCAGGCCGCGCGATGCGATGTCGGTTGCAACCAGCACCTGGTAACGACCCTCCTGGAAGCCGCTCAGGGCGCCGTTGCGCTGCGATTGGGTCCGATCGCCATGAATCATGGCGCACGAGAAACCATCGCGCTCGAGCTCTTGCGCTAGTCGCTGCGCGCCACGTTTGGTCCGCGTGAAGATCAGGGTCTGTCCCTTTTCCCCATATAGCAACTGTCGTAAGGTATTCAGCTTTTCGGACGGCCGCGCTTCATAGGCTTCGAGTTGCACGCTCTCCGCCGGCTTGAGCACTGAGCCAAGAGCGATGCGCACCGGCTCGCGGGTGTAGTCGTTGACCAGCGCGGCGACGGATTGCTCCATGGTGGCCGAGTAACAAAGCGTCTGCCGGCGCTGCGGCAGGATTTGCAGGATGCGCCGGATGGCGGGAAGGAAGCCCATGTCGAGCATGCGGTCGGCTTCGTCGAGCACAAGTATTTTCACGTGCCGCAGGTCGGCAAATTTGCGGGTGATGAAATCCTGCAAGCGTCCCGGAGTGGCGATCACAAATTCGCAGCCCGATCGCAGGCTGTTGATCTGCGCCTTTTCCGCGACGCCGCCGATGACCAATGCGGCCTTCGGCATATTCCTGTCGCGCAGTTGTTCGTACTGCTCGTGAACCTGCATGGCGAGTTCACGAGTGGGCAAGAGGACTAGAGCGCTGACGCTCTTCTTCGCTGATTCGTCTTTAGAAGACGTGCGCAGCATTTCGATGATCGGAATCAGAAACGCCAGTGTCTTGCCGGTGCCAGTCTGGGCGGTGCCGATTACGTCCTTGCCTTCGAGGGCAGGAGCGATGGCGCGCGCCTGGATGGGTGTGAGGGTAATAAATTGAGCTGCCGCAAGTTTCTGCTGCAACGCAGCAGACAAGGGCAGTTCCGTAAATGTGGTCATTCGATTGTTTTCTTTCTGGAGGGGCTTAATGCAATTCTCGATTCCCAGTTGTCGGTTCTCAGAATAACTAACGCAACATCCGGGTTCTGCTGGGAACTGAGAACCGGGAACTGAGAACTTCCTAGAGGTCGCATGCCGCTCGCATTTTTAGATTGGCGCTGGAACCAGGCGGGCAGGAAATGCGGAGGTGGTGCGGAATCCATCAGGATTCCCCGCGTAACTCGCAAACCGTAGCAATAGCGTTAATAGCAGTATAGCAGATAGCGCGGCAGGCCGGGGTTACGTTGGTACCTAGTCGATAAACCTCATCGAGAATCTATGTAACGTCGCTCTCCTAGGCTAGGGGGCCGCGATCCTACCCCGGACAACCACCACCGACGCCACTGGCAGATCATAAAGCGTATCTTTCGCACCAGTCGCCTTAGAGCGGAGGATCGGGCCGTCGGGATCGGCGGTGCCGTTGGTGTAGGCGACGATTGTCGGCTTGGCGGCCTCCTCAGCGTGGGCCATGAAGCGGGTTCGTGGCGGGTTCCACTTATATTGCGCGCTGCCGAAGGTTGAGATTTCTACAGGGCCTACGAAACCTGTGCCCGAATCTGCCTTCCCTGGAATTGCGCCGCGAAAGTCGATGCGGACGTGGTGGGCATTTTCCTGATCGCGATTGACTATCAGCAATGACCACTCCCCATCTGGACGCTTCAAGGCATACGCGGTCACAAGTTCGCGACCGGCTCCGTCGCCGATATCGGATTTCGCGGAATAAACTTGGTGCTCTCCCCCTGCGGGCTGCGCCCACTCGAGATTAATCAGTTGCGCCACGAAGAATTGCGCCAGCGGCTGCTGAATCTTGTAGGAAGCATCCACGGTAAACATGCCAAACGTGCCCGGAGAATCGTTGCAACCAGGCTCCATCGGCAAAGGCAGATAGTGAAAGTAGTAAAC